>CALWWF010000030.1 GCA_944385165.1 uncultured Oscillospiraceae bacterium
GTCTAAAATTTTATGTCCAACCTCAAACTCCTTCACCAGGTTGGAAACTGAAATGTCGATCATAGTGTCCTCGTCGCGTTATTTCTCAGCAATATCCATAGTAGTCCGCCCAGTAGAAGGGACCGACCTCTGTCACAATCCAATTCTCCATGGGCTCTAGCGTCACATAGCCCAATGGGACCGGGTCCTCAAAGTGATAAATCGTGGTGTTGGACGGATTGTCAAACCACTTCAAAAAAGCGTCCTCCGGCACGGCCTCCCGCACGTGCATGGTGACCGCAATGATCGGGTGTCCCGCCCGTAACATCGCCAGCCGCAGCGCCCCCATAGGCGTCAGGAAGAGATAGCCCAGCAGCAGAATGCCGCAGATCAGAGCGGTCAGCTTAACCGCCGTTTTCCATGTCCATGCTCTCATGCCCGGTCTCCTCCTTTGAAAGGTTCTGTTATCCCTCCGGGGTCAGCTCCACCAGCCGGGCCACCAACTCCTCCATCTTCATACCTCGGGAGGCTTTCACCAGGATGGTGCTGTCCGGCCGGACGATCTCCGGCAGGATCTTTTTGGCCTCCTCCTTGTCCTTGCAGTAATAGACCTGGGGCACGCCGGTTGTCTTGGCCCCCTGGGCGATGTGCTTGGCCTCGTCCCCCACCGCCACCAGACAGTGGATGTTCTGCTTGCCCAAGCACTCCCCCACCTCGGTGTGGAGGGCGGGGGAGTAGGGCCCCAGCTCGAACATATCCCCCAGCACCGCCGCCTTATAGCTGCTGTGGCTGTCGGCCAATACCCGGATGGCCGCCCGCATGGACTGGGGGTTGGCGTTGTAGGTGTCGTCCAGAATGGTAATGTCCTCCCCCCGCTGGACCAGGTTCATGCGCATCCGGGTGGGGACGAAGCGGGCGATCCCCTTTTCGATCTCGCCGGCGGTGAGACCGAAGTGCTCCCCCACCGCCGCGGCGATGAGGGTGGGGTAAATCATGTGCTCCCCAAGAGCCGGAATCTTCACCTCCCGGTCCATGTTGGGGGTAGTCAGGCGGCAGTGAATGTGGCTCACCCCGTCCCCGCCGGTGACCTGGGCCCGGTACTCCGCCCCCTCGCTCTTACCGCAGAAGACGGTTTTTACCGGGGTCTTCCCCCGGAGGGTGACCAGCTTCTCGTCGTCGGCGTTGAGGATCAGCAGGCCGTTCTCCGTGCGGATATGGGGGATCAGCTCGCACTTGGCCTTGAAAATGTTCTCCCGGCTGCCCAGCTTCTCAATGTGGGCGTCCCCGATGTTGGTGATGACCCCCACCTCCGGCTGGACGATGTCCCCCAGGTAGTCGATCTCCCCGAACTTGTCCATGCCCATCTCCAGCACCCCAATTTGATAGGTGCGGTCCAGGCGGAGCAGGGTCAGGGGCAGGCCGATGTTGTTGTTGAAGTTGCCCTCTGTCTTCAGGACCTTGTACTTCACCCCCAGTACGGCGGCGATCATATCCTTGGCGGTGGTCTTGCCCACGCTGCCAGTCACCCCCACGAAGGGGATGGGGAAGCGGTTTTTGTACCAGGCGGCCAAGTCCCGCAGAGCCCGCTGAGTGTTCCCTACCTTAATATAGAAGCGGTCCTCCCGGTAGTTCTCCCGCTCCCGGGCGGTCAGGCAGCCCGCTGCGCCCCCCTCCAGGGCGGCGTTAATGTAGGCGTGGCCGTCAAAGCGCTCCCCCACCAGGGGGATAAACAGGGAACCGGGGTGGATGTTCCGGCTGTCGGTGTCCACCCGGGAGACGGTCTGGTCCAGGTCCCCATTGGGGCCGATGAGGGTCCCCTTCACCGCCTCCAAAAGCTCCCGCACGGTAATGGCTTCCATTTGCCCTTAAACTCCTTCCTTCCGGGCCCGCAGAGAGGCCTCCACGATCCGCTGGCACAGCTCGCCGTAGCCGATCCCCACAGCGGCCGCCTCCTGGGGCACCAGGCTGGTGGGGGTCATGCCGGGCAGGGTGTTGATCTCCAAGAAATAGGGAGTTCCGTCCTCAGTAACGATGAAATCGGCCCGGGCATACACGGACAGGCCGATGACCTGGAAGACGGCCTGGGCCGCCTGGCCCACCTTCTCCTCCCATTCAGGGGGAATTTCCGCGGGACACACCTCCCGGGCCGCCCCGGGCTGGTACTTGTTCTCGTAGTCATAAAAATCCGCCTGGGGGATGATCTCAATGGAGGGCAGGGCTTTTCCGTCCAGCACCGCCACCTGGATCTCCCGCCCCTTGATGTACTGCTCCAGGACAGTGCGGCCACCCAGGCGGATGCTCTCCTCCAGCCCCCGGCGCAGTGTCTCCTTATCATGGGCGATGGTCACGCCGATGGAGGACCCGCTGGCGATGGGCTTCACTACCGCGGGCAGGGGGGTGTTCTCCGTAAGCTCCTCCAGGTTCTCCTCGGTCACCGTCACCGTCTCCCACCGGGGCGTAGTCACCAGACCCGCCACCAGGCGCTTGGTCATGTCCTTATCCATGGCGATGGCGGAACCCAGACAGCCGGACCCGGTATAGGGCACGCCCAGCAGGTCCAGAGTTGCCTGGATGCGCCCGTCCTCGCCGCAGGAGCCGTGGAGGGCCAAAAACACCACGTCCGCCCCGGCGCACAGCTCCAGCACCCCCGGTCCAATGGAGGATGGACTCTGGTCCTTCCGGCTGGCCCGGACCTGCTTCAGATCCGGCGCCTGAGGGCTGACTTTTTTATACCCCTGGGGGATGGGAGCCGCGTAGGGGTCCTCCCCCTCCCGCCCCTCCATGCCGAAAAACAGGTCCACCAGGGCCGTCTGGTGCCCCTGGGACCGGAGAGCCTCGCACACCATGGCGCCGGAGGACAGGGATACGTTGCGCTCCGGGCTCAGGCCGCCGGCCAGTACTACGATTTTCATGGTATCGACCACCTTATTTGTGAGTTAGATCACTGCTGTTCTCAGTCTACACGCTGACCATGTATTTTATCACATTCCTTTGGGTTGCACAAGACAAGCGGGGCATTTTGCCATTTTTTCATACCAAGAGCAAAGTTTGATCCGCACAAGGGGCCGGACTAACCCTTTGCGATGGCCTCGGCCACCCGGATTCCATCCACAGCAGCTGACACGATCCCACCCGCGTATCCGGCCCCTTGCCCACCGCTTTGCTTGCAAAGCGGCGGGGACCCATAGGGCTATTTTCATTGCTCAGGGCGGCCCAGTCGCCCTTCCGCCAAGGTTTTGCCTGCGGCAAAACGCTTGTTCGCGCTCTCGCGCGCCCCACCTCCGGTGGGGCCCCGGAGAAGGGGCCGGACTAACCCTTTGCGATGGCCTCGGCCACCCGGATTCCATCCACAGCAGCTGATACAATACCACCTGCGTATCCGGCCCCTTCTCCGCAGGGATAGAGCCCCCGCAGGGCGGACTGATAGGTCTCGTCCCGGAGGATGCGCACCGGCGAGGAGGAGCGGGTCTCCACCCCGGTGAGCACCCCGTCCGGGTTTGCAAACCCCCGGAGCTTCCGCTCCATCAGGGGGAGGGACCCCCGCAGCGTGTCGGCCACCGCCTGGGGCAGGCAGCGGTCCATCTCAGTCCAGGTCACCTCGGGGCGGTAGGTGGGCAGGATGCTCCCCGCCCCCTGGGAGGGCCGTTTCAGCAGGAAGTCCTCCACCCGCTGGGCCGGGGCAAAATAGTTTTCTCCCCCCAGCCGGAAGGCGGCCCGCTCCCACTGCTCCTGGAAGCGCACCCCGGCCAGGGGGTCCGTCCCGAAGGGCAGGAAGTCCTCCGGCCCCACCCCCACCAGGAAGCCGCCGTTGATGTTTTTCCCGTCCCGGGCGCGGTAGCTCATGCCGTTGGTCACCACCTGCCCCGGAGCGGAGGCGGCGGCCACCACCTCTCCTCCGGGACACACGCAGAAGGTGAAGGCGGAGCGCCCGGTGGGCAGATGGCAGGCGAGCTTATAGTCCGAGGGGGGCAGCTGCTCCCAGGCCGGGCCGTACTGGGCCTGGGAGATGGCCCGCTGGTCCTGTTCGATGCGCACCCCAATGGCGAAGGGCTTCTGCTCCAGCGGCACCCCCGCCTCCTGGAGCATCTGGAAGGTGTCCCGGGCGGAGTGCCCCGGGGCCAGAACCAGGGCGTCGCAGTCCAGCCGGTACCGCCCCTTCTCCGACTCCACCCACACGCCGGTCACTCCACCGGCTCCGGTCTCTATCCCAACCAAGCGGCTGCCAAAGCACACGTCGCATCCCAGAGAAATCAGCTCCTGCCGGATGTGCTTGACCACCTGGCGCAAAATGTCGGTGCCGATGTGGGGCTTGTGGGACCACTTCACATCCTCCGGGGCCCCCGCCGCCACCAGCGCGTCCATCACCGCCCCGATACGAGGGTCATGGGTGCCGGTGGTCAGTTTCCCGTCGGAGAAGGTGCCCGCGCCCCCCTCCCCAAACTGCACGTTGGAGGCGGGGTCCAGCACTCCGGCGGACCAGAAGCACTCCACTTGGGCGGTGCGGGTATCCACGTCCTGTCCCCGCTCCAGCACCACACAGGGCAGGCCGTTCCGGGCCAGGAACAGCGCCGCAAACAGCCCCGCCGGGCCCATCCCCACCACCACGGGCATGGTGGCGGAGCGGCGCTTCACCTCCGGGAAAATATATGGCTTGGGAGACACCAGGGTAATGTTCTTCTTCCCCGCCCGTTCCACCGCCTGCTCCTCCCCGCTCTTCAGGGACACGTCTACCGTGTAGACGTAGTGTACGTCCTGCTTCTTCCGCGCGTCGATGGACTGACGTACCAAGGCCATCTGTTCTAACACCCCGGGGCGCACCCCCAGCGCCCTGGCCGCCCGCTTGCGCAGCATCTCCAAATCCCCGCCGATGGGCAGGGGAATATTTTGAATTCGTATCATGTATGCATCACCAGGGGTTAGTGTACCATATCCCTCCCCCCTTGAAAAGCCTCCCCGGGACCGACGGCGGGAAATTTTCCCGCCCGCTCTTGACAAACGGCCCGGTTCGTCCTACCATAAACCCATCCTAGCTATCTGTTTCAGGAGGAATTTTCGTATGGATGCACAGACCTGTATTCTCACCCGGCGCAGCGTCCGGAAGTTCACCGATGAGCCGGTGAGCCGTGAACTGCTGGAGAAGGCGGTCTCTCTGGCCGCCTACGCCCCCAGCTGGAAAAACACCCAGATCAGCCGGTATCTGGCCATCGAGGACCCGGCGGTGCGCAATACCATCGCGGAGGAGGACTGCCTGGCCGGGGCCAACAACCCCAACATCATCAAGGGCGCTCCCCTGCTCATTGCCCAGACCTTTATGAAAAACCGCTGCGGCTATAATCGGGACGGCACCTTCACCACCGACCGGGAGGACGGCTGGCAGTACTACGACTGCGGCATCGCCGCCCAGACCTTCTGCCTGGCCGCCCACGACCTGGGCCTTGGCACCGTCATCATGGGCGTGTTCGACCGCAAGCGCCTTCAGGCGTACTTAGAGATCCCCGAGGACCAGGAACTCATGGCCCTCATCGCCGTGGGCCATCCGGCGGAGGTGGGCCCCGCCCCCAAGCGCAAGGATGTAGACGTGCTCCTGTCCTGGCGGTAAACAGAGATAAAAAATCCCGGCACTGATGTGCCGGGATTTTTTTGCGTAAATCAGTTTCGGCTCTTGCCCAGGAAGCGCAGCAGGTAGAGAAACAAGTTGATAAAGTCCAAATACAGTTGTAAGGCGGAGAAGATGGACGCCTTCTCCATCATGTCCGGGTATCCGGCAAAGTAGTGGTAGTAGTACCGGATGCGCTGAGTGTCGTAGGCGGTGTAGCCCAGGAACACCGCAATGCCGATGAGGCACACGATGGTGTCAAAGGCGTTGAGGGCCGGAATGAACAGGCTCACCAGTCCAAACACCACCAGGAAGATCAGCCCGGAAAACAGAATGGGGCCGATGTCCGCCAGGTTCCGCTTGGTGAAATGCCCGTATGCCGCCAGCACCCCGAAGTACAGGGCAGTGGCCAGGAACACAAAAATAATGCTGCTCAGCTGGAACAAGTACAGGTATATGGACATGGTGAAGCCAAACAGGGCGGAGAAGGCAACAAAGATGGACCGGGCCGCCCCCACCGACAGTTTTTCAACGCGGGCGGACATGGTAAAGGCCATCACCAAGGTGGCAACCAGGACGATCCAGTGGATATAGGGCACATACGCATAGGCATAAATCGTCAGGTTGGTGACCCAGCAGAAAACCGCCACTCCAAAGGTGACCAGCAGTCCCAGCACCATCCACAGGAAGGTCCGGGCGGTATACTCACTCTCCGTGACCACCCGCCGGTTTGCGGGGCTGTAGTCCCGGTCAAACTCATAGGGATCAAAACTCATATTCAGGAGACACTCCTCTCAAAAACGCAGTCGTTCCACTTGCTGCACCTTTATTATACCCGGCCTTGGATGGAAAAGCAATTCCCAAGATACGCCGGAATCTGCCGGTTTTCCGCAATTTTCCTCCGTTTCATTCTATGTTGCCCACCGCTTGCATCCGTGCGCCTCCAGACTGCGCCGCGCGGGGCCCCGGTGTCTGCCGCTCAGCCAAACATGGAAAACAGGTCCATCTGACTTGTTTCAGGTAAGTCGCCGAAGGCTCCCGCGTCTTTCAGCAATTCGATATGGGTCTTAGACACCTTGGGGCAGGCGGCGGACACCTCTTCGATGGAGATGAATTGCTTCCCCTTGCGCTGCTCGGCCAGGGAGATGGCCGCCGTCTCCCCCAGTCCGGCCACGGAGACAAAAGGCGGGATGAGGGCGTTGTGCTCTTCGTCCATCTTAAACATGAGGGCCTCGGACTCGTACAGGTCCATCCGCCGGAAGGTGAAGCCCCGCAGGTAGAACTCGTAGCACACCTCCAGGGTGGTGAGCATGTCCTGCTCCACGGCGGTGGCCTCCTTGTCCTTGGCGACGATCTCCCGCATCTTCCGCTGGCACTCGTCCATGCCCCGGCACATGTACCGCTCGTCGAAGGCCTTGGCCCGGATGGAGAAGTAGGCGGCGTAGAAGGCTAGGGGTTTATGGACCTTGAACCAGGCGATGCGGAAGGCCATCATCACATAGGCCACCGCGTGGGCCTTGGGGAACAGATAGGCGATCTTCTTGCAGGAGCCGATGTACCAGTCGGGCACCCCGTGCTCCTTCATCTCGTCCTCCGCCCCCTCGGGGAGTCCCCGGCCCTTACGCACCGACTCCATGATCTTGAAAGAGCGCTTTGGCTCCATCCCCTTGGAGATGAGGAAGAGCATGATGTCATCCCGGCAGCCGATGGCCTCGTTGACCTTGGCGGTGCCGGAGGTGATCAGGTCCTTGGCGTTGCCCAGCCACACGTCGGTGCCGTGGGAGAAGCCGGACAGCCGCACCAGGATGTCGAACTGGTCGGGCTGGGTGTCCTCCAGCATCCCCCGGACGAAGGAGGTGCCAAACTCCGGGATGGCGGTGCCGCCGGTGGGGCCCAGGATCTTGTCGTCCTCGTATCCCAGAGCCTTGGAGGACTTGAAAATGGACATGGTGTCCGGGTCGTCCAGGGGGATGTCCGTGCGGGCGTTCACCCCCGTTAAGTCCTCCAGCATACGGATCATGGTGGGGTCATCGTGGCCCAGCATGTCCAGCTTCAGGAGGTTGCTCTCCATGGAGTGATATTCAAAGTGGGTGGTGATGATGTCCGTGTTGGGGTCGTCCGCCGGGTGCTGGACCGGGCAGAAGTCATAGATCTCCTTGTCCTGGGGGATGACCACCATGCCGCCGGGGTGCTGGCCCGTGGTGCGCTTCACCCCGGTGCAGCCGATGGCCAGGCGGTTCTCCTCCGCCTTGGAGGCTACCTTCCCCCGCTCCTCTAAGTACTTCTTCACATAGCCGAAGGCGGTCTTTTCCGCCACGGTGCCGATGGTGCCCGCCCGGAACACATGGGTCTGCCCAAATAGCTCAAAGGTGTACCGGTGGGCGTTGGCCTGGTACTCGCCGGAAAAATTCAGGTCGATGTCGGGGACCTTGTCGCCCCCGAAGCCCAGGAAGGTCTCGAAGGGGATGTTGAAGCCGTCCTTCACATACTTGGTGCCGCACACAGGGCAGTAGGCGTCGGGCATGTCCGCCCCGCAGCCGTAGGGGTGGGCCGGGTCCTGGGCGTAGTCGAAATCGGAGTGCTTGCACTTGGGGCAGCGGTAGTGGGCGGGCAGGGAGTTTACCTCCGTAATGCCCGACATGAAGGCCACCAGGGAGGAGCCCACCGACCCACGGGAGCCCACCAGATAGCCGTGTTCCAGGGAGTTTTGCACCAGCTTCTGGGCGGACATGTAGATCACGTCGTACTTGCAGCGGATGATGTCCCCCAGCTCCACCTCAATGCGGTCGGTGACGATTTTCGGGGGATTTTCTCCGTAAAGCTCATGGGCTTTCCCCCAGACCAGCCGCTTCAACTCCCCGTCGGAGTCCTCCAGCTTGGGGGCGAACAGCCCCTTGGGGAGCGGCTCGATGGGGTCGCACCAGTCGGCAATCAGGTTGGTGTTCTTCACCACCACCTCATAGGCCTTCTCTTTGCCCAGGTAGGAAAATTCCTCCAGCATCTCCTCGGTGGTCTTAAAGTAGATGGGCAGGGACTCGTCCGCGTCTTCAAAGCCCTTGGAGGCCAGGAGGATGTGGCGGTAGATCTCGTCCTCCGGGTCCAGGAAGTGTACGTCCCCCGTGGCGCACACCGGCTTGCCCAGCTCCTCCCCCAGGCGTACCACCGTGCGGTTGAAGTCCCTCAGCTCCTCCTCGCTGCGGACCATCCCCTTGCGGAGCATGAACATGTTGTTGCAGATGGGCTGGATCTCCAGATAGTCGTACCAGGACGCGATGCGCTTGAGCTCCTCCCAGTCCTTGCCGTCCACCACCGCCCGGAACAGTTCCCCTGCCTCACAGGCCGAGCCGATGATCAGCCCCTCCCGGTTCTCGTTGATGAGAGACTTGGGCATGGTGGGCACCCGCTTGAAGTGCTCCAGGTGGGACAGGGAGATCAGCTTATACAGGCTGCGCAGCCCCGTCTGGTTCTTGGCCAGGACAATCAGGTGCTTGGGCTGGCGGCGTGCCTTGCCCCCCCGGCGCAGCCTGGGCATGTAGGGGTTGATTTCCTTTAAATTATGTAAACCATGCTCCTCCAGCATCCGGAAGAAGGGGGGCAGCATGTAGGCCACGGTGGCCGCGTCGTCGCTGGCCCGGTGGTGGTTGAAGGCGGGCAGGTGCAGGTGCTCGGCCACGACGTCCAGCTTGTACTTCCCCAGGTCGGGGAGCAGGTTCTGTGCCAGGATCAGGCTGTCGATGGACACATTATGGAAGGGGACGCCATATTTCCGGCAGCCGGTGGAGATG
>CALWWF010000031.1 GCA_944385165.1 uncultured Oscillospiraceae bacterium
TAGGAGGCGCCGGAGGCCATCATCTTCACGCTCATCCCCTTCTTCAGGGTGCCCTCCATCACCCGGAAGTAGACGATGACGCCCACATAGGGGTCGTACTGGCTGTCGAAAATCAGGGCCTTCAGAGGGGCGTCCGGGTCCCCGGTGGGGGCGGGGACGTTCTGAACGATGTCCTCCAGCACGGCGGGGATGTTGACCCCCATCTTGGCGGAGATCTCCGGGGCATCCAGGGCGGGCAGGCCGATGATGTCCTCCACCTCCTGCTTAGCCTTCTGGGGATCGGCGGCGGGCAGGTCGATCTTGTTGAAGACAGGCAGGATCTCTAGGTCGTGCTCCAGAGCCAGGTAGGTGTTGGCCAGGGTCTGGGCCTCCACGCCCTGGGTGGAGTCCACCACCAGCACCGCGCCCTCACAGGCGGCCAGGGAGCGGGACACCTCATAGTTGAAGTCCACATGGCCCGGGGTGTCGATGAGGTTCAGGGCGTAGGTCTCCCCGTCGGCGGCCTTGTAGTCCAGCCGCACCGCACGGGCCTTGATGGTGATGCCCCGCTCCCGCTCCAGGTCCATGTTGTCCAGCAGCTGGGACTCCATCTCCCGCTGGGGCACCGCATGGCACAGCTCGATTAAACGATCTGAGAGAGTAGACTTGCCATGATCAATATGGGCGATAATGGAAAAGTTGCGGATCTTAGATTGATCTGTCATATCAATGTAAAACCTCCTTGGGGAATCTGCCAAGTGCAGGACGGGAATCGGGTGCAAAATACACCGGTTTCCAGGCAAATCACGATTTGCTCATTATTTTTTAGCATATCAGACCGTCCCGTCCCCTGTCAAGCCGGAAGGCCGGGTTCTCTTGGCCTCTTCCACCTCCCGGACGGTGAGGGTCTCCCCGTTCACGGTGAATTTCACCTCCAGGCCGCCGAACTCCAGGCCGTAGACCCGCGCCGGGTCGTGCTGGTACTGGGGGCGGGGGTCCTGGGCCAGCACCCCCTGAAGGCCAGCCCGAAGTTCCTCCGGCACCTGGAGGAGGAGTTTTGGGGGAAAGTCCACCTGGAGGGAGGGCCCCTTGGGGACGCTGGCAAAGCCCCCCACCGCCTCGGGGCGGCAGTCGGCGTAGGGCAGGTAGGGCTTGACGTCATAGATGGGGGTGCCGTCCATCAAATCCGCCCCCGCTACCCGCAGAACTGTCCCGTACTGGGGGTGGCGCTCCACCCCCTCCAGGCGCACGCAGGACAGGCCGATGGGATTTGGACGGAAGGGGGAGCGGGTGGCGAACACCCCCATGCGGGCGTTCCCCCCAAGCCGTGGGGGCCGCACCGTGGGGGACCAGCCCCGCCCGGCGGACTGGGAGAACTGCCAGATCAGCCAGATGTGGCTGAACCCCTCCAGCCCCCGGAGGGCGTCGGGGCTGCGGTACTCCGGCTCGAATACCACCAGGGCCTCCAGCTCCTCCACCAGCCCGCTTTGACGAGGGATGCCGAATTTGGTGGGGAATTGGCTGTGGATGCGGGCGATCACGTTCACGGTGTGCTGCTGTGCCATCGGGGGCCTCCTCTCCCGCCCCGGCCCGGGGCCGGGGGAGGTTTTCTTGTTTTTATTGCAAGATGCGGCGCATGTTCCCCTGGGCCTTTTCCGCCAGGGCGGCGTACTGCTCCCGCTCCTGGGGGGTGAAGCCGGCAAAGCGGGTGCGGTCGTAGTCCTCCAGGGCCTGGGCCGCGTCGTCCAGAAGGGGCTGGACAGTGGGGAGGAGGGTCACCCGCAGCCGCCGGTTCCCGCCGGGGTCCGTCTCCGCCGTGTCCTCCTCCACCCGGACTAGCCCCCGGGCGGCCAGCTTTTGCAGCGTCAGAGCCAGGGTCACCCGGCTGACCCCGGCCAGGTCCGCCAGCTCCTTCCGGGTGCCGGTACCGTCCACGCTTTGCAGGCACAGGAGCAGCCAGGCCTCCTCCGCGGTCCGGTCGTGCTTCAGGGCCGCCGGCTCCAGGTAGTGCTCCAGCAGCTTCCGGCTGCGGTAGGCGTCGGAGAGAGGCCCCTGACCGGCCACGGCGGAGCGGCACAGGGGGGGACGCTCGTCTCCCAGCTTTTTCAGGCTGGGCAGCAGGGACTCGTCCCCCGCCCCGTCCACCAGGAAGCGGTAGACCTTCAGGCGGTTTTTCTCATAGTCCTGCTCGTCGAAGACGTGCTTATAGAAGTCGTTATAGTACTCAAAGACCCGCAGCTTCATGCGGATGACGTTGGGCAGGGTGAAGCTCTGGGACACCAGGGAGCCCTTGGTCTTCACATAGTAGTAGATGGGGGTGCGCAGGGCGCAGAAGGTCTTAGCGTGGAGGATGTACTCCAGGTTGAACAGGAAGTCCTCGCACCAGTGGACGTTCACATCCATGCGCAGGTGGTGCCGCTCCACGATCTCCCGCCGAAATAACTTGTTCCAGAGCACGCCGTAGTAGTAGTCGGCGGGATTCTCCATCATGTAGGCGGCAAACTCCTCCCGGGAGAGGACCCCTGTCTCGTCGATCTCCCCCTTGTGGGACACCCGGTCCCCGGAGACCCGGTAGAAGTCGGCGATGACCATGTCGCAGCCGGTCTCCTGGGCGCAGCGCACCAGCAGCTTGGTGGCCTCCGGGGCCAGCCAGTCGTCGCTGTCCACAAACTGGAGGAAGGTCCCTCGGGCCTGGTCCAAGGCGTCGTTGCGGGCAGCGGAGACGCCGGCGTTGGCCTTGTGGATGACCCGGACCCGGGGGTCCTGCCGGGCATAGCCGTCACAGATGCCGCCGGAGCCGTCTCGGCTTCCGTCGTCCACCAGCAGAAGCTCAAAGTCGGGGTACTCCTGTTTCAGTATGCTGTCTACACAGCGGCGGAGGGTCTTTTCTGCGTTGTACACGGGCACGATGATGCTGACCGCAGGGTTGGTTGGCAAGGCAGAGCGCCTCCTTTCAAAAACGGCGGGGGGTACGGGGGGAAGCAGGGCCCGCCTCCCTTTCTTATCCTCTGCATTTTAGCATAACATCGGGGCTTTGACAAATCCGGGCGAACGGCCGACACAATTTTGACACAAGTTTGTGCTACCCTGATGAAACAAAAAGGAGGGAGCGCCGTGGAGACTGTTTTGCTGGTGGAGGACGAGGGGCGACTGCGGGGGATTATTGGGGACTACTTTACCGCCCACGGCCTGGAGTGCGGCCTGGCCCGGGACGGGGCGGAGGCCCTGGACCTGCTCCGGGACCACGACTACGACGCCATCCTCCTGGACATTTTTATGCCCAACCTGGACGGCTTTGCCGTGTGCCGGGCGGTGCGGGAGCACAGCGGGGTGCCCATTTTGTTCCTCACCGCCCTGGGGGGTGAGGAGGACGTGCTGCGGGGCTACGCCCTGGGGGCGGACGACTACGTGACCAAGCCCTTCTCCCTGGCGGTGCTGCTGGCCAAGACC
>CALWWF010000032.1 GCA_944385165.1 uncultured Oscillospiraceae bacterium
GTGGGCGGTCTGAAGGTGGGCATGGAGGTGTCCGTGGCCTGCCCCGAGGGCTACGACCCCCATCCGGACGTGCTGGCCTTTGCCCAGAGCGACCCCAGCTTCAAGTTCACCCTCTGCCGCGAGCCCAAGGAGGCCGCCGTGGGCGCCGACGTGGTGTTCACCGACGTGTGGGCCTCCATGGGCCAGGAGGAGGAGAAGGCCGTCCGGGAGAAGGCCTTTGTGGGCTATCAGGTGAACAAGGAGCTGATGGCCCTCACCAACCCAGGCTGCATGGTGCAGCACTGCCTGCCCGCCCACCGGGGGGAGGAGATCACCGCCGACGTATTCGAGAAGCACGCGGAGGAGATCTTCGACGAGGCGGAGAACCGCCTCCACGCCCAAAAGGCGGTCATGTACCTGCTCATGGGCGGAGAGGACTAAAAAACCCGCTAGCACTGCGGCGCGGGACCTTCCCAGACGGAGGTCCCGCGCTTTTGCTTTTCTGGGGACTTTTTCGGTTTTTGCGGGAAATGGAGGTAAAATATCTGCTCTGCCTCTTTACAATAGGCGTTTGACGATGATAAGATAGGAGGCAAGTGACAAGGATACTGGATGAGAGTAGGGAGTGACCGTATGATTTTGCTAAAGCTGCTGTTGATCCTGCTGCTGGCGGCGGCCCTGGGCGGCGTCCTTTGGGTGTTTGCCACTGGAGGACGGAGGAGCTATCCCGATTGGGCGGCGCTTCGGGAGGTGCGGTATGCCCACCGGGGGCTGCATGACCGGAAGCTGGGGATTCCGGAGAACTCCATGGCGGCCTTCCGAAGGGCCTATGAATACGGTTATGGGGTTGAGCTGGATGTGCACCTCACCGGGGACGGTCAGCTGGCGGTGATCCACGACAAGAGTTTAAAGCGCACCGCCGGCGTGGACAAAGAGGTGTCTCAGCTGTCCATGAGAGAGCTCACGCGCTGCCGTCTGGAGGGAACCCAGGAGACCATCCCCGCCCTGGAGGAAGTGCTGGAGCTGTTTCAGGGGGGGCCGCCTCTGCTGGTGGAGCTGAAGGCAGACTACTTTGACGCCCGAGAGCTGGTGAAGAAGGCGGTGGAGACATTGGACCGCTACCGGGTGAGCTACTGCATCGAGTCCTTCCACCCGGGGATCCTACTCTGGCTGAGGCGGCATCGGCCGGACATCTGCCGGGGACAGCTGTCCCAGGACTTTTTGCGGTGCCGGGGGGAGCTGAAGGGCTGGCAGGCGTTCCTGATGACCCACCTTCTGTCCAATTTATTTACCCGGCCGGATTTCATCTCCTTCCACTGGGAGCACCGGATGCGTCCGGCGGTGCGCCTGTGCCAGCGGCTGCACCGTCTGCCGGTGTTTTGCTGGACGGTGCGCAGCCGCAGCGCCATGGAGATGGTGGAGCGGGAGGACTGTCTGGTGATCTTTGAGGGATTCCGGCCGCCTATCCACCGCGTCCCGGCGGTCAAACGGGCTTCGTAACTGGCAAAAACAAAGCGGCCGGCCCCAACTGGGGCCGGCCGCTCTGGCTCGTCTGGGAGTCAACTGTCTTTCACAATGGAGACCAATTGGGCGGTAATGTCCTCGCTGCTCTGATCCAAGGTGCCGGTATAGGTGGCGGTGACGGAGTCCCCAGGTTCTAGATCGGAGAGATCCGTCTCCTGGCCGGAGAAACCGATGCGGAAGTATCCATCGTCCGTGAGGATCACCAAGAATTCCAGGGTAGGGTCGAGGCTATACAAGGTGCCCTGAAGCGTGGAGACGGACTCTTCGGCCTGGGAGTGGGACGGGTCGGACGCGGAGGAGGAGTCCGAAGAACCCTGGGCGCAGCCGGACAGAGCTAGAACAGCCAGGACCACGGCGATCAGCAGCAGAGAAGTGGGGCGGACACGATTCATAAAGATGCACTCCTTTGGAGAGAGATGGGGCCCATAGATGAGCCTGCGCCCTAGAGGGTAGCACAGTCTCTGGGCGGGGACAAGGGACTTTCGCAAATTTTAAGAAAAGCTTTGAAGAATCTCAAAAAACGCCCTGCCTTTCAAAGCGGCCGGGAAAAAATTTTTTCAAAAAAGGATTGACATCGAAGTTAGTATATGCTAACCTATGGGTGGTTAGAGACGAGAGAACAAAAAGCCCCCCTCCTCACACCTCCCTGCTTTCTTCCCCACACCTCAGGCTTTTGGTAATCTCTCTGGCCACCAGAACCCCAAAGGGACAGGCATCACCCTCTTGGGTCCCCCGGCTGCAGGTACAGCCGGGGGTTTCTTTTTGCTCCGCGCCGCCGGGGCGGTATGTTGACGGCGGAGAAGGGGCATGGTATAGTGGTAGTACATTTCCAATCCTTTCTGCGCTCCGGCCGGAGGGCGGAGGAATACGGAGGAACTGTCAATATGCCGAGACATTGGATGCGAAGCATTCTGCTGATGATTACCTATACCGTGCTGCTGGTGCTGGCTCTGATGCGCAGCGACTGGATCTTCGGTCTGCTGGGCCAGGTGCTTACCGGCTGCCGCCCGCTGTTCATCGGGTTTGCCATTGCCTTTATCCTCGACCGGCCATGCGCCTTCTTCTACCGGCACTATGCGCGCAATCTGGGCCGGCGGGGGCGGAAGCTGGGGCGGCCCCTGGCGGTGCTCACCTCCTACTTGGTGTTCATCGCGGTGATTGTATCCCTGTTTTCCTTTGTGATCCCCCGGGTGATGGAGAGCCTGCGGATGCTGACATGGAGTCTGGGCGGCTATATCGCCAATTTGCAGGAACTGCTCAATGTCGTGGCGGACTATCTGGATTGGGAAAACATGGACCTGGATCTCAACAGTCTGCTCACCAGTTTGCGGGACTATTTGCAGGGCTTCCTGAATGGGCTGCTCTCCAGCGTCTCCAGCGCCGCCACCCAGGTGATGGTGGTGACAGGAAACATCATCTCCTGGCTGGTGACTCTGGTGCTGGCCATCGTATTCTCTGTCTATATGCTGGCGGGGAAGGAGAAGCTGCTCAGCCAGGGCCGGCGGCTGCTGCGGGCCTATCTGCCCAAGCGCTGGGCGGACGGGGTCAGCGATGTGATCCACCTGACCTCGGAGACCTTTGCCAACTTCGTCTCCGGCCAGCTCATCGAGGCCTGCATCCTGGGCGGACTGTGCGCCTTGGGGACCTTCTTTATCCAGCCGGACTACGCCGCCCTGGTGGGGGTCATCATCGGGGTGTCCGCCCTCATCCCGGTGGCGGGGGCCTACATCGGCGCCCTGCTGTCCGCTTTTCTACTGGTGATGGTCAATCCGGTACGGGCCCTGGTGTTTTTGATCTTCCTGGCGGTGCTCCAGCAGATCGAGGGAAATGTGATCTACCCCCGGGTGGTGGGCACCTCCATCGGCCTGCCGGGCATCTGGGTGCTGGCGGCGGTGACGGTAGGCGGCGGCCTGTTCGGCCTGCTGGGGGTGCTGCTCAGCGTGCCGGTGGCCTCGGTGCTGTACGCCTTGCTGAAGCGGGATGTCCAGCGCCGTCTGCGGGAAAAGTATGCGGAGCGCACGAATTCGGAGACTCCAGAAGGGGAGAACGATCCCTGAGACAAAAATATGCGGCGGAGCCGGATCATCCGGCTCCGCCGCGTCTTTTGCGGTGAGGGTTCTCAGCGCTTGAGTCCGCTTCCCAGGGGAGAGGTGGCGTCGGTCCCCTGGTGCTCCCGAGCGTACCGGCCGGGAGAGGTGCCGGTGAGGTGGCCGAAGGTACGGATGAAGTGGGAGTTGTCGGAAAATCCGGACAGCTCCCCCGCCTGCTGTACGCTGACCCCCTCTTTCAAAAGCTGGCGGGCCCGGAGGACCCGGCTGTAGATGATATACTCCATAACGGAAAACCCGGTGGCGGATTTGAAGATGCGGCACAGGTAGTGCTTGCTCAGGAAAAACTGCCCGGCGATCAAGTCCAGGGTGAGAGGTTCGGACAGGTGGTCCCGGATGTAGTCCAGAATGGGGGCCACCCGCTGGAAGTCCTTGTTGCGGATGGGCTCTCCGGCGGTGGCGGTATTGAGAATAGGGGCCACATGGAGCAGCAGGTCCAGCAGGGCGATGGTCTGGTGGATGTCGCTGCCGAAACTGCCGTCATTTTTGTTCCGCTCCAGGGCCTGAAAGTGCTCTATGAGAGAGATCATCTCCTCATTGGACAGGTCGGTGCGGAGAAACGCGGCGCGGGCCATTTGGGTGAAATCGGTCTGGGGAGTGGACAGGGCGGCCAGGGCGCCGCGGCCGATGTGGAGCACATACCGGGCGTGGAAGCCGGTGGCGATGGTGCGGTGGAGGGTGTTCTCCCCGATGAGGTAGAGGGTGCCCCGGCGCAGGGGATAGACTTGGTCGTTGACAAAAATATTACCGGGACTGGTGAGGGGGAGGAGCAGCTCGCAGTAATCGTGAAAATGCAGGCGGCTCATGCTCCAGGTATCATTGTGGTTGAGCTGCAGGTGAAAATCGATTTGGGTCATGCCCCGGGCCTCCCATGGGTAAATTGTACAATTCAGGCAAAAAAGCGGGAAAAGCCTTGCTCTGTTTTGTCAGCTGTGATATTATAACACAGGAAGCGAAGATATGCAAACTTTTTGCCAAATTCGCAAAAGACCGCTTGCATATCTTGTGCTACACTAAACCCTGATGAACCGCGCGTATCACCAAGGGCCGCGGACGGCGGCCCGCCGAAACCAACACCGTACATCAAAAACTATAGTGTAATGGGGGTTTTATCTATGAACAAAGTTTACACCTTGCACGACGCGGTCGCGAAATTCGTCGAGGATGGGGATTGCATCTCCTTCGGCGGCTTCACGACCAACCGCAAGCCCTATGCCGTGGTGGGCGAGATCCTGCGCCAGGGCCAGAAGGACTTCACCGTCTGGGCCGGCCCCGCCGGCGGCGACTGGGACATGCTCATCGGCGAGGGCCGGGTCAAGGCGTACATCAACTGCTACACCGCCAACTCCGGCTACACCAACGTGTCCCGCCGCTTCCGCGCCGCCATCGAGAAGGGCGAGC
>CALWWF010000033.1 GCA_944385165.1 uncultured Oscillospiraceae bacterium
TTGTAACCATGCGATCCTCTCCATGGGATCACAACGCTGCGCGGATCATCCTGGCGGAGGCCGGCGGCGCGATCTTCACGGTGGATGGGGACGAACTGCCCCTGGGTCAGAAAAGCACGGTGCTTGCTCTCAATGACATGGAACTGAAAGATTGCATCCTCTGTGTATGAGAACAGCTCGTTGTAAGAGATTTGAGGGACACTTTTGGAACATAGTGATAGGTAAGCACTCTCATTGTTTACAGCTCCGCAATTCCTGAGGTGTGGACAGCGCAGAAAAGACTTGCTGAATCCCGCCCTCAGAGTTACCATGCAGACAGTCAGAGGTATGAAAAATGCTCCCTGCCCAAACCGGGAAACCGTTTCCGGCAAAGGGCAGGGAGCGTTTTTGACCACATTTTCAGCCACAGTGCGGCGTGGAGTACATGGAAACAGTGGCTTTAGAGAGTGACGGAAAGCAAGTGGAACGGAGCAGAAACGGCACAAAACGATTAAAAATTGTGCAAAAAGCCTTTTCTCACTTCTTTGTCAACGGCATCGTAATTCCGGCATTGGGCGAATGCGCATTTCTTCTCTCTGCCCTTCGGCCCTCGGGCCGAAAAAGTGGGTGTGGGCGTCAGCCCGCAAAATGCGTTTGGCTGCCAGTGGCAAGCCAAACGCTCTGCTTGCCCTGCCGAAAGGCAGGAGATCTCCGCCCGGATACTATGCAGACAGCATACTTGAGTTCCTCCCGGAAAGGCACTAAGATGGTCTTATCGACCAGACAGTTTCATGTGGAGGGACGATATGGCTGAGTGGAAAAATCTCTGCTACAACTGCTTTCAGAAAAAGTCGGATGCAGACGGCCCCTGCCCGTACTGCGGCTTTGACTTGGCAAAAAAAGAGAAAAAATTCCCTGTGGCCCTGCGGGCCGGGACCGTGCTGAACGGCCGGTACATCATCGGCCGGGTGCTGGGCCAGGGCGGCTTTGGCATTACATATCTTGCTCTGGACACCCAGCTGAATGCCAAGGTAGCCATCAAGGAGTTCATGCCCGGAGAGATCGCCACCCGGCAGGGCACTACCGTGTCCGTCATGATGGATACCAAGTCCGAGGAGTTCGCCTACGGCGCCGAGCGGTTCCAGGAGGAGGCCCGGACCCTGGCAAAGTTCATCGGCAATCCCAACATCGCCGCCGTCACCAGCTATTTCGACGAAAACGACACGTCCTATTTCGTCATGGACTACATCGAGGGCATCTCCTTCAAGACCTACATCGCCAACCACGGCGGGAAAATCTCCGTGGAGGAGACCCTGAACGTGATGATCCCGGTGCTGCGGGCGCTGACCGCCGTCCACGCCGAGGGCTTCATCCACCGGGACGTGACGCCGGACAATATTTACATCACCAAAGACGGCATCGTGAAGCTGCTGGACTTCGGCTCCGCCCGGTACTCCATCGGCGACAAGTCCAAGAGTTTAGACGTCATCCTCAAGGTGGGCTACGCGCCGAAGGAGCAGTACATCCGCCGGAGCCGCCAGGGGCCTTTCACAGACGTGTACTCCTGCGCCGCCTGCTTCTACGCCGCCATCTCCGGCTTCCTGCCGCCGGAGAGTCTGGAGCGGATGGACCACGATGAGCTGGTGCCGATCTCTCAATGTGGCATCGACATCCCGGAGTACCTGGACAAGGCGATCCTGAAGGGTCTGGCGATCCAGCCGGAGGACCGGTTCCAAAACGCCGCTGAATTTCTGGACGCCATCGAGTCCCAGCAGGTGGTGGAGGTGCCAGGCACGGTTCCTGCGACGCCCACTGTCGGCGGACAGGTGGATGCCCTTCTTGAGAATGTGAAGCAGCGCCCGAAGTTTTACGGTGCCATTGCCGCAGCAGCGGCCGTACTGCTCCTGGCGGCAGGGATGTTCAGCGGCGGCCCCAGCGCGCCCGATGACCCAGGTGAACCCCTCCCTGTCGTGGAAAATGAGGAGATCCCCGAGCAGCCTGAGCTTCCCGAGCCGGAACCGGAGCCGGTCATGCTGACCATCGCCGGGGAGGAGCACAGCTCAAATGACACTTACCTCAGCCTGTGGCAGGTGGAGCTGACGGCAGAGGATATCGAAAACATCTGTCAGATGCAGAATCTGGAGGAGCTGTCCATTTACGAGTGCTACTCTGACGACGATTTTGCCTTCCTGCCCCGGCTGACCAGCCTGAAAAGTCTGGACTGGACCCTGAACAACGGGGAGCAGCTGGCCAACCTCACGGACTGCACCCAGCTGACCAGCCTGCGGGTCGGCTGGGGCGACGGAACTCTGATCACCTCCAATCTGGACTTTCTGGCAGGCATGACGGATCTGGAGTCGCTGGATCTCCACGTCTACGGGCTGGAGGACACCAGCGCCCTGGCGAATCTGACCAAACTCACCCACTTCACCATTGCCGGCGGGCAGATCCATGCGGATATGAGCGTACTGGCGGGCATGACGGAGATGGTGGACCTGCAGATCAACTCCAGCAACATCCGCAGCAGCTACCCGCCCTATGACAAGAACGGCTATGTGGCCCCAGATCTCGGCTTCCTCGCAAATATGAGCAAGCTGGAGAGCGCATTCCTGTATTTCCAGGAAAATGTGAACAGTATCGCCGGCCTGGAGGGAGCCGTCAACCTGCGGGATCTGGATATGACCGTGGGAAGCATCTCCTCTCTGGAGCCCTTTGCCAGCCTGACCAGCCTGCGCAAGCTGGAGCTGGATGTGAGTGCCTCCAATCTCTCCCTGGAACCCCTGCGGGGGCTTGAAAAGCTGGAGACCTTCGTCACATATTCCTCCAGATACTTTACCGATTGGTCTGCCCTTGACCATGTGCCAAGTGTGGACCGGCGCGCATAACCCGCAAGAAAAGAGAGGAGATTCCCCATGATACAGCTGCCAGCACATCTTTGCTATAACTGCTTCCAGGAGCGGGAGGCCCCGGAGGGCCCCTGCCCGTACTGCGGCTTTGATTTGGGGGAGAATGAGAAAAAATTCCCCGTGGCCCTGCGGGCCGGGACGGTGCTGAACGGCCGCTACATCGTGGGCCGGGTGCTGGGCCAGGGCGGCTTCGGCATCACGTACCTGGCCTGGGACACCAAGCTGGAGGCCCGGGTGGCTATAAAGGAGTTCATGCCCAACGAGATCGCCACCCGCGTGGGCACCACCGTCTCCGTGGCGGTGGAGAGCCGCACCCAGGACTTCACCTACGGCGCGGAGCGGTTCCAGGAGGAGGCCCGAACCCTGGCAAAGTTCATGGGCCAGCCCAACATCGCCGGTGTGACGGATTACTTTGACGAGAACGACACGTCCTACTTCGTCATGGACTACATCGAGGGCATCTCCTTCAAGACCTACATCGCCAACCACGGCGGAAAGGTCAGCGTGGAAGAGGCCCTCAACGTGATGATCCCCGTCCTGCGGGCGCTGACCGCCGTCCATGCAGAAGGATTTATTCATCGTGACGTCACCCCAGACAACATCTACATCACCAAGGATGGCATGGTAAAGCTGCTGGACTTCGGCTCC
>CALWWF010000034.1 GCA_944385165.1 uncultured Oscillospiraceae bacterium
GCCGGCGGAGGCGGCCCAGTTCACCGCATCGGTGTACCACATACCGCCGGGAACGTCCTGGAACGTGGCGCTGGAGACAGCGGAGGGGTCCTCCATGGCGTAGAGAATCTGGGCGATCATAGCCCGGGACAGGTGAGTGTTGGGAGCAAAGGAGGTGGCGCTGACGCCGCTCATCAGATTGTTGGTATAGACATAGTTTACAGCGTCCTCATACCAGGAGCCCGCCGCCACGTCGGTGAAGGGGGCCTCTTCCGTCTGGCTGGGCTGCTGCTCCGGCTCCTGGGTCTGGCTGTTATGGCTGCCGGAGCTGCTGGAGCCGCCGCCAGAGTGGCTTCCGCCGCCGGAACCAGGCCGGCCGTCAGACTCCGGAAGGGCGTCCAGGGGCAACGCACCCTCTGCATCGTCCAAGGAGGGGTCGGTGTACAGACCGGTGGAGACTGCGGCCACCAGCTGCTGTCCCTCGGTTCCGCTGCTCATTGTGTACCCAATCACCTGCTGGGTTGCCGCGTCCATCTGCTCGTTGCCGGCGTAGTGGGCGGCGAAGGCGTTGGCCAGCAGGTCCACAGCGGACATATCATTTCCCGGCATCAGAGGCTGCGCCGCCGTCTCTGTATCGCCGCAGGCGGCGATGGCCAGCCAATAGGCAAGGCCCTTCTTCAGACCGTCCAACAGGTACTGCTTGCTGTAGTCCTGGAAGTTATCTGCGCCGCTCAGATCCAGGTTCGCCACCTCGTTAACGGTATCGGTGGTATAGGTGACCTCGTCGCCATCCAGGCTTACATAGCGGATGGGAGAGGGGCTGGTGACCAGGGAGCCGGTTTCCAGGTCATAGAGGGTGTTGCCTGCTTCGGTGGTCATACTGGTGGCGTCCAGCGCGTGGCAGTGGCCGGTGAAGACCAGGTTCATGCCGGCATCGGCCAGCTCCGCAGCTTTCTCCTCGTGGTCTGCCACCAGATAATCCCCAAACAGGATGGAGGAGGCCGGTTCAGACGTGTGGGCTGCCAGACCGTGGTGCATCATACCGATGGGCCGGCGGCCGTCTTCGATCGCCTCATCGATCTGGTCCAGGACCCAGGCCCAGGTCTCATCGCGGAAGCTGCCGCCAGTCTCCTGTTCGGGATTTTCCGCGTCGTTGTTATAAATGCAGGCGTCCATGACGATCAGGCGATAGTCGTCGCCCAGATCTACGGCGTAGGACAGAGAGCTGCCGTCCTGGGCCACCGCCTCTTCATATCCAAAGTCGTTGTAAATTTCCCGGAAGTCATCCCGGTCAATGGTCTCGACCCGCTCCGAACCGTCTCCCACATAGCGCACGGCGTTGGCATTGGAGATGTCATGGTTGCCGTTGATGACAAAAACCTGAATGCCGGTGTCCGTTTCAAACTGCTCCAGCTTCTCCGACAGAAGCTCGTGGTTGTACTTCTCGCCATCCTTGGTCAGGTCGCCGCTGATCAGCAGGTAATCCACGCCGCTCTTGCCGATGTCCTCCAGCGCCTGATCCAGAATCAGCTCGCTTTCGGCAAGCATCTTGCGGTCCATCAGCAGGGCGCTTTCAAAGGCCTGCCCGCTGGTGCCCAACTGGCTGGAGAACAGGTGGTCGTCGGAAATCACCGCCAGCTGCACGGCCTCGCTGCCGTCATCGCCGCCGGGGACGCTGGCATCCCGGGCGGTCAGGTCGTACACCGCCACCGTGCCGGAAACCTCGCAGGCCGCCAGCAGGAGGGGAGAGCCGGTGGGGCTGTCCGAGGCGGACAGGAAGGCCAGGCCCTCGGGGGCCACGTCGCCGCCGGTGACCCACTTGTCCAGCTCGCCGTCGTCGTACTCCTCAGAGCCGGGGACGGTGCTGGAAAAGTCTCGGGAGTTGATGTAGTTGACAAACTCGGCGTCCTCCGGGTCGGTCACGTCATAGACCATGACGCCGCCGGTACGCTCCAGGGCCACAAAGGCGTAGGTCTTGCCGTTTACAGTCCCTACGGTGACGCTCTCCGCCTCGGGACCCTTCTTGCCGGAGCGGTCGTCCAGAGTGGCGTTGTCATTGGAACTGTTGTAATACTCGGGCAGGTACTCAGCCGTGAGGGACTCAAAGTCGCCGCCGCTGGTGAAGACCTCGGTGATGCCGTCCCCGCCCACCTCATACACGGTGAAGGAACGGCCGCCGAACAGGTAGTCTTTGTTTTCGTCCAGGCCGTCGTAGTCTGCGGTGAGGAAGAAGACCACCTTGCCGTCCAGGCCGGAATTTTCGACGGTGATGGCGCCGGTAGGAGAGGTCTCCCCGTCGCCGAAGTCCCGCTCATCCTCGTTGAGATAGTCGGTACCCTCGTCCTCGTCGCCCCACTCCCGGGCGTCGCCCTCGTTGGCGGTGACCAGGTAGGTGGTCCCGTCCACCTCAAAGGCGGCGATGCCGTCGGGCATCCGGATGCCCAGCAGGGACTCATAGGTCTTGGGAGCGTAGTCATCGTCCTTCTTGTCGATGTCCACAGGGATCACGCTGTAGTCCTCAAAGCCGGCAGAGTATACGCCGGTGAAGGTTCTAGAAGCGATGTCCAGCACCGCGATGGCATTGGCCTCCTGGAGGGTGACGTAGGCCTTGCCGCCGGAGACCGCGATGTACTCAGGCTCCAAGTCGGTGGAGGGGTTCACGCCCTTCTGGAGCACCACACCGGCAGCCGCCAGGCTGTCCCGCTGGGCGTCGAAGGAATCGAAGGTCACCACAGAGGCAGTACCGGCGGCCACGTCCACGACGCTCACAGAGCCCTTGGGGTCGGTGACACCCTCACCGTAGCCCTCCCGGGGCTCGCCCTCGTCGGCGGTGAGCACGGTGTTGTTGTCCGCGAAGGTCACCATATCGGGCTGTACGCCCACAGTGACCAGCTTGTTCAGGGTCAGGGAGCCGTCCTCATTGCAGGTGAAAAGAGCCACCCGGCCTTCGTCGGCGTAGCCATCCGCCTGGAGGGCCACCGCCAGGGTGCTCCCGTCGGAGGAGACGGCCACGGAGGTCATGTCACCGTACTGGAAAGAGTCATCCATTTCCTCCACCATGGCCTTCACGTCGATGTCGTTGCCATCCAGCAGGTCCACGGCGTCCTTCTCTTCCAAAGTCTTCAGGGGGATGGCGGTGAGCAGGCCGGACTGTCCGTTCACCGCATAGGCCCAGCCGGTTTCGGCGTTGTAGGCGACGATCTCCATCACGCCGCCGTCCACGTTGGTCTGACCGGCCTCATAGCGGCCAATCTGGGTCAGATTCAGGGAGTTCTCGCCATTGGCGAAGCCCTGGACCTGGTCGCCGCCGTCGGCATTCTTGGTGACGGTGAAGTGGTCAATCAGTTTGGAGTCGGGGTTTACACTGTCTCCGTCCAGATTGTACACGTTCACGGAGATGGTGTTTCCTTCCACGTCAAACAGGGCGTAGCTGGGGCTGTACTCCTGGTTGTACTCCTGGTTGCCATAGGGCAGCTTACCGCTCAAATATCCCTGGGAGCCGGTGGTGCCGTCGGCCAGGATGGGGTAGTCGGCATTGTTGGTCTTGTCCAGGGATTCAAAGGGGGTGTAGTACTGCATATCGCTGGCGCAGTTGCCCGTGAGGTAGATGGTGCCGTCGGGGTCATAATAGGTGTCCAGGGCCTCGGCGTTGCGCTCCCCGTCCTTCAGGACATAGCTGCGGGAGTACACATGGTCGTGGCCACCCAGGACGAAGTCCACGTCAAAGTCGTCCATCAGGGACTCAAAGCCGGCGTCCACATAGTTCTCAATGTCGGAGTCGGCGGCGTGCTTGGCCACGGTCTGGGTGGACTTGTGGTGGGTGACGATGAGCCAGTCGTATTCCCCGGCGTACTCCTCGGTGGCGTTGGTAAGGGTGCGGCGGAAGTTCTCCACCATAGCCTCGGCCTCGGAGTTGTCCTTTTCAGCGCTGGGGACGCTGTCGTTGCCGGCGTTCTCCATGTCGTTGCCGCCGGGGTAGGCGCCGGTGTTCAGGGTGACGAAGAGAATATTATTATAGAGGTAGTAGTAGTTGCCCTCCGTCTCCATCTCCCGGCGCTCGGTGAAGTCGTACTGCCCCTCGGCGTTGGGGGTCACGCCGTTGCTCTCACTGTTGTTGGCGATCTCGTCGGCGGTGGCCTGGATGTAGTTGCCGTGGCTCTGGCTGGTGCCGTTGTTCTGGCCCCGGAAGGTGGTCTTCACCTGTTCCAGAGTATCCTCGGCGCCGCGCTGGCCATCCTGCGCCACATCCATCTCGTTGGGAAGATTGAAGTGGTCGGCAAACATATAGTGCCGGTCGTGGTTGCCCACGGCGGGGGCATACAGCATGGAGGACATCTCCTCCGGAGCAAAGAAGGCCTCATACTCGCTGCTCTTACCCCAGCTCTGGTCCTCCACCTGGTCGCCGGCGGAGACCATCAGGGAGGCGCCGGCCTCGGCCACAGTCTCCATCATGGTGGCCCAGCCGGTCTGGTTGGTATTGTCAGAGGGCTGCCAACCTTGCCCGTCTGTAGATTCGTTCTCCTTGATCTGGGGGTCGCTGGTGAAAGCGAAGGTGAACTTCTCCTCGTCAGAGGTCTCAAAGGTGTACGTCTGGGACCAGGTCTCGCCGCCGTTGTTGGAGATCTGATAGATGTACTCGGTGTTGGAAGTCAGGCCGGTGACGGTGGCCTTGCACACCAGCTTGCCGGTGTCGGTGTACTTGCTCTCGTCCAGCTTGGTGGGAGCGGTCAGGCTGCTGACCGTGGCGTCTACCACCTGGTCGCCGAACTTCACCAGGGCCTGGCCCTGGGCGGTGCCCTCGGGGGCGTACCAGTTCAGGTTGATCTCGGCCTGGGTCTTGCCGGGCTGGAGGGTCAGGCTGTCAACCTCAAATCCATCCGGTTCAGAAATCACCAGGCTTCCGTCATCGGCGGCTTCATCATAGGTGCTGTCGGGGGAAGCGCCCTGGCTGGCCGGCGTCCCGGCGGCTACCGCCTGGTAGAAGTCGGACGCAGCGGAGCCCAACTCCGCAGCGGCGGAGGCCGGCACCAGACTCAGCAGCATCGTACTCGCCAACAGGGCGGTGACGCAGCGTCTGCCGGGTCTGCTGCTTTGTGTACCTTTCATTCGATTGAACACTCCTTGTTCTTGAAGTCTGCTTCGGCCATGGCTGGCAGCGCCACGGCCCATGCATCTTTAAGTATAGCGGACGGAAGAGCCTGCTTTCATCAGAGCGCCGTTAATTATTTGTAAAAGGATGGAGTAAGAAAATTCTCATTGATGGAATAAAAAACGCTCCGATTCCATGAAATCGGAGCGTGAAATGGGATAGGAGAAAAGTGATCCCCAGACGAAAAAAGAAAAACAGGCGGCCAGACTGTTATCCGTGCCAGACCGGTTCCCGGGCTTCCTCTTCCAGGGGGAGGAGAAGGCGGTACTGGTCCATGACCTGAGGCAGCACCCGGTCCAACCCGTAGGGCAGCGCCGCCTCGTGGGCCTGGGTCCCCAATCGGGCGGCCAGCTCCGGGCTGCGGAGCAGGGCTTCCATCTGCGCGGCGCAGGCCTCCCAATCCCCGTAGGGGTAGAGCAGGCCGGTCTCCCCATGGCGAATCAAGTCGGTGTGTCCCTTGACTGCGGAGGCGACGATAGGGAGGCGGCAGTACATCCCTTCCATAATATTAAAGGGGAGCCCCTCGCTGCGGCTGGCGGAGAGGGCCGCGTCGGCGGCGGCGTACCACCGGGGCATATCGGATACCTGGCCGGGAAAAACCACGC
Source organism: uncultured Oscillospiraceae bacterium (assembly GCA_944385165.1). Lineage (GTDB taxonomy): Bacteria > Bacillota > Clostridia > Oscillospirales > Oscillospiraceae > Lawsonibacter. Next base: position 5,734 of record CALWWF010000034.1, read on the forward strand.
GGTCTGCTACGCCAAGTTCGTTTGCCAGGCGAATACAGTCCTCCCGCAGAGCCCCCGCCCCAGGCAGGAGCAGTACGGCGGACTCTGGAAGCCTGGTCAAAGCCCGGAGCAGGTGGGCCTGGCTCTTTCGGGGGGAGAACTCGGCGGCATAGAGAAACAGGGTGTGCCCCGCCCCAAAGCCTAAGCTGCGGCGCAGCGCCTGCCCCTCCTCCGGCGGGCAGGCGTCCAGGCGGGAGAAGTCCACCCCCATGCCGGGGATCTGGACGATCTGCCTGCCTAAGCGTCGGCGGCGGGCGTAACCGTTATCCCAGGCATTCATGGTCATCAGCAGGTCGGTGACCGGAGCGGTCATTTTTTCCGCTCCAGACAGCAACAGCCGCTTGGAGGCGGAAGTGTCCCCGTCGAACAGATAGCCGTGGCAGGTGTTGGCCACCAGAGGGCGGCTTTTCAGCCCCATCACCACCAGCCGGGTAAAAAACGCGGCCAGGGAAGTGTGGCAGCTGATGAGCGTGTAGGACTCCTCCCGGATCGTCCGGCGCAGCATCCGCAGCGCCTCCAGGTTTTTGGGGGAGGTCATGCTCTTTTCAAAGGGGATATGTAGCGTCTGTTGGGCCTCCGGAATGGAAATCAACGGGCCGCCGCAGGCAATGTGGACCTCCCAGCCCAGCCGGGCAAACTCCTGTAAGTACGGGCGGTGAAAGTTGGCAATGTGGGAGAAGGTGGAGGCAGTAAAGAGAACCTTGCGCGGCATAAAGTACCTCGTTTCTGAGATGTCAGGCCTATTTTGACCTGATTATACCATGGAGAATGGGAGAAGTCTATGAAAAAACAATGGTTTCCAGAATGATGCCTGCGCTGAATAGGAGCCTTTGAGCAAGAGAAATATATAAAATGTCAGGCAGATATTTGGCGTTGCCCTTCAAGGTAATGGCGCCTCTCCCACTGGGTCTTGGCATAACAAAACCTCCTCATATTTCAGCGGAAGCTGTGGCTTCCCTGCGGTGAAATATGAGGAGGCTGCTTGTTGCTACAATTTTAAAATCAAAACTTTTTTAACGAATAAGTTTCTTATTTTAGTGATTTATTCGTTAAAATAGGACAATTTTCATTCCCATTCGGCAAATTCAAGTATATGGGAGTGTATTTAGGGTGATTTTATAGGCAAAACATTCGCAAATATGTTAATGTTTTTCCTGTTATTCAAGGCAACTCGTCTTCTTAGTATCAAAATAGTATCACAGAAACGGAGGAAAAGCAACCTTTTCGCCCTACACAGCCCCCAAAAACGCCCCTCATTTTGAGGGGAGTTTCTGTCGAAATGGGTCTCAAATTGAGACCCATTTCGACCGCCGCCTGGGAGCGTTTACGCTCCCAGGCAATAGGGGATTGATTTCCGCCGAGGCGGAAATCAATCCCACCATGGGACGCAATTCGACAACCGGCCCACCCAAAATCAAAAGAGGCGGGTAAGCCCCCCTGGTGCTTGCCCGCCTTGATAACCGCAGAGCAAGGCCGGGCGGGGCGGTCAATGGCGGCGCACTCGTGCGCCGTTCATCTCGACCATTGACGGCCCCTTACGGTCTTGCTATCATCTTAATAAGTGGAATGTTTTACTTTACTTTTTTCATGTTAGAGCCAACAAAAAAGCGATATGTCCGCATCCTATTCTATGATACAATATTGTGAGAGAAAGGGGATGCCCCATGCAAAGCAATGATATAAAACAGATTTTGGAACTTGTGAAAGAGAAAGACCCACCTGGATTTGATCTGCTGTATCAACATTATTTCCGCTTTCTGTTCAGCATCGCTTACTCGGTACTGAACAGCGAGGAGGACAGTTACGATGTGATCCAGTCGGTTATGCTGCGTCTTTATCAGTTGGATCAGAACTTGTTTCCCCGTGACCATGAACTCAGTTGGCTCAAGACAGTTGTAAAAAACGAGGCTCTGATGCATCTCAGGAGGGAGAAGTCGACTGTACCTTTAGAAGAAACAGCGGATTTTCCGGTATTGGATCAGAGAATCGAAGATTTTGTGGACATGGACGCTTTCCATAAGTTAACAGCACCATTGAATGAGCGACAAAAGAAAGTAGTCAGCATGAAGATTTTGGGAGACATGACCCACAAGGAGATTGCACAAATGCTGTCCGTTCCCATCGGAACTGTCCAATGGATTTATGCCACCTCCATCAAGAAATTGCGCCGCTCCCTGACGGCACTCACTTCCCTGGTCCTCATTTTTGGCGGTGGGTTTGGGTATCAACTGGTGCAGTATTTTCAAGCACCAGCGGAAGTGCCGGGCGACATAGGAATCAGCAGCATCCCCGCTATGGAGCCTACGATTTCTCCCTGGCTGGTTCTATTCTTGGTGTTATTCCTGTCTGCTTCGGTTGCCTGTATTCTTTTTTTGAAATTTTCCGACCGAATCCCAACAAAACGCTTGGCATCCCGCATCTGATTAGATGAGCCCCAAAACGGCGGAAACACAAAGGAGGATTTACGATGAAAAGATTTCTAACAATGGGGATTGCATCTCTGCTGACGCTCAGTATGATGGCGGGATGCACCTCGGCAGCGGCAGTGTCTGATGGCACAAACTCTGCAAAGTTCGATTTTGAAAAGGATGATGCCGGATTTACACCCATATATGCCGACTACCCCGCCAGCGAGGGAGTGGAGGAATTTTACGAATTTCAGCATGATTATGGCAAAGTCCCGATTGATGGTGCGGGGAACGGCATCTTCATCTCCGGCAACAACCACAGCGACGACCTGTTCATGGGGTATGTGAAAGCCTTGGAGGGATTTGCTCCGGCAAGGACGTACCACTTCACGGTGTCGTTCAAATTGGCTACTGATGTGGAGAGCGGATTGGTTGGTGTAGGCGGCGCTCCCGGCGAGAGCGTCGCGGTCAAATGCGGAGTCACGCAGACCGAGCCGGCGGCCCTGCCTATGGAACATGGAGGCGTTACCTATTACCGCTTGAACATTGACGCCGGTCGGCAGGGAAACGGCGGAAAGGATATGGTCGTGGTGGGCGATATGGTCAAGGAAGAGAATAACCGCCCCGGCGAATACGAGTTCAAGGAGTTCACCGCCGAGTTTGATACTGCGGCTAATGTTCTGGGTGAGGTCTACTTGGTGATTGGCACAGACTCCGGCTTTGAGGCCACAACTTCCTATTACCTGGACGACATCTCCATTACCTGGGAGGAGGCGGCCCAGCAGCCCATAGTGACCCGTGGACAGGCGGCGCAGATGCTGTTCAACACCGCAGACCGGCCCAGTGCAGACCCGGCCAAATGCCCGTTCCAGGATGTGGCCCAGGACAATCCCAATATCGAGGCAATTACCTGGGCGCAGGAGAATGGCTACCTCGGCGGGTACGGGAACGGCCTGTTCGGGCCAGAGAATCAGATGACAGTGGAGCAGGCCATGGTGATGATCTACCGCTTTTTCAGCAGCCCTGCGGCAGATCAGTCGGTGCTGAACCACTATGAAGATGGCAGCCGGGTATCCGCCTGGGCAAAGGACGCTGTGGCATGGACGATTGCAAATGAGGTGTTCCAGCCCGACGGCACAATTTCTCCGCAGGAACCAATCACCGTAGAGGAACTGGCTACTTGCCTCGGGCAGATTGTTGTCGCCTGCTGAGGAGAAACATACGCTATTTAATAAAACCCGCACGGCCTTGCTTTTTAGGACTGTGCGGGTTCCGTTTGTCCTATTCCCACTTGCAAAGTGACTTTTATAACGAAAAATCAAGCCGAAACCTGATTATCCCTTGAAAACACTGTATCCACGGGCATTTCAGACGGGTCTAAACCACCTCATTTACTACGATTTTACTACTGTTGAGTGAGCCTTGACACGCTGAAAGACCATGAAATGCCGAGATATGGGTACAAAGCCTGTCAATCGGGGCCTGCTCCCCTTGACCATACAACTGAATACAGACCGGCCATCGGCCGGGGCAACGCCATAGGTAACACAAACCTGTGGCGTTTTTTATGCCCTGCCGGGGCCACGCAAAACTTTATGAAAACGGGTGGGAAATCCCCTGACTTTTCGCCTGTGGGCGGCGCAAACGAGGCCGCCCATATCCTTTCCCTCATGGGAGGCCGGGTGGTGATACAGGGTCGCAAAACCACCGAAGCGAACACTTTTCAAAACCGAAGAAAGGAGGAGTCCGGTATGGCGGTATTCCGCATTGAGAAAACCCGAGACTACACGGTGATGTCCAACCATCAGCCGCGACGATAAAAGTTCGCTGGCGCTCATGCCATGCGCCGACGCCGCAAGCCGGAAATACGAATGGGAGAACAGCGTATCCCGCTTTTGCCAAGTCAAAAATCGTTTTGTCGAGCCCCATATTGATGAAGCCAGCAACATTTTCCCCAAGCACCCAACGGGGCCGCAGTTCGGCAATAACGCGGCACATCTCCGGCCACAGATAGCGTTCATCCGCAAAGCCCCGCCGTTTTCCTGCGGTGGAGAAGGGCTGGCACGGGAATCCGCCGGAAAGGATGGTGATGGTTTCAAGTCCTGTTTTCTCAAAAAACGCCTCCTTCGTGAATGTGGTGATGTCCCGGAATTTCGGCACATCCGGCCAATGCTTTTGCAGGATGGAATAGGGATAGCCCGCCCACTCGCATTGACAGACCGTTTTAAAGCCCGCCGCCTCTGCCGCAAGGTCCAGCCCGCCGATGCCGGAAAACAGGCTGACATGGGTGAGGCGGTCAGGCATGAGGCTGATCCTCGTCGTCCTCGCCCTCCACATAGAAGGCGTCCAGTTCGCACAGCTCCAGGGCCTTCAGCCGGGCAAGGTCGGTCTTGTCGCCGAACACCAGATAGCGGCCGGGGATGCTCCAGCGGTCAAACATCTGGTCGGCGATCTCGCCGTACCGCCGGGCGGTGTCGATCAGGTTCTCCATGTCCCGCCGGTCTTTGATCTTCCCGGCAAGAAAGGCCAACTGGTGCAGAAGCCCGTAGAGATGCACTTCCTCGTCGATGTGCGCCTCGTAGGTCTTTTCCTCAATGACGTACAGCTTTTCCTGTTCCATATTCTTATCCCATCCTTTCCTCATGTTCCAACTCGCTGGGCTTGGTGGTGAGCAGTTTATAGAGCTCGGTATCCTTCGGGAAGTCATCCGCAAAGGGCAGGATGACATTGTTGAAGAATAGCAGTCCGTGGCCCGGCTCGGAGTTGGTCACGTAGGCAAGCTGTTCAGAAGAAATGTTCAATCGCTCGGCCAGTATCTTCCGGTCGCCTGCCGCCTGGTTGAGCATATAGATGAAGTCGCTGTTCTCCAGAATGTTTTCAATCTCCGGGGAGGAAAGCAGGTCTTTGGGGTTCTGGGTCGCCCCGGTGGGGATGCCGCCCCACTTTCTGAATCGTTTCCAAATCTCGGCGCTGTACGCCGCGGTCTGTTCCTCCTTCAGCAGAAGGTGGAACTCGTCCACGAAATACCAGGTAGACCGGCCAATGGCTCGGTTGATGGTGACGGTGTTCCACACTGCGTCCTGGACAATGAGCATACCGGGCTTTTTCAGGTTCTTGCCCAGGCCCTTGATGTCAAAGCAGACCAGGCGGTTGGAGATGTCCACGGTGGTGCGGTGGTTGAAGAAGTTCAGCGAACCGTTCACATAGAGGTCCAATGCCTGAGCCACCCGGTCGGCCTCCGGTATACGACATGGACGAGTTTTTTCGCCAGCATGACCCGCAGTATGCCGCCGAGCACCCGGAGGAACACGCAGCGAAGGAGGAAACCTACGAAAATCTGATAGCCGGGCGCATCTCCGCTCTGGACGAGAAGCTGGCCGCCCTGGGGCAGACCCAGGAGGATTATTTTCCTTCGGAAATCGAGAAGTTCAAGGCCGCCACCGGCTATGAGGATTTTTTGGATGTGGACCCCCAGGTGATCCGGGAGGCCATTGAAAACCCGGATCAATCTCATGTGGACGAGATGCTGGCCTTTGCGGAACAGGTAAACCGGGAGTATGAGGC
>CALWWF010000035.1 GCA_944385165.1 uncultured Oscillospiraceae bacterium
TGGGGATGATGTTGTCCTCGGAGAGCTCCTCGTCGGGGATGACAGCGGCCAGGGCCTGGGCGGCGGCCATCTTCATCTCCTCGTTGATGTCGCTGGCCCGCACGTCCAGGGCGCCCCGGAAGATGCCGGGGAAGGCCAGCACGTTGTTGATCTGGTTGGGGTAGTCGCTGCGGCCGGTGGCCACCACCCGGGCACCGCCCGCCTTAGCGTCGTCGGGGAAGATCTCCGGGGTGGGGTTGGCGCAGGCGAAGACGATGGCGTCCTGGTTCATGGTGCGCACCATGTCGGGGGTGACCAGGTTGGGGGCGGACACACCGATGAACACGTCGGCCCCCACCATCAGGTCGGCCAGATTGCCCTGTTTCTTCTCCAGTTTGGTGACCTTGGCGATCTCCTGCTGGGCCCAGTTCATCTCCGGATTGCCGTCATACAGGGCGCCGAACTTGTCGCACAGGGTAATGTGCCGGAAGCCCGCCTGGAGCAGCAGCTTGGTAATGGAGATGGCGGCGGAGCCCGCGCCGGAGAACACCACCTTCACGTCCTCCTTCTTCTTGCCCACCACCTTCAGGGCGTTGGTAAGGCCGGCCAGGGCGATGATGGCGGTGCCGTGCTGGTCGTCGTGGAAGACGGGGATGTCGCACTTCTCCTTCAGCTTGCGCTCGATCTCGAAGCAGCGGGGAGCGGCGATGTCCTCCAGGTTGATGCCCCCGAAGGAGCCGGAGATGTTGTAGACCGTCTGGACAAACTCGTCCACGTCCTTGGTCTTCACGCACAGGGGGAAGGCGTCCACCCCGCCGAAGGCCTTAAAGAGGACGCACTTGCCCTCCATCACCGGCATACCGGCCTCGGGACCGATGTCCCCCAGCCCCAGGACGGCGGAACCGTCGGTAATGACGGCCACCAGGTTGTGCCGGCGGGTGAGCTCATAGCTCTGGGCCGGGTCCTTCTGGATTTCCAGGCAGGGCTGGGCCACGCCGGGTGTGTAGGCCAGGGACAGGGCGTCCTTGCTGTCCACCGGCACGGTAGCGATCACTTCGATCTTACCCTTCCACTCGCGGTGCAGGCGGAGGGATTCCTTTGCATAATCCATACTGTACGTCCTCACTTTTCTCTATTGTATGCCTGCCCGCTTGCAGGCGGTGTATCTCTTCCAATTATACCGGCTTTTGAAAAAAACGCAACCCACAATCACACGCTCACCCTCCCGCTCAGGGCACCGCTTCCGTCTGTTGTTTGGGGCCCACCGCACAAACCAGGGGCGGGAACGACTCCCCGTCCCCGCCCCAGATTTGCTTCCTATAAGATAATACAGATGAGCCCGCCGGAGCCCTCGTTGATGATCCGCTGGAGGGTCTCCCGAAGTTTCTCCCGGGCGTCCTCCGGCATCCGCTTCACCTTGGCGTTCAGATCCTCCCCCACCAGCTCGTGGAAGGATTTACCGAAGATGTTGGACTGCCAGATCTTGGCCGTGTCCCCCTCAAACTCCTGGAGCAGATAGTGGATCATCTCCTCGCTCTGCTTCTCGCTGCCCACGATGGGGGATACCTCCGTCTCAATATCCGCACGGATCATGTGTATAGACGGTGCGCTTGCTTTCAGCCGCACGCCGTACCGTCCCCCCTGTTTGACGATCTCCGGCTCCTCCAGCACCAAGGAGTCGATGGAGGGCACCACAATGCCATAGCCTGTCTCCTCCACCTCCTTCAAGGCGTCGGCCACCTTGTCATAGGAGGCCTTTACCTGGGAGAGCTGGGTGAGCAGGGCCAGCAGATCCCCGTCGTCCCCGATCTGGAAGCCGGACTGCTGGGAGAGGGTGTCGTAAAACAGGGACCGGGGCAGCTCCAGCACCGCGGAGGCCAGGCCAGTCCCCAGGTCAATGGATGTGACCCGGGCATCGCTCACCTGCTCGCAGGTCCGCATGGCGCCCACCGCCCCCTCCACGTCTCGGATGCGGCCCAGCTGGCCGGCCCCCTGGCGGATGGCCTCGTACAGCGCCGCCTTGATGGGGTGCTCCTGGGGGAGCGCGTCCACCCAGGGGGGCAGGAACAGGTCCAGCTCCTTCAGGGGGAACTCATAGAGCACCTGCTTCAACAGATCGTGGATGTCCTCCTCCCCCAGCTCCAGGCAGTTGCAGGCCACACAGGTGACCTGGTACCGCTGGGCGATGTCCGCGCGGATGGCCCGGGCCCGGTCGGAGGTGGGGTAGGCGGAGTTGAGCACCACAAGGAAGGGCTTCCCCAGCTCCTTGAGCTCGGAGATCACCCGCTCCTCCGCCTCTAAGTAGTCCTCCCGGGGGATCTCCGTAATGGAGCCGTCGGTGGTGATCACGATCCCGATGGTGGAGTGCTCCGCGATCACCTTCCGGGTGCCGATCTCCGCCGCCTCGGACATGGGGATCTCGTGGTCGAACCAGGGGGTGGTCACCATCCGCTGCTGCTCCCCCTCCAGCTGGCCCACTGCTCCGTTGACCATATAGCCCACGCAGTCGATCAGCCGCACCTGGAAGGCTCCGCCCCCCTCCATGGTGACGGTCACCGCCTCCTCCGGCACAAACTTGGGCTCCGCGGTCATAATGGTCCGGCCTGAGCCGCTCTGAGGCAGCTCATCCCGGGCCCGCTCCCTGCGGTAGACGTTGTCGATGTTAGGGATGACCATGGTCTCCATGAATCGCTTGATAAAGGTGGATTTCCCGGTGCGCACCGGCCCCACCACACCGATGTAGATGTCGCCCTCGGTCCGAAGCGCGATATCCTCGTAGATTTTGCGGTCTTCCACTTGAATTCCTCCTTCGGCCCGTGAGCCGGTCATTTCCGTACACTATATGGGGATAAGCTCTGGGATATGCCTGAAGGAACGGGCGGCGGCGAGAAGGGAAACGCCCCCAGAGCCGGATTTTCCGGCCCTGGGGGCGCAGTCATGTAATCGGTTATGCCTTATCCACCGCCAGGCGGTAGAGCTCGTTTCGGGACAGCCCCAGCTCTTTAGAGGCCCGCTTCACCGCATCCCGCAGGGAGAGTCCCTCCTGTTCCCGCAGGACCCGGACCCGCTCCAGTCCGTCCTCCAGGGTGGCCTCTTCCTCCTCCCGGGGCTCCGCCCCCCGGACCACCAGGACGAACTCCCCCTTGGGGGTCTCGGTGCGGTAGCGCTCCGCCGCCTCGCCCAGGGTGGTACGGAAGATCTCTTCGTGGAGCTTGGTCAGCTCCCGGCACAGGGACACCGGCCGGTCCGGCCCGAAGGTCTCTGCCAGATCCTCCAGGGTAGCGGACAACTTGTGGGGGGCCTCGTAGAAGATCATGGTCCGCTCCTCCCCCCGGAGGGACTCCAGGTGGCGGCGGCGGTTCTTCTTGTTCATGGCCAAAAACCCTTCAAAGGTGAACCGGCCTGTGGGCTGGCCGGAGGCAGCCAGGGCGGCGACCAGGGCACAGGGGCCGGGAATGGACACCACCGGCACCCCCTGTCCGGCGCACAGGACCACCAGCTCCTCCCCCGGGTCGGAGATGGCCGGGGTCCCCGCGTCGGTGACCAGGGCGCAGCTCTCCCCCGCCAGCAGGCGGGCCAGAATCGCGGGGCCGCTGGTCTGGGTATTGTGGCGGTAGTAGGACACCATGGGCTTCTTCAGCCCCAGGTGGTTGAGCAGCTTCAGGGACACCCGGGTGTCCTCGGCGGCGATAAAGTCCGCCTGGGCCAGAGCGTCCGCCATGCGGGGGGAGATGTCCCCCAGATTCCCGATGGGCGTGGGGACCAGATATAAGGTTCCGGGCACAGGGATCCCTCCTTTGGCCGGAGTACCGGCTTTCGTTTTATGGGTGCGTTCCATAGCGGACCGGCAGGACAGCCAGCCCCGGCCTTCCCTGGCGCACCGCCTCCACCAGGGCCAGAAAGGGCGGATGGGCAGGGCTGTGGGCGGCAAATTGCAGCCGCTTGGGCTCCAGGCCGCTCTCCCCCAGGGCGGCAAACAGGCCGGCCAGCCGCTCTGGCCGGGCGCACAGGGCAAACCGCCCGCCGTTGCGCACCAGCCGAGCCGCCGCGCGGCACAGGGAGATGAGCGCGTCCGGTCCCTCCTCCATCCGGGCCGGACCGCCGCTGGCCCCGCTTCCGGGGGCGAAGTAGGGCGGGTTGGAGAGAACCAGGTCAAAGGAGCCGGCGGGGAACGGGGCCTGCCCCCAGTCTCCCGTCCAGATCTCCCCCAAAAGACCGTTGCGCCTTAAATTGTCCCGGGCGACCTGGGCCGCGGACGGGTCGCGCTCCACCCCGGCCAGACGGACCGTGGGCTCCCGCCCCGCCGCCAGCAGCAGCAGGGGGCCGCTCCCCGTCCCCAGGTCGCACACCCGCTGCCGGGGCCGGAGGGTAACAAAGGCGGCCAGGGCCAGCGCGTCCTCCCCCAGGGGGAACACCCCCGCCGGCTGGACCAGGGTATAGGGGCCCAGCTGCTCCGGCCCCCTCACGGTCCCTCCTCCGTCTCTTGGAGCAGGGCCACCAGGTGCCGGGTGATCCGCCCGGTCAGGCCCCAGATGGCGTGGTCCTTCCAGGGGTAGACGGGCACATTCTCACCCCCCGGCTGCCAGCGGTAGTCCCGGGGGATCCCGATGAGCTCATAGGGGAAGGTTTCATCGGTGTCGGGGAGGAGCCGGTAGCTGTACTCCAGAGGCGGGTGGGTCTTCAAATACTCCAGAGGCACCTGGAACACCTCCCCCACCTCGGCGGGATTCAGCGTTAAATCGTCCAGGGCCTCCCGGTCCACCTGGGCCAGGATGGGGTAGAGGATAAAGTTAGCCCGGTGGGCGATAAAGTCCAGCCGTCCCAGGATGTGGAGCCGCTCTCTGGGGATGCCCAGCTCCTCCCAGGTCTCCCGCAGGGCGCATTCTTCCGGGCTCTCGCTCCCCTCTATCCGGCCTCCCGGGAAACACACCTCCCCCGGCTGGCGGCGGAGTTTCTGCGCCCGCACCTCATAGAGCAGGGAGCACTCCCCCCGCCCTCCTTCCACCAGAGGGACCAGGACGGCGTACCGCCCGGTGGCGTCCATCAGCCCCGGCTCCCGGTCCCGAAGCCGCTTTTCTAAACGGGTCAGTTCCATCTTACAGCGTCACATTTCCCAAAATCAGGGAGTAGACCAGCACCACCCCAATGCATAGGGCGATAAAGTACACCAGCTCCCGGGGTTTGCGGGCAAAAAGGATGGCGAAAAACGCCACCAGGGCCGCCGTGGCCCCCAGAGCTGTCTTTTTGTCCAGCGGAGCGGCCAGCTCCCCCTGGGCGCCGCCCCACAGCACCACCTGGTCGGGGAGCAGGCTCCACCCCGCCACCAGTCCAAACAGGGTGAGCACCCCCGCCCCATACAAGATCCAGCTGCGCTTTTGTTCGGTCCAATCTTTCCAGCGGTCCAGCAGACCGCGCCGGGGCTGTGCCATACGACTACTCCTCTCTTGTAAGGCGGACCGGAGCGGACCGGCCCGCCCATAGATTACCGCCCAACAGGCCCCCGCCGGAGGGAGGCTCTGTTGGGCTGGTTTTGCTTACATCTTCGCCGGGGCGGAGACTCCCAGCAGTCCCATGCCGTTGGCCAGCACTGCGCGGACGGTGTCCGCCAGCTTCAGCCGGGCGGAGAGCACCGCCGGCTCCTCCCCCTTGATGCGGCAGGCGTTGTAGAAGCGGTGGAAATCCCCCGCCAGGGACACCAGATACCGGTTGATCCGGCTGGGGTCATAGTCCCGGGCGGCCAGGTGGATCTCCTCCGGGAACTGGGCCAGGGCTTTCATCAGGGCCAGCTCCTCCGGGGTGGTCATCAGGCCCGCGTCCACGTCCTGGGCGGCGGGGACCTGCGCCCCCTCCTCCCCCAGCCGCTCCAGCAGGGAGCAGATGCGGGCGTGGGCGTACTGGACATAGTACACCGGGTTCTCGCTGTCCTCCCGGACGGCCAAGTCCAGATCGAAGTCCAGGGGGGTGGTGGCGGCCCGGGAATTGAAGAAGTACCGGGCGGCGTCCACGCTGATCTCGTCCAGCAGGTCGTGCAGGGCAATGGCCTTGCCGGAGCGCTTGGACATGCGCACCGGCTTGCCGTCCTGCATCAGATTCACCAGCTGCATGAGCACCACCACAAGGCGGTGGGAGCCGTCCAGTCCCAGACCGTCCAGGGCGGCCTGAAGCCGGGCCACATGGCCGTGGTGGTCGGCTCCCCACACGTCCACCGCTTTATCAAAGCCCCGCACCTCCAGCTTGTTGCGGTGGTAGGCGATGTCCGCGGCAAAATAGGTGTAAAAGCCGTTGGCCCGGCGGAGCACGTCGTCCTTCAGATCCAGCTTGTCCACCTGCTCCTGAGTCTTCCCTTCCCGCAGGTACTTCTCTTTCAAAAGCTGGATGGTGTTCAGCCACAGCGCCCCGTCCTTCTCATAGGTCCAGCCCCTCTTCGCCAACTCCTCCACCGTATCGGCCACAAAGCCGCTCTCGTGGAGGGAGGATTCAAAGAACCACTCATCGTACACGATGCCGTACTTCAGCAGGTCCTCTTTCATCTTGGGGATGTTCACCGACAGGCCGTACCGGGCCATCTTGTCCTGCCGCTCCTCCTCGGGAAGATCCTTCCAGCTGTCCCCGTGCTCCTGGTAGATGGCCTGGGCCAGCTCTTTGATGTCATCCCCGTGGTAGCCCTCCTCCGGGAAGGGCACGTTCTCCTCCCCCAGAAGGATTTGCATGTACCGGGCGTCAATGGACATGGCAAACTTGTGGATCTGGTTGCCCGCGTCGTTGACGTAGAACTCCTTCCAGGTGTCGCAGCCATCCCGCTTGAGCACGTTGGCCAGGGTGTCCCCCAGCACGCCGCCTCGGGCGTTGCCCATATGCATGGGGCCGGTGGGGTTGGCGGAGACGAACTCCACCATCACCTTCTCCCCGTGGCCCTCGGTGTTGGCGCCGTACTGCGCCCCTTCCCGCTCTACGTCGGCCAGAACTCCCTTGTACCAGCTGGGGCCCAGCGTAAAATTCAGAAAGCCGGGACCGGCGATGTCCACCTTCTGAAAATAGCTCCCCTCCAGGTCCAGGTGGTCCACGATGGTCTGGGCAATGGCCCTGGGCGCCATGTGCATGGCCTTCGCCCCCGCCATGGCGTAGGAGGAGGCGTAGTCTCCGTGGCTGGCGTCCTTGGGGATCTCAATGGTGGCCTTGACCTGGGCTCCGGCGGGCAGCTTCCCCGCCTCCACCGCCCGTTCATAGGCGGCCTGGGTCAGCTGCGCCACCTGTGCCCGGGCTTCCTGAATCTTATTTGCCATAATTCTCTCCTTTCTTCCTTCTTTTTCTTGAAAGAAAAAGAAGCAAAAAGAACTTGATACCGCTTTCTCTCGGAAATCTTTGCAAAAGGGAAAGCCGGTCTGTCTCCTCTTCGTGCCCTTCTCCTCTTTTTCCCATAAGAGAAGGAGGCAAAAAGAACTTTGTACCGCTTTCCCTTGCAAGTCTCTGCGGAAGGGAAAGCTGATCTGTCTCCTCTTCGTGCCCTTCTTCTCTTTTCCCGATTGGCAAAAGAGGCAATTGGTCTGCTTTTTAGCTCGATGCCTTTCAGAACGACGCGCCACAGACATGCCGCCCACTGGTTTAGAACCAGTGACCGCCGGCTAAGAAACCTCAGGCGCGGGTGTTGAACCGCACCAGCCGCAGATTTTGCAAATCCAGGGCCCAGTGGCCCGGGAGGAGCCGCGAAAAGTCACTCAAATTTTGCGCGCCGGAAATGATGCGTCGCTGAGCAGTAGGGCGTCCTTCGTAACCGGGGACGGTGGCCGGCTCCCCCTTCGCGGAGCGACAGAGGGGGTAGGGACGGCGAATATGAGCGCATCAGCGCTCATCCTGAGCCGTCCCCTCCGTGGCGTTTTGGTTCCTTTGCCGCCATGGGCAAAGGAACTCGCCGCCGCAGCGGCGAAACCCCACTCCCTCAAAAGCTCTCACGCCTTCAGGCTCGCGGCCCCCTCCGCCTCTTTGATCCGGATCTGGAACGTATTCCGTCCCGCCACGGAGTGGTCAATCTCGATGGCGTAGTCGATCTCAATGTCGCCGCCCTCGTCGCTCAAATCGGCCAGCAGATGGCGGGTATTCACCCCGATGGACATGGCCCCATACGGCGTATTGTACATGGACATGTGCCGCCGGCCCTCCTGGAACACCATCTGGGAGTTGTACTCCCCCACCCGCATCAGGGTCACTCGCTCCGGTTCGATCTGAAAGGTGGTCAGCGTCCCCTCCAGGCCGGTGAGCACACTCTCCTGATAGGAGAGCGTGTAGTTGCTGCCTTCCCGCTCCAGGCGGCCCTCCGTGACCAGCTCCATCGTATCCGGGTCTCCATTCTCATACCGCTGGACTCCCTTGATGGAGATGATAACATCTTTTTCCATGTAACCCCTCCAGGTTCTTGCTGTATCCTCCTCTTTTCCGCCGAGGCAGAAAATAGGCTATGGCATTATACACTGGATGCCCGGCTTCTGTAAAGAGGGAGTCTAACTTATTTATTGTATGCGAAAAATGACCAAATGACAAGAGGAATTTTCCTTGAAAAACCCGTTTTCTCCATTTGACATCCCTTCCACATAGACTATAATATAGGGGAAGGGAAAAGCCCCGCCGAAGTGCTTCGGTTCTGGGAAAGGAGGCCATGGAATGAACCTGGAATTGAGTAAAAAGCAATTTCGCCGTCTGCTTGACCTGGTGTACATCGGAAACTGGATCTTAAACTCCACCCGGGGCGACCAGCGGTTCAAGGATTACGACGAGGTGGAGAGCCTGCTGTTTGGAAAAGCCGCCCTGGAAGGGATGCCCTCTCTGGCGGAGCTGTATCAGGGAGAGATCGTCCCCTCCCGCGCCTTTGTGGAGGGCGGAATCCACGAGGCCATTATGGAGTATGAGAACAACGTGTTTTTCGATATTTTGGCCGAGGACCTGGCCCGCCGGGATATGGACGACGCCCCCATCGACGAGAGCAACTATGATGAGCTGGCCAGCCGTATTGACGCCTATATCGCCGAGTTTGAACAGCACGGCACAGACAACATTTTGGTAGATTTGGATACGTAAAGAAAAACATTGGAAAACTGCGGGCCGCCGGGAAATCCGGCGGCCCGCTTTCGCATCCATGTCTCTTCTGTTCCAAAGTGGCAGAGCCGCTTGCCCGGGTCATCTCTCCCAGTCCGGGATCTGCTTGGCCTGCTCGTACAGGCGCACATAGCTGTCGTGGCGGCTTTTGGGGATGTTCCCCGCCTTCACCGCCTCCAGTACAGCGCACCCCTTCTCTTTGATGTGGGCGCAGTCCTGGAACCGGCACTTGCCCAGATAGGGGGCAAACTCCCGGAACCGTCCGGCCAACTCCTCCTTCCGGCACAGCTCCCCCTT
>CALWWF010000036.1 GCA_944385165.1 uncultured Oscillospiraceae bacterium
TACTCCCTGGATGACTTTGCCAAGCAGCTCGCTGTCCATAACCGCCGCTCCAACAACTTCCCCATGAGACCCTTAAATTGGCTTGCCCCTACCGAGTTCGCCGTCCAATATGTTTGACAAACCTACATTCTGGAAATTTTATTGGTTCTCCTCCACCCGGCGGTCCAGCATCCCGGAGTAGGCCTTCCGGAAGGACGCGAAGGTCCCCTCGTCCAGGGCTTTGCGGATGCGGGCCATGAGCTCGTTGTAGAAGGCCAGGTTGTGGAGCACTGCCAGGCGCATGAACAGCATCTCTCCGGCTGTGGCCAGGTGGCGCAGATAGGCCCGGGAGAAGGAGCGGCAGGCGGGACAGCGGCACTCTGGGTCGATGGGGAGGGGGTCCAGCTTGTACTTCTCATTTTTCAGGTTGATGGTCCCCCGCCAGGTGTACAGCTTCCCGTGGCGGGCGTTCCGGGCGGGCATGACGCAGTCGAAGAAGTCCACCCCTCGGGCCACCGCCTCGATGATGTTGGAGGGAGTGCCCACCCCCATCAGGTACCGGGGTTTATCGGCCGGCATGTGGGGCGCCACCGCCTCGATGATGTCGTACATGGTCTGGGTGGACTCGCCCACCGCCAGGCCGCCGATGGCAAAGCCGTCGCAGGGGAGCTGGGCGATCTGGTCCATGTGCCGCTCCCGGATGTCCGGGTAGGTGCCCCCCTGGTTGATGCCGAAGAGCATCTGGCCGGGGTTGACGCAGTCCGGCTGCTGATTTAAACGCTGGTGTTCGGCCACGCACCGCTCCAGCCAGCGGTAGGTGCGCTCCACCGACTGCTGGACGTAGTCCCGGGGGGCCGGGTTCTCGATGCACTCGTCAAAGGCCATGGCAATGTCGCTGCCCAGGTTGGACTGGATCTGCATGGACTCCTCCGGCCCCATGAAGATGCGCCGGCCGTCGATGTGGGAGGCGAAGGTGACCCCCTCCTCCTTGATTTTCCGCAGGCCAGACAGGGAGAACACCTGGAACCCGCCGCTGTCGGTGAGCATGGGGCCGTCCCAGCCCATGAATTTGTGCAGGCCGCCCATCTCCCGCACCACCTTGTCCCCGGGGCGCAGGTGCAGGTGGTAGGTGTTGGACAGCTCCACCTGGCAGCCGATCTCTTTCAGGTCCAGGGCGGACACCGCCCCTTTGATGGCCCCCTGGGTGCCTACGTTCATAAAGACCGGGGTCTGGACCGTCCCGTGGGGGCAGGAAAAGACCCCCCGGCGGGCCTTCCCCTCCGCCTTCAGCACTTGAAACATGAACATTCTCCTAATTCTGTGATGCCGGCGGGGACGATTTGACTTGATCCGCCGGGGTTTTTCGCGGAAAATATTGTATCGGACTTTTGCCCCTGTGTCAATGCGGAGAGGCCGCGGGAAATTTTCCTCCCGTCCTTTGGCAAGGAGACAGGCTATGCCCGCATAGGCTTGAACCACAGGCCAAACAAGACGGGAGGGGTTTGAACCATGAAGAGACCGGGGGAGAAGCGGCGGGGGAAGAGACCGGAGCGGAAACCGGAGGAGAGCGGCGGCGCGTGGCTGGCGGTGATGGGGGAGCTGCTCAAGGGGGCGGGGATCGCGGCGGCGGCCGCCCTGCTTCTGCTGTTCGGCTGCGCCCTGTTGGCCTCCGGCGGGATGCTCTCGGAGGAGGCGCTGGACCGGGCGGTGCTGGCCGTGTGCGTGCTGGGGAGTTTCCTTGGGGGGCTGCCGGCGGTGCGGCGGATCGGAAAAAGCCCCCTTCCGGTGGGGGCCGGAGTGGGGGGCATCCTGTTTCTGCTGCTGCTGTCGGCGGGGTCGCTGCTCTTTGACTCCGCGTCTGTGTTCAACGGCGGGGGGATGCTGCTCCTGTCCTGTCTGTGCGGCGGGGCCATGGCGGGCATCCTGGGCAGCCGCTCCAAGAAAAAACGCAAAAGATAGATTGAAATGGCGGATTTTGTATGCTATAATAGATTCAAATTATGCGGAGTTCGCCTCCGCAGAAGCATAGGAGGAGATTTTCATGAAACACATTCAGACGCTCAACGGCGCAACTCTGAAGGCCAGCGCCGCGAAGGGCGGCTGCGGCGAGTGCCAGACCTCTTGCCAGTCGGCCTGCAAAACTTCCTGCACGGTGGCCAACCAGAAGTGTGAGAACGTGTAAGCGCACCGCTGCGCTTCTAAAAAGGGCAGGCTAGCCGCCTGCCCTTTCCTTTTCTTGAAAGAAAAGGAACAAAAGAACTTCCTGCGAAGCTGCGCTTCGCCTCTTTGGGTGGAGTGTGCTGCGTTTTTCCATTCGGTTTTGAGGGCTGAAACCGGAAATTGGTGTTCGAGGGGGAGTTTCGCCGCCTGCGGGCGGCGACCTACTTTGCCCCCGGCGGCAAAGTAGGCAAAACGCCGCCGGGGACGGCTCAGAGAAGCGCCGGAACGGCGCTTCTATTCGCCCTCCCTACCCCCTCTGGCCTTTCGGGCCATCTCCCCCTGACAGGGGGAGTCGGCCCCGGACCCCATTACGGGGGACGCGCTCCTGAAAAATTTAGCAAAATTTCCGGCGCGCAAAATCTGAGTGACACTCTAAATTCCCGCCGGGCCACTGGGCCCTGGGTTTGCAAAATTTGCTCTTGATGCGGTTCAACTTCTGCGCCTGGGTTTGCCGAGCCAACATTTCTGGTGCGTATGTCGGCCGGCCGGTCCCTGAGCCGTATTTGAGCCCCACCCACACAAAGGCGCTCTCAAAAAGGGGAGTGCCCACGTTACGATTACCACCCAATGAGCGGCAGCGAAAGACGAGGAGAAACCGATCAGCTGAGCCACCCGCGCCTTTGCGATGGCAGCCCACGCATCCGCATTGGCGGCCCCCGTAATGGGGGTCCGGGGGAAAGCCGGCATGGCGAACAAAGTTCGCCCTTGCGGCGTCCCCCGGCGATCCTTTGGGTACTTTCCCATCGTTGGGAAAGTACCTCGCCGCCGCAGCGGCGAAACTCCCCCAATCGTCCAAACGCAGCTTCCCATCTCAAATGGATCATACAGAAAAGGAAAGAGGATTTTTAGCATGGTACATACCTTTACCGCCCTGGGCCAATACCTGGCGGCGGATGTCAACAGCGGCGCGGTCCATGTATTGGACCCCATGAGCTACGACCTGCTCTCCCTGGTGGAGAGGGAGGAGTCCCTGGGGGAGCACTGCCCCCAGGCGGTGTTGGAGAAACTGCCCCAGTATGACCCGGCGGAGCTGGAGGAGACCTGGCAGGAGCTGCGGGGCCTTCAGGAGCAGGGCCTGCTGTTCACCAGCGACGACTATCTGGACCCGGATGCGGCCATGGAGCTGCCCCGTCAGGCGGTGGTGAAGGCCCTGTGCCTCCACGTCTCCCACGACTGCAACCTGCGCTGCCGGTACTGCTTCGCCGGCACCGGCGACTTCGGCACCGGCCACCGGATGACCATGGACCCCGAGACGGCCAAGAAGGCCATCGACTGGGTGGTGGCCAAGTCGGGGAAGCGCCGCAACATCGAGATCGACTTCTTCGGCGGCGAGCCCCTCATGGCCATGGACACGGTGAAGGAGGCGGTGGCCTACGCCCGCTCCCTGGAGAAGGAGCACGACAAGGTGTTCCGCTTCACCATCACCACCA
>CALWWF010000037.1 GCA_944385165.1 uncultured Oscillospiraceae bacterium
GTCCGTGCAAAGGGGATACCATTCCCGGTTAATCTTCGCACACCGCTTGAGGCAATTCCGAGAGAGCAAACACTGGCTGATGTCAGGCAGGCCCTCCGTGACTCTAACAAGGACTACTAGAGGATGCCGGAATAACTTTTTTGTCTGTTATCGGGTCAAGGGCACTTTAGGCGTGGGTTTGTACCGTTGTAAGGTCCGGAGGTTTTCCGTGGTTTGCATATCGACTACGGTGTGACGGTTTGAAAAGACGGAGATATTGATATTGCGCCAGAATACCTGCATGCAAACTTCGTCCCAGCATATAATATTAGTGAACGCATAAAATCGGTCTGAGATGTATAAACCGTTACCGCAAAATTCACTTTAATACCATGGCCCAAATTATTGGACAGATTTCATCTTCCTTTACAAAAACAAAACTGACATTTGGGTAAATAGTTTGGTGGCGATACACCTGTTCGGCCAGCTGTATGCCTGAAAAGCTCTGATTTTTAATTGTGTTGCTCCAATGTTTCAAATCAGATATCTGATTTACATTATCATCACGGTCAGTACCAATTACATACACCAGTCGCTTACCAGCCACCTGCGCAAGGAGCGCAGCATTCTCGTAGGACTCTCTATTCTCAGAACTCACAAAGTTCTTGTAGAGCTCCATAATGCTATCTTTGCGGTCTACGATAATTTCACTTTTTCCCGTAGTATAATCGCCGGCGGAAAAGTACTGGGGAAGTATGACAATATTGTGCTCAGCACACCAATCAACCATTGGAGATTGACTTTCATGACAGTCTGCGTATAGTATGGGCAGGCCCGAAAGATTGGCCAAGAGTAATGCGCGCAGCCAGTTAGGCCCTCCCTCACGCCACCCACCCTCAATACCGATCCGGATATCATCGGGGGCAATGGTATAGGCAGACAAGGGGAAAGATCGCTTGACACCTATATAGTTCCGGTGTTGGAGTTCCAGGCATATATGATGTCCTGTTGACTCGGTCAATGATTGTATATTGGCATGGGCACTGCGATTAAGTGCATCCAATGCACACCGGATGGCAACGGTGCCTTTCTGCTTGTCCAATCGCCATATTAAAGGCCACTTGCCAGTCTGCTGATACATATAAGTAGCCCACCCTACACTTGGACCAACCGATATATCATAACGGATATAAGAAGCCGCATCATCCTGCTCAACGGAAAGAAGTTTCACTCGATAAATGCCATCTGTGGGAGGATTAGGTGGATACATCAATGATCTGCCTCCATAAGAAATTTGAGTCGTTGCTTGATTATAGTCACAGCAACTCAACTCTATTGGCAGATCGTTCTCTTGTTATCTTGTGCTACTTCATATCTTGCAAATCAGGTCAGCACCTGCTATAATCCTTTTAACTGAAACGGATTATCCTTAGGTACCATGAGCTTGTCCCCCGCAAAACAAGCTCATTGTCCCTGAATAATGACTCCCATAAGAGTCCGAGGAAATTCGTTTCCCCGGGCTCTTTTTTTCATTTCTTTTCTGTTTTCTCCCGGTTTTCATCTTGATCTCGGAGTGTTTTTGAACTTTTTGGAAAAAGATTTGGAATGAGTCCGGACGCCAAAATCGTCGGACAAAGAGGCGGTTTTGAAAAGGACGATCACATTTTCCTCTCATCCACTCAAATAGCGCAAACCGCCCGGGGAACCCTCCGGGCGGTTTTTTCTTTCTTCAGCAGATCAAACAGCGCCTGCCCTCTCTCGTGGGGCAGGCGCTTGCTTTTTCTCTTCAGGACAGGAAGCGGCCCGTGATGCTCTCCGGGTTCCGGGCCACCTGGACCGGGGCGCCGCAGGCCACGATCCTTCCCCCCTCCTCCCCGCCGCCCGGACCCATGTCGATGAGATAATCCGCGTTTCGGATCACATCCAGGTCGTGCTCGATGACGATAACGGTGGCGCCGCTGCCGATGAGAGTCTGAAAGACCCCCAGCAGGGTCTGGACGTCCAGGGGATGCAGGCCAATGGTGGGCTCGTCAAAGACAAAGACGGAATCCCCCTGTCCCCGACCCATCTCGCTGGCCAGTTTCAGCCGCTGTGCCTCTCCCCCGGAGAGGCTGGGGGTGTCCTCCCCCAGAGTCAGGTAGCCCAGCCCCAGGTCCTCCAGTACCTGGAGCCGCTGGCGCACCAGCTTCCAGTCGGCGCAGGCGTCCAGGGCGGTGTGTACGTCCATGTCCATCAGCTCCGGCAGGGAGAAGGCAGCTCCGGAGCGGGTCTTGACCTTGATCTCTCCCGCCTCCCTCCCGTACCGGGAGCCCCGGCACTCCGGGCAGGGGATGGTCACATCCGGCAGGAACTGCACGTCCAGACTGATGGAGCCGGTGCCGTCGCATACCGGGCAGCGCAGCTTCCCGGTGTTATAGGAGAAGTCCCCGGCCTTGTACCCGCGCTCCTTGGCCTCCGGGCTGCGGGCGTAGATCTTCCGCAGCTCGTCGTGGACGTTGGCGTAGGTGGCCACGGTGGAGCGCACGTTGATACCGATGGGCGCCGCGTCGATGAGCTTCACCCGGCCGATCCCCTCCGCCTCCAGGGCGTGGACGTGCTCCGGGAAGGCCTTTCCTCCGGTGAGGGCCTCCAGCCCGGGCACCAGACTCTCCAGAATCAGGGTGGTCTTTCCGGAGCCGGACACCCCGGTGACCACCGTCAGCCGCCCCTTGGGGAAATCCGCCTCCAGCGGCTTGACCGTGTGGATGGCGCCGGTAGACAGATGGATGCGCCCCTCCCGGAACAGCTCCTCCGGCTGAGCCTGCTCCCGGACATGAACCTGGGCCTTTCCGGAAAGAAAGGGACCAATTTTGGAGACCGGGTCTTCGGACACCTGCTCCACTGTCCCCTGGGCCAGCACCTGGCCGCCGGCCGCGCCGGCCCCGGGGCCCATCTCCACGATCCAGTCCGCCTGGGAGAGCAGCTGGGTGTCGTGGTCCACCAGCAGCACCGAGTTCCCATCCGCCACCAGGTCCTCCATCACCCGGGTGAGCCCCACCAGGTTGGAGGGGTGCAGGCCGATGGAGGGCTCGTCCAGCACATACAGCACCCCCGTGGTCCGGTTGCGCACCGCCCGGGCCAGCTGCATCCGCTGCCGCTCACCAGTGGACAGAGTGGAGGCGGCCCGGTCCAGAGTGAGATACCCCAGCCCCAGCTCCATCAGCCGCCGGGCCACCGTCTGGAAGGACTCCACGATGCTCCGGGCCATGGGACGCATCTCCTCCGGAAGAGAGTCCGGCACCCCGTCCACCCACCGCACCAGCTCCACCAGCGTCATCTGGCAGGCCTCGTCCAGGCCGATCCCCCGCAGGCGGGGAGCCCGGGCCGCCTGGGACAGGCGGCTCCCGCCGCAGTCGGGACACACGTCCTCTTTCAGAAATTTTTCCACCCGCTTCATGCCCTTTTCATCCTTCACCTTGGATAGGGCGTTCTCCACGGTGTGCACCGCGCTGTAGTAGGTAAAGTCCATCTCGGTGGCCACGTCGCTGTTCTTGGAGCGGTAGAAGATGTGCTTCTTTACCGCCGGCCCGTCGTAGACGATGTCCTTCTCCTCCGCCGTCAGGTCCCGGAAGGGTACACTGGTGCGCACCCCCATGGCCCGGCACACATCGGTCATCAGGGACCACATGAGGGTGTTCCAGGGGGCTACCGCCCCCTGGTCGATGGTGAGGGAGTCGTCAGGGACCAAGGTGGAACGGTCCACGGTGCGCACCACGCCGGTGCCGCCGCAGGTACGGCAGGCCCCCTGGCTGTTGAAGGCCAGCTCCTCCGCCCCCGGCGCATAGAAGACCGCGCCGCACTCCGGACAGGTCAGCGCCTGTCCCGCTGCCACCGCCAGGGTGGGCGGCAGGTAGTGCCCGTTGGGGCAGCGGTGGCTGGCCAGGCGGGAGTACATCAGCCTTAAACTGTTCAAAAGCTCCGTGCCGGTGCCGAAGGTGCTGCGGATGCCGGGGACGCCGGGGCGCTGATGGAGGGCCAGGGCCGCGGGGACGTACAGCACCTCGTCCACATCCGCCTTGGCCGCCTGAGTCATCCGCCGCCGGGTGTAGGTGGACAGGGCCTCCAGATACCGCCGGGACCCCTCGGCGTACAACACTCCCAGGGCCAGGGAGGACTTCCCGGAGCCGGACACCCCGGCGATCCCCACCACCTGATGGAGGGGAATGGTCACGTCCACATTTTTTAAATTGTGTACCCGCGCGCCCCGGATCTGGATGCCTTTGGGCGGGTTTGTTTTTTCCTTCACGGTTGGATTCGCTTCCTTTCAGGCCTGCTGGCAAACTGCTCTCAAGTGCCGGAGCCATTCGCCCGCAGCGGGACACTCCTTCGTCTCCCCTGCCGCGCCCGGCACAGCAACGCTGATATTATATCACACTGGAGGCTGTTTGGCGTCAGTTGTTTGGAAAATCCCAAGGGCCGCTGTCCCCGCCCTCCTGTCCGGTACAAAAAAGGCTGCACCCCAGTCGATACAGCCGGAAATGCAGCCTTTTTACTCAGTTCCTTATACGAAAAGTTTCACTCCTGCGGGGCGTCAAACTGGGCGGCGCAGTCCCGCAGGCGGGTGATCACGTTGATCTGCTGGGGGCAGGCCCGCTCACACTGGCCGCAGGCGATGCAGTCGCTGGCCCTGCCGCCGGCCTGGACCGCCTGGGCGTAGTCCGCCTTCCCCTCCTCCAACTGGCCCCAGATCAGCTGTTTGTTCCGGGCCGCAAAGATCTCCGGGATGGGGATGTGTTTGGGGCAGCCCGCCGTGCAGTAGTGGCAGGCGGTGCAGGGGATGGACTGAATGCCGTTGATGACCTCTTGGGCCTTTCGGATGGCCGCCCGCTCCCTCTCATCCAGGGGCTTAAAGTCCTTCATGTAGGAGAGGTTGTCCTCCATCTGCCCCACTGTGGACATGCCGGAGAGCACCGTGAGGATGCCGTCCAAGGACGCCGCATAGCGGATGGCCCAGGAGGCAAAGGAGGCGCTGGGATTGACGGCGCGGAAAATATCCTGGACCGCCGTGGGGGGATTGGCCAGGGCGCCGCCCTTCACCGGCTCCATGACCACAATGGATTTCCCGTGCTTCCGGGCCACCTCATAGTTTGCCCGGGCGGTCACGTCCGGATTCTCCCAGTCCGCGTAGTTCAGCTGGAGTTGGACAAATTCCGCGTCCGGGTGGGCGGTCAGAAGCTTGTCCAGCAGCTCTGGACCGGCGTGGAAGGAGAATCCCCAGTGCTTGATAAGCCCCTTCTCCTTCTGCTCTTTCACAAAGTCCCACAGGTGGTACTGGTCATAGAGGTGATAATTCCCTGCCTGAAGGGCGTGGAGGAGGTAGTAGTCAAAGTACCCCGCGCCAGTGCGCTCCAGGCTGGTGGTAAACTGCTGCTTGGCGCTCTTCTCGTCGTGGGCCCCCATCCAGGCGCACAGTTTGGTGGCCAGGGTGTAGCTCTCCCGGGGATACCGGTCCACCAGGGCCGCCTTGGCCGCCCGCTCAGAGTCGCCGCCGTCGTAGACATAGGCGGTGTCAAAGTATGTCAGGCCCGCATCCATAAAGCGGTCCACCATCTGCTTGGTCTGTTCCAGGTCGATCTTTCCGTTTTTCCCCTTGGGCAGACGCATCAGTCCAAAGCCCAGCTTGGGGGTGTTCGCTCCAAAATACGCTTCCATACGGTCCTCCCTATGCGATTCATTTTTTGCGCGTACAGCCGTATGTCCCTCAAAGGCCGTACGCGCACCTTCCTGAATTGATTATAAATCAGCCAACGAGAATCAGCAATTTCTGTTTCAGCGTTTTTTCATAAGTACGCCTTATGAGAGGAGATTCCCGGCAGGGCCTTTTCCAAGCGGAAGTTCTCCTCTTGTTTCATACAGGACCTCCCTTTGGGGGCTACGCCGACGGGCAGGCGATCTCCATCAGGTCCTCGATCATGTGGTGGAGCAGCTGGGCCTGGGGCGTCTCGGCGGCTTTGTAGTACACTTCCTTGCCTTCCCGGCGGCTGACCAGCAGTCCCCCCGCCTTCAGCTGCCTCAGATGGTGGGAGACCGCCGGGCTGCTCATCTGCACCATGGAGGAGAGGTTGATGACGCACTCCTCACAGTGGCACAGCAACCAGAAAATACGGATGCGGCTCCCGTCCCCCAGCTGCTTGAAAATATCCGCCACCGTCTGAAAGTTGTCCACGCTGGGCATGTGGGACAGCTCCTGTTCAATCTCGGTCTGCCCGTGGTCATGGGGCAGCGCTGTGTTTGCCATGGTCACGTCCTCCCTTTGGGACTATTTGATCACGTTTCCCACCTGGAGCGGCGGATTCGTGATAGCAAAACCTCCAATGCGGGTTCCGCATTGGAGGTTTGATTCAGATACACACATTCCCGGCATTCCCCGCCGGGCCAGCCGGTCAGTCCTCGTCCGCGTCCGCCGTGTCCTCGTCCCCGTCGGTGAGGTCCAGGGCAAAGCGGGTCTCACAGCTGGGGCACTGCACCTCGCCCGCGGCCAGGGCCTCGTCGTCAATGATGATGGGCTCGCCGCAGTTGGGGCACTCCACCTCGAAGGAGTCCTCATCGTCCTCCTCCTCGCCAAACACCACGGACTCCACGTCGGCCAGATCGTCGGAGAGCACGTCGATCTCCTCGCCCAGGGCCAGGGCGTTTTCCTCCAGATCCTCGATGGACAGCCCGACTTCCTCCAGAATCCCAATCATCACGGAAATCAGCTTGCCCTCCTTGGACTTCTCCACATCCAGGTTCAGGCCCTCCGCCAGTCCCTTCAGGTACGCGACTTTTTCGGAAATGGTCATTGTTATGCTCCTTTCTGAGGCGAAGCCTCGCGGACGGGTAAACACCCTTGTCCTTCTCGTAGGAATCCGCTGGATTACGACTTGCAGCGCTCCAGATACTCGCCGGTGCGGGTGCCCCCAATCAAATTCCAATTTGATTGGGGACCCGGGAATTTTGAAATCCTCGGCGGAAGTGAATTCCGCCTGCGGCAAGGTTTTGGCTGCGCCAAAACGCTTGTACACGCTGCGCGCGCCCCGCTTTGCGGGGTCCCATCGACACCCGCCCATACACTTTAAAAGGGCAGATGCCAGGTAGGCTTCTTAGTTCTTGCAGCGCTCCAGATACTCGCCGGTGCGGGTGTCGATCTTGATCTTGTCGCCGGGGTTGATGAACAGGGG
>CALWWF010000038.1 GCA_944385165.1 uncultured Oscillospiraceae bacterium
TTTACCGCACCTGGCCGGTCCCCCGCACCACATACTTATAGGTGCACAGCTCCTGAAGGCCCATGGGGCCCCGGGCGTGGAGCTTCTGGGTGGAGATGCCCATCTCGCACCCCAGGCCGAACTCCCCCCCGTCGGTAAAGCGGGTGGAGGCGTTCCAATAGACCGCGGCGGAGTCCACCTGGGCCAGGAACTTCTTCGCCGTTCCCTCACCGGCGGTGACGATGGCGTCGGAGTGGCCGGTGGAGTGGGCGGCGATGTGGGCGACGGCCTGGTCCACCCCGTCCACCACCTTTATAGCCATCACATAGTCCAGAAACTCCGTGTCAAAGTCCGCCGGGCCCGCGGGCACCCCGGGGATGATCCCGGCGGCGTCCGGGTCCAGGCGTAGCTCCACCGGGGGCTGCCCCTGTTCCTTCCGCCGGTCCACCAGGCGGTTTTTCAGTTTGGGCAAAAACTCCGGGGCGATCTTCCGGTCCACCAGGCACACCTCCGCGGCGTTGCACACACTGGGGCGGGAGCACTTGGCGTTCTCCAGGATATTCAGGGCCATCTCCTGGTCCGCCTGGCCGTCCACATAGATGTGGCAGATGCCGGTGCCCGTCTCGATGACCGGGACGGTGGCGTTGTCCACGCAGGCCCGGATGAGGCCCGCGCCCCCCCGGGGAATGAGCAGGTCCACATAGCCCGCGGCGGTCATCAGCTGGGTGGAGGAGGCCCGGCTGGTGTCCTCCACCAGCTGGAGGGCGTCCTCCGGCAGGCCGGCGGCGGACAGTCCCTCCTTCAGGGCCGAAACAATGGCGGCGGCGGAGCGGTGGGCCTCTTTGCCCCCCCGGAGCACGCAGGCGGAGCCCGCCTTCAGGGCCAGGGCGGCGGCGTCGCTGGTGACGTTGGGGCGGCTTTCATAGATGATGGCGATGACCCCCATGGGCACGGCGGTCTTCTCCACCACGATGCCGCTGGGCCGCTCTACCCGGTTGAGGACCGCCCCCACCGGGTCGGGCAGCTCCACCACCTCCCGGATCCCCTTGGCCATGCCGGCGATGCGTTCCGGGTTCAGGGCCAGACGGTCCAGCATCACCGTGGAGATGGTCCCCCGGGCCGCGTCCAGATCCTGTCGATTGGCGGTCAAAATGTCGTCTTGGTGCTTCACCAGGGCGTCCGCCATGGCGGAGAGCGCCCGGTTTTTGGTCTCAGTTCCGGCCAGGGCCATGGCGGTCTTGGCCCCTCTGGCCTTCTCAAGCAGTTCCTGTGTGGTCATTGGTGTCACCCTCTTATTTTTTTACATTATTATATGTAACGTCAGCCGGTGGGGAGCGCTGGCTCACTCCACCTGAAAATACAGCCCGTCGGTAGAGAAGGAGACCGAATTCCCCTTGCGCCGGTAGTAGTCCCGGATGCAGTCCATGGCCTCCCGCTCCCGCTCTCCGGTCTGGCAGCACGCCCCCGGAGGCTCCAGACAGGCGGTGCTCCCGTCCTTGTAGCTCACATGGTACCGGGAATCCCCCCGGCCAAGCTCGGCGTTGAGCAGGACCAGGTCGGCATATTCTATGTTTGGCAGCTCAGTTCACATCCTTACAGCTCATGTCCGGCGCGCTGCTCCAAAAGCCTCCGGATTCCCCGGTGCACTTCCGGCGGATAGTCCGGGTCTGCCAGCAGGGCGCGCAGTTCCCGCTCGGGTGTCTTGGCGTAGAGCCGCATGGCGTTCTCCTCCAGAGATTCCTCCTCCGGGCATTTGGGCAGATAAAATTCCACCTTCCGGCAGCGGGGGCATACATATACGTCCACCGGGGCAAACCGCGTGGATGTCTCCATGAAAAATGGGCTTCCATTCATGTGCAGCGTCTGACGGCCGGAAAACGTCATCACGCTCCCACAGCTACAGCGTTTTTCCTCCTCGGCGGCCATACGGCACCTCCATTCCACGGCAGTTCCGCGCATCTATAGAGCGCACCCTCATCCGCCCCCTTCGGGGGCACCTTCCCCTGGGAGGGGGAAGGCTTTGCGGGAGGGGCAAGCCCTTCCCCTACGCTATCACCGGGACAGGTTCTGTTTTGCGTAGGGGAACCCCTTGGGGCTCCCGCCGTATCCGCACCGGGAACGTTGGTTCGGCAAACCCAGGCGCAAAAGCGGGACCGCAGCGGCGGCAAATTTTGTACCCCCAGGGCCGAAGGCCCGGGTTAAATTGCACCCAAGTACTCCTGGTTTTGCGCGCCGGAAGGGCGGCATACACGTTCAGAAGAGTACTCTCGTAAACGGGGGTCCGGGGCGTGGACGAATATGGGCACGCAGGGCACATTCTGAGGCCACCACCGGCGATCCTTTGCGTACTTTCTCATCGATGGGAAAGTACCTCGCCGCCATCTCCGCGCTAAGAGCCGCCGCTGTGCGGCGGTTGCGCTCCGAAACGCGCCTGCGGGCGCAGGCAGGCGGCGAAATCCCCTAGAAAAGAACCAAATTTACTTCTTCCCGATGAACCGCGTCCCCACGGCCTTCCCTTCGGCGATGTCGTAGAGGACCTCCGGGTGCTCCCCGTTGGTGATGATCATATCACAGCCCACGGCATTGACCATCTTGGCGGCCCGGAGCTTGGTGGCCATCCCGCCGGTGGCCAGGCCGGAGCCCACGCCCCCTGCCAGTGTCTCGATGTCGGGGGTGACCTCCTCCACCACGGGGATGAGCTTGGCGGCGGGATCCTTCCGGGGGTCGGCGGTGTACAGCCCCTCGATGTCGCTGAGCAGCACCAGCAGCTCCGCCTTGGCGCACTTGGCCACGATGGCCCCCAGGGTGTCGTTGTCCCCCACCTTGATCTCGGCGGTGGCCACGGTGTCGTTCTCGTTGATGATGGGCAGGGCCCCCAGCTCCAGCAGGCGCTCCAGGGTGTTCTCGAAGTTCTCCCGGCGCTGCTGGTCGTCCACGTCCTCGCCGGTGAGGAGGATCTGGGCCACGGTGTGGTTATACTGCAAAAACAGCCGGTCGTAGGTGTACATCAGCTCGCACTGGCCCACGGCGGCGGCGGCCTGTTTGGTGGGCATGTCCGTGGGCTTGCCGGGGAGGTTGAGCTTGCCCACCCCCATGCCGATGGCGCCGGAGGAGACCAGAATCACCTCGTGTCCGGCGTTTTTCAGGTCGCTGAGTACCTTCACCAGCTCCTCCACATGGCGGATGTTCATGCGCCCGGTGGAGTGGGCCAGAGTGGATGTACCGACTTTTACCACGATTCTCATAACAGAAAACCCCTTTCTATCTGGGCATTGATCGGGAGTCGGGGATCACTTCCCCATGGCCACCGTCTTTTCATAGGCGGCGATGACCGCCTCCATAGCAGCGGAGCGGAAGCCCCGCGCCTCCAGGGTGCGCACCCCTTGAATGGTGGTGCCGCCGGGGGAGCACACCCCGTCCTTCATCTGGCCGGGGTGGGAGCCGCTCTCCAGCATCAGGCGGGCGGTGCCCTCCACCATCTGGGCGGCGTAGGAGAGGGCCTTGTCCCGGGGCAGGCCGCAGGCCACCGCCCCGTCGGCCAGAGCCTCGATAAACAAAGCGCAGAAGGCGGGGCCGCAGCCGGACACCGCGCTGGCGGCGTTGAGCTGCCCGGGCTGGATACGGTCCACCAGACCGGCGGGGGAGAGAAGAGCCTGGAAATCGTCCAGCTCCTCCTGGGTGGTCCCCAGGCCGTAGTACTGCACCACACCCGCCCCCACCGCCACCGGGGTGTTGGGCATCAGGCAGATGACCGGGTACTCCCCCCCGGCCATCTCCTGGATGCGGGAGTCGTCCAGGCCGGCGGCCATGGAGGCCAGCACAAACCGGTCCGTCCGGGCGGCCAGGATGGGGGAAATCCCCTCCAGCATCTCCGCCATCATCTGGGGCTTCACCCCCAGGAAGATCAGGGAACACTCCCGAGCCACGGTCTCGTTATCCGCGGCCGCAGCCCCCAGCTCCTGGGCCAGGCCCTCGGCCTTGGCGGGGGTACGGTTGGCCAGCAGCACCCGGGCCCCTCCGGCCCCCTTCACCGCCGCCCGGGCCACCGCAGAGCCCATGGTCCCGGTGCCGATGAACCCGATGGATTCAAACATATACGCTCCTCCTTTTTGCCTTGCAAAAGGCGCAGGCTTTTCGTCTGCTTTATCATACCACGACATGGCGGTTTTTCAAAGGGGTTTCCTGCCATATGGGGCGGTTTTCCTATGAGAATTTCGCCCCATCTCCGCGCTAGGCCTTGTTTGAAAATTGGAAATGTGCCCAACGGCGAGGGATTTTTTCGCCAGACAAGGCAATTTGACGCAGCAATCCTTGGTGGATTGCAAGGAAAATGAACGCAGTATGGCGGGAAAAGGCCCGTCGCTTGGACATGTTGACATTTTTCAAACAAGACCTAAGAGCCGCCGCAGTGGCGAAACCCCATCATACGGAAAAAGGCGGCCCGCCGGGCCGCCTTTTTCGGACGAAAGAAACGAAAAGAGAAGAACCCCTCACCGCTCCTCCCCCTCCAGGAAGTAGCTGGCCTCCATATCGGCGGTGGCCAGGGCGAAGGCCAGGGGGTATTTCTGAAAGGCCTGCCCCACGGTGCGGGGGTCCTCCGGGCCGGAGAAGCCCATGTGCCAGCGGATGGCCATGGCCTCCTCCCGGGTGAGGCGGAGGAAGCCGTTGACGATGTACACCGACTTCTCCCCGTGGCCATAGGGCAGGGGGTCGTCGAAGGAGTAGGTGGGCACCCGCTCCCACTGTCCCGTGGCGTCGTTTTTCACGTTGCGGAAGCCCTTTTTATAGCAGCCCACCTTGCACACGTCGTGGAGCAGCGCCACGATGGCCACCGTCTCCTGGCTGTAGTCCAGGCCGTACAGCTCCTGAACCCGTTCCCGCTGGAGGTAGTCCACCAGACAGTGGTACACATTCAGGCTGTGCTCGCACAGCCCGCCCTCACAGGAGAGGTGGTACCGGGCGGAGGCGGGGGCGGTGAAAAAGTCGCTTTTATTCTCCAGGTAGTTCAGCAGGGCGTCCGCCCCGGCCCGGGTAATGTTTTCCCGGTAGATCTCGATAAATTCCTCTTTACAGGACATAGCATGATTCCTCCATAGATAGCCCGAAGGGCTGGATCATGCCGGCAGTTTCCCGGCGGAATGTTGGATATTTTGGGGTCATGTCTGGGCCGCCCCCGCGGGGACGGCCTCCTCCCCGGTCCCCAGAGCCTGCTGGGTCAGCTGGATGAACCGCTCCCCGAAGTGGGACATGTACCGGTCCCGGCGGTAGCCCACCACCAGCTTACAGATGGTGGAGGGGTCGTTGAGGGGGAAGAAGTCCAGCTGGTCGGTGGAGCCCTGGGCGGAGGTGACGTGGATGGTGCGCAGAAACAGCTCCGGACAGATGGTAATGCCGATGCCCGCCTGGGCCATGGCCAGGGTGGTAATGGTGTTCTCCGTCTCTAAAATCAGCTTGGCCTTAAAGAAGTGGCGGCTGAAGTACTGGTCCACCGTGCTGCGGGTGCGGTTGCCCCGCTTGATGAGGATGAAGGGCATGTCCTGGAAGCAGTCGATGTCCGCCCCGGAGGCGAACTGCTCCCGGACCTCCGGGGCCCGGTCGCCGAAGATCTGGTCGGTGAAACTCTTGGGTACCACCAGGATCAGGGGCTCCTGGGTGAGGGGCACCACCTCCACCCCCTCCATCATAATGGGCTGGAAGCACACGATCAGGTCCACCCGACCGTGGGCCAGCTCGTCCTCCAGGTGGGTGGAGTTGCCCTCGAACAGGGAGAACTCCACCATGGGGAACTCCGCCTGGAACTGGGGCAGCACCTCCGGCAGCAGGGCCAGGCCGCAGGTGTGGGAGATGCCCACCCGCAGCACCCCCATGTAGTGGCGGTTGATGTCCCCCACCTTGGCCAGAAACTGGCTGTACAGGTCCAGGATCTGGGTGGCGGTCTCCACCAGCAGGTCTCCGGCGTAGGTCAGGGAGAGCTTGGGGGAGCGGGTGAACAGCTTCACGTCCAGCTCCTTTTCCATGTTGCTGATGTGGTTGCTCAGGGACTGCTGGGAGATGTAGAGCCGCTCGGCCGCCCGGGTGATGTTCAGTTCCTCGGCCACCAGCAAAAAGTACTTCAGATGCAGAAAGTTCATACAGGCTCCTTCCAGGCGCGGCGGGGACCGCGGTGGGTTACAAGGTTTGATTTAGTATACCACAACGAAAAGGCTGTGGCAACCATCAGCAAAAATCTGCTGTTCGGAATGTAGATTTTATGCTTTAATAGTATCAAAATCCGGGACAAAATGAAGAAAGCAGTGGGTTCCAGCCCCCAAATGTATGCCATTTTTGACTGGAAGCGCGGTTCGTTCATGCAAAACAAGAATGGCATGGCGGGGGTTCCCGCAGAATCCACCCGCTGGAACTTGTGAAAAGAAGAAAGGAAGCTTGATTATCATGAAATGTCTGATCATCGACGCCGTCCACGAGTCCATCGCCCAGGAGCTGGGCAAGTATATGCAGGTGGACACCCACATGCTGCCCACCCAGGAGGAGCTGGCCAAGCTGATCCCCGAGTATGATGTGCTCATCATGCGGGTGGACCCGGCCATCAACAAGGAGATCCTGGACGCCGCCAAGAACCTGAAGGTCATCGGCGTGTGCTCCGTGGGCCTGAACCACATCGATCTGGACGCCGCCAAGGAGAAGGGCATCCAGGTCATCAACGCCCCCGGCCTCAACGGCAACGCCGTGGCCGAGCTGACCATCTCCAAGATGCTGGACCTGTCCCGCCACACCATCCCCGCCAACTACGACGTGAAGGTGAACAAGAACTGGGACAAGTATAAGTTCGTGGGCCGCGAGCTGCGGGGCAAGACCCTGGGCGTTCTGGGCTTCGGCCGCATCGGCCAGCGGGTGGGCGAGCTGGCCCGCGCCTTCAAGATGGACGTGGTGGCCTACGACCCCTATCTGCCCGCCCATGTCTTTGAGGAGCAGCACGCCAAGAGCATGACCATCGACGAGGTGCTGAAGGTCTCCGACTTCGTGACCATCCACATGCCCCTCACCCCCGAGACCAAGGACCTGTTCAACGCCAAGTCCATCTCTGAGATGAAGCCCGACGCTGTGGTGCTGAACATGAGCCGCGGCGGCATCGTCAACGAGAAGGATATGTACGAGGCCCTGAAGGCCGGCAAGATCGGCGGCTACGCCTCCGACGTGATGGAGAACGAGCTGGCTGCCGGCGGCCTGACCGAGGGCGCTCAGTTCGACTCCCCCCTGTTCGAGTGCGACAACTTCATCGTCACCCCCCACCTGGGCGCGCAGACTGTGGACGCCTCCCGTGACATCGGCGCCCACATCATCGCCAAGGTGAAAGAGGCTCTGAACCTGCAGTAAGGGCCCAAGCTTCTGGGAAAATCGAGACGCAAGTCTATTTTGAAGAGCGGCAGACGGTCCGGCGTTCCAACAGGGGCGCCGGGCCGTTTCGTCACCGGCGCGCAGGAGAGAGTGAAGAGTAGAGAGTGGAGAGCGCGCTCCCCAATACTGGAAAGGAGGCGGTGGGGTTTATGGCTCCGCTGATCGTTTACTTCTCCCGGGCGGGAGAAAACTATGTGGACGGCTCCATCCGGGAGCTGTCTGTGGGCAACACGGAGGTGGCCGCCAAGCTGCTGCACCAGGCGGTGAGCGGGACGCTGTTCCGCCTGGAGCAGAAGGTCCCCTACTCCCACAGCTACCGGGCCTGCGTGGAGCAGGCCAAGCGGGACTGGCAGACCGGCGCCCGGCCGGAGCTGGCCGCCTGGCCGGAGGGGGGCGTGGCGGGGTATGACCCCATCTACCTGGCCTACCCCAACTACTGCGGCACCCTGCCCATGCCGGTGTGCACCTTCCTGGAGCACTACGACTTCTCCGGCAAGATCATCTGCCCCCTGTGCACCAACGAGGGCAGCGGCATGGGCCGCAGCGCGGAAGACCTGGCCCGGCTGTGTCCCGGGGCGGTGATCGGGGAGGGCCTCTCGGTCCGGGGGGCCCAGGCCGCCCAGTCCGGGGAGCTGATCCGCCGGTGGGCGGAGGGCGCCCCGTCAAAGGGTTAAAATATCATTGCCAAATAGAATCGGGCGGCCCCGCTGAAGCGGGGCCGCCCGATTGCGTTTTCTGTGTTTTCAGAACAGAGGGTCAGGGGGTCACAGACAGGCCCATGATCTGCTGGCCCAGGGCCTCCAGAAGCAGCACATGCTCCTCCCCGGCGTTGAGGAGGACGGCCTTCTCCACGCCCCCCTCCGCCCCCCGGCAGGCCAGCTTCAGGGGGACCACCACGTCCTGGGGCAGAGCCCCCTCTTTCAAAAGCTCCTCAGCTTTGGCCAGGTCCATGTGGAGCAGCTCCACCTGGCGGTCCACCCCCAGGGCCAGGGAGGGCTCCCCCTCCGTCAGGAGGACCAGGCGGCTGGCCTTCATGGCCTGGGCCACCGCCGCGGCCTCCTCCCCGCTCCCGGTGAGCACCGGCAGGAACCCCCCGGCCAGAAGGGCCTCCAGCACCTTGGGGCGGACGGTGAAGCCGGAGTCGGTGCGCTTGAGCAGGCCGCCGTCCCCCGGGGACAGGGCCACCCCCGCGCCGGAGAGCTCCTGGGGCAGCTCTCCCCCCTCCGGCCGGACCAGCACCACCTGGGCCCCCGCCCGGGCCAGGGCCAGGGCGTCCCCCCAGTCCGCCGCGAGGGTCTTGGGGGCGCAGACCACCCACACCTCCCCCCGCCGCTCCTCCAGGGCGGGAAGGACGGACAGGGCCGCCTTGGCCGGGGAGGTCTTGTCCAGCCCCCGGCGCAGGTCGTACTCCTGGAGGAAGGCCTGGACGTACTCCACGTCGGTGGGGGTGTCGATATACTCGGTGCCCCGCTTCTGGCGGGTCTCCCGTCCCTTCCCGGTGAGGAGGAGGACGGTGGGGCCGTCGCTGTCCAGCACCGCCCGGCGGATGGCCTCCCCCCGGTTGGGGATGATCTGGACGGGGCAGCCCTCCTTCTCCACGTTGGGGGCGATCTCCTGGCAGATGGACAGGGTGTCCTC
This sequence comes from uncultured Oscillospiraceae bacterium, assembly GCA_944385165.1. GTDB lineage: Bacteria > Bacillota > Clostridia > Oscillospirales > Oscillospiraceae > Lawsonibacter. The sequence goes on from CALWWF010000038.1 coordinate 9,013, forward strand.
CTCGCCGCTGTCCTCCTCGGTGAGGTAGACCCGGTCGCACCACTGCCCGGCCGCCTCCCCCAGGTCATGGCGGCGGTCGAAGGCCTTCTTGCCGGGGCAGCCGAAGACGATTGCCAAATTCCGGCCGGGGTACTCCTCCCGGACGGAGCGGAACAAAGTCTCGAAGGACAGGCGGTTGTGGGCGTAGTCCACGATGGCCTGGACGCTGCCGTCGGCGTTGGAGAACACCTCCATCCGCCCGGGCACCCGGGCCCGCACCAGGCCGTCGTACACCGCCCAGTCGGGGATGTGCAGGGCCTCGCACACGGCGATGACCCCCAGGGCGTTCTCCACGTTGAACAGTCCGGGCATGGTCAGCCGGAACTCCCGCTCATAGGAGGGGGTGCGCACCTGGAACACCGTCTGGCCGTCCTCTTTGCGCACCGAGGAAGCGTACACGTCCGCCTGGGGATTCTTTTGGGAGAAGGTGATCACCGGCTTCCCGGCGGCCTGGGCGGCGGCGAGCACCTCGGGGGCGTGGTCGCAGTCCAGGTTGACGCAGTTCACCTGGGCCTGGCCGAAAATTTTCAGCTTGGAGGTAAAGTAGTCCTGGAAATCCGGGTGCTCAATAGGGGAGATGTGGTCGTAGCCGATGTTGAGAAAACAGGCGGCGGCAAATTCGGTGCACAGGGAGCGGTGGTACTTCAGGGCCTGGCTGGACACCTCCATGGTCAGGTACTCCAGCCCCGCCTGTGCGGCGTGGGCCAGGTGCCGCTGCAGGTCCAGGGGCTCCGGGGTGGTCAGGTGGGACTCGAAGCGCTCCGCCCCGTCGTAGGTGTCGATGGAGGAGATGACTCCCGTCTCCCCCTTGCCCTGGCGGGCGCGGTACACGTCCAGCACCGACTTCAAATAGTAGGTGGCCGAGGACTTGCCCTTGGTGCCGGTGAAGCCCACCACCTTCAGCTTGCCCGAGGGGTGGTCATAGCACAGGTCGGCCATAAGGGCCATGGCCCGGCGCAGGTCGGACAGGAGGATGCAGGGTAGGGGGGAGTCCGGCCAGCGTTTTTCTCCTGCATAGGCCACCGCCCCCCGGCTCTGGGCCATGTCCAGAAACTCCGCCTTGAAGTGGGCCCCCTTGCACACAAAGAGGGTGCCGGGCACCACCGTGCGGGAGTCGCAGGACACCAGGGCGATGGGCTGCTCCCGGTCCAGGTCCCCGGGGAGGGGGGCGGCCAGCAGGCCCTC
>CALWWF010000039.1 GCA_944385165.1 uncultured Oscillospiraceae bacterium
GTGGTGGAGAAGACCCGGCCCCTGCTGGAGATCCGGGACCTGACCATTTTAAACGACGAGGGCGCCACCGCCATCGACCATGTGAACTTCTACATCCGGGGCGGCGAGATCTTGGGGGTGGCGGGCATCGCCGGCTGCGGCCAGCGGGAGCTGTGCGAGGCCATCGCCGGGCTGCGCCCCATCCAGTCCGGGCAGATGATCCACAAGGGGGACAACATCGTGGGCCTCTCCCCCAAGGCCATTTTGGACAAGGGCATCTCCATGTCCTTCATCCCCGAGGACCGGCTGGGGATGGGCTTGGCCCCGTCGTTGTCCATCACGGACAACATGCTGCTGAAAAACTACGGGGACAGCAAGGGCCCCCTGGTGGACCGGAAGCAGGGGAGGGCGGACGCGGAGCATGTGGTCCGGGAGCTGGGAGTGGTCACCCCCTCCACCGAGACCCCGGTGCGCCAGCTCTCCGGCGGCAATGTGCAGAAGGTGCTGTTGGGCCGGGAGATCAAGGCCGGCCCCAACGTGCTCATCACCGCCTACCCGGTGCGGGGGCTGGACATCAACTCCTCCTACGCCATCTACAACATCCTCAACCAGCAGAAGAAGGACGGCGTGGGCATCCTCTTTGTGGGGGAGGACCTGGACGTGATGCTGGCCCTGTGCGACAAGATCATGGTGCTCTGCCACGGAAAGATGATGGGTGTGGTCCACGCCCACAAGACCAGCAAAGAGGAGCTGGGGCTGATGATGACCGGCGCCCTGGACCTGTCCAACAAGTACGAGGACAAGCCGGCGGGCATCGCCAGAGACACCAACATCGTCCCGGAGGACTCCGGGGACCAGGGAAAGGAGGCGTAAGGCGGGATGCGGATCCATATCGTAAAGCGGGAGAGCTGCCCCATCTGGAAGCGGCTGCTCTATTACCTGGCGGCTGTGGCGGCCGCTCTGGCCCTGGGTGCGGTGCTGCTGATGGCCATCGGCGTGGACCCGGTGGCCTACTACTGGCGGATGTTCACCATGGGCATGGTGGGCAACCGCATCGCCTACCGGGCCTTTGAGAACTATCTGAAGGTGTTCGTCCCCCTGGTGGTCACCGCGGTGGCCCTGTCCCTGGCCTTTCGGATGCGCTTTTGGAACATCGGGGGAGAGGGGCAGTTCATCCTGGGGGCGGTGGCCGCCGCCGCTGTGGCCTTCCAGGCCGGGCCCGTCCTGCCCCAGCCGGTGACCCTCATCCTCATGTGCCTGGCCGGGATGCTGGCCGCCGGGCTGTACGGGGTGCTGGTGGCCGCCCTGAAGGTGAAGTTCGGCACCAACGAGACCCTGCTCACCCTGATGCTCAACTATGTGGCCCTCTATTTCCTCACCTTCCTGGCGGAGACCAAGGCCGGCTGGAACTTCTTCCTGGACGAGACCTCCGCCCGCCCCATCTTTGCCAGCTTCAGCAGTCTGGCCTCCTTCCCGGGCATCCCCATCGGGAAGTTCAGCCTGAATGTGTGCGTGATCCTGGCCTTTGTCATCGGGGCCCTGGTGTTTTTCTACTTAAAGTACACCAAGCACGGCTATGAGATCGCCGTGGTGGGGGACAGCGTGGGCACCGCCCGGTACGCGGGCATGAAGGTGGGGAAGATCGTCCTGCGCACCGTGTTCCTCTCCGCCTGCCTCATCGGCCTGGCCGCCGCCTTCAAGGTGGGCACCGCCGGCATCCTCTCCGCCGCCATCACCGACGACGTGGGCTGGACCGGCATCATCGTAGCCTGGCTGGCCAAGCTGAACACCGCCGCCATCTTCCTGGTGTCCGCCCTCATCGGCGTGCTCCAGTACGGCTCCACCGCTGCGGCGGCCACCTTCGCCCAGGTGGATTCCAGCTTCGCCGATATGCTCCAGGGGGCCATCCTCTTCCTGGTGCTGGCCGCCGACTTCTTCACCCGCTTCCGGGTGGTATCCTCTGGAAAAGGAGGCAAGAGCAATGGAAATGGATAAATTGGGCGTGGTCACCACCTTCCTCCACGGCATCGTGGTGTACAACATCCCCCTGCTCTACGGCACCGTGGGGGAGATCACCGTGGAAAAGTCCGGGAGCCTGAACCTGGGCGTGGAGGGCATCATGGCCGTGGGGGCCATCTTCGGCTATCTGGTGGGGTGCTGGACCAACAACCTGCTCTTGGGCATCCTCACCGGGTTTCTGGCGGGGGCCCTGTGCGGGCTGATCTTTGCGGTGCTCACCGTCTCTCTCCAGGCCAACCAGAACATCACCGGCCTGACCCTCACCACCTTCGGCCTGGGCGTCTACTTCTTCGTGGGCAACGGGGTCAAGGCGGTGAGCTGGCCCGCCATGAACGACTACTCCAGCATCAAAAATGGCTTCGCGGACCTGGCCGTCCCCGGCCTGTCCCAGATCCCCGTGATCGGACAGGGGCTGTTCAACCACAACATCCTGGTCTATCTGGGGGTGGTCATCGCCCTGGCCATGTGGTGGTACCTCAACCGCACCACCCCCGGACTGCGCCTGCGGGCGGTGGGGGAGAACCCCGGCGCCGCCGACTCGGTGGGCATCAACGTCAAGCGCTATAAATACCTGCACATCTGCCTGGGCTGCGGCATCATGGGCGTGGGTGGGTACTATATGGGTCTGAACATGTCCGGCTCCTTCTCCAGCAGCTGCTGGATCAACGGCTACGGCTGGATCGCGGTGGCCCTGGTCATCTTCGCCAACTGGAATCCCGCCCTGGCCATCCTGGGCACCTTCGTGTTCGGCTTCTTCAACACCCTCCGGGTGTCGGGGGGCAGCCTGGCCGCCGCCTTCCCGGATACCCTGGGCTGGCTGGGGACCGTGCCCTCCCAGCTCTACCAGGCCCTGCCCTTCATCATCACTGCTATCGTGCTGGTGGTCAGCTCCATCCGGCAGAAAGGCAGCGGCCAGCCCGCCGCCCTGGGTCTCAACTACTTCCGCGAGGAGCGGTAAGAGCTTCCATAAGTAAAACGGCCCCCTTGTTCCGGTTTTCGGACAAGGGGGCCGTTTTATATTTTGAGGGTGAGGAGTTTCGCCGCCCCGGCGGCCTACTTTTCTTGAAAGAAAAGTAGACAAAAGAACTTTGTGCGAAACTTCGTTTCGCCTCTTTCCGGATGGACACTGCGTGCTGGATTCGTTCACGCCCCCGGTGCAAAATAGCCTGCCCCCTGTCAGGGCGAAATGGCCGAAGGCAAAAAGGGGTAGGGAGCCCCAGTGCGCACACTGGGGCGGATGAGGGTGCGCTTTTAAAACACGTTTCTGATTCCAACGGGCGGCCCTTGCGTTCCCCCGCCGTTTGTAGGGCGCATCCGATGCGCACGTAGAGCCTGAGAGGTGAGTTCTTTTATCTTATCATAGAATTTTCACAAATACTACCTGCTTTTTCCACAAAATCCGGGGGCAACTCTCGTGGAACTCTTTTGGGCAAAAACCTTGACGGTGTCCAAGGGGCCGCGTAAAATAAAGAATGTTGAATTTTGAAGAAAAAAAGGTAAAAAGGAGTGAGCGCATGGCCAAACAGGGCTTTGACAACGGCCAGTATCTGAAGCTCCAGTCCCAGCACATCCGGGAGCGCATCGCCCAGTTCGGGGGCAAGCTGTACCTGGAGTTCGGGGGCAAGCTTTTCGACGACTTCCACGCCAGCCGGGTGCTGCCGGGCTTTGAGCCGGACAGCAAGATTCGGATGCTGGCCCAGATGAAGGACTCCGCAGAGATCATTATCGCCATCAACGCCAGCGACATCGAAAAGAACAAGGTCCGGGGGGACCTGGGCATCACCTACGACAGCGACGTGCTGCGGCTCATCGACGCCTTCCGGTCCATGGACCTGTATGTGGGCAGCGTGGTGGTGACCCAGTACGCCGGGCAGCCGGCCGCCGACGCCTTCCAGAAGCGGCTGGAGTCCCTGGGGGTGCCGGTGTACCGCCATTACCCCATCCCCGGCTACCCCCACAACATCCAGAAAATCGTCTCCGACGAAGGGTATGGGAAAAACGACTACATCCAGACCAGCCGCCCCCTGGTGGTGGTCACCGCCCCCGGCCCGGGCAGCGGGAAAATGGCCACCTGCCTCTCCCAGCTCTACCACGAGTATAAGCGCGGGGTCACCGCCGGGTACGCCAAGTTTGAGACCTTCCCCATCTGGAACCTGCCTCTGAAGCACCCGGTGAACCTGGCCTATGAGGCGGCCACCGCCGACCTGGACGACGTGAACATGATCGACCCCTTCCACCTCCAGGCCTACGGGGAGACCACGGTGAACTACAACCGGGACGTGGAGGTCTTCCCCGTCCTGGCCGCCATGTTTGAGAAGATCACCGGCTCCTGCCCCTACAAGTCCCCCACCGACATGGGGGTGAATATGGCGGGCAAGTGCATCTACGACGACCAGGCGGGCCAGGAGGCCGCCCGGCAGGAGATCGTCCGCCGGTACTACGACGCCCAGTGCGAGGTGCGCCAGGGCAAGGGCTCGGAGCACGCCGTCTACAAGCTGGAGCTGCTGATGCAGCAGGCGGGGATCACCCCGTCCATCCGGAAGGTGGCCGCCGCCGCCAACCAGGTGGCCGAGCAGACCGGCGAGCCCGCCATGGCCATCCAGCTGCCCGACGGGGAGATCGTCACCGGCAAGACCTCCGAGCTGATGGGCTGCTCCGCCGCCGCCCTCCTCAACGCCCTGAAGGCCCTGTCCGGGGTAGGGGGGCACGGGGTCCACCTGATCGCTCAGAGCGCCATCGAGCCCATCCAGACCGTCAAGGTCAAGTACCTGGGCTCCAACAACCCCCGCCTCCACAGCGACGAGATTTTGATCGCCCTGGCCGCCTCCGCCAACCAGGACGAGCGGGCCCTGGCCGCCCTGAAATCCCTAGCCGCCCTCAGCGGGTGCCAGGCCCACTGCTCCGTCATTCTCTCGCCCCCCGACGAGAGCACCTATAAGAAGCTTGGTCTCCAGCTCACCTGCGAGCCCCAGTATCAGACCAACAACCTGTATCACCGGTAATCACAATTTACAGAACAGCGCAAAGACGCGCCCTTGGGAGAATGGCCTCCCAGGGGCGCGTGTCTCATTTTTCAGCCTTCCCCTGGGGGCCGACTCCCCTTGTCAAGGGGAGATGTCGCGAAGCGACAGAGGGGATAGGGAGAGGTGGCTGGCCGCAGGCCGTGACGGATGAGAGGAACGGTCCTGGTTATGAGGGCGGTCCCTTTCAACCGTAGGGGCGGCCCCATGTGGCCGCCCGCCTTCTATGGCCCATGACGTCCGTAGGGCGCGGCCTCCCGGACGCGCCGCCCCATGCCATTCCGTAGGGGCGGCACACCGGGCCGCCCGCCGTCGACGGCTTATTGACCGATAAGAACTTCCTGCCCATCAAGCACTATAGCTTCGATCTGCGTCAGGTCTATTACTGTTTTGGATGTGTAGACGATTTCCGCAAATTCCCGGCCAAACACATCCGCGGGACCAGGTACGTCACAGATTGCAAGTTCCAGTCCCAAGTCCTCACAGGTTAAAACTTCACCGTCCTTCGTGTGAAACAAGACTGACAGTTCGTAATCCAGCGTCTGGGGATGTTTCCCTACGTAAGTGAAGCGGATGGGACTGAGTTCCATATAGTCCATATACAGCGCTTTCCCACTGGACGGATCAACGATCATTTCTCCATGAATTGGGATGTGGATCGTATCCAGGGCCTGGTTAATTGGGATTTGAATGTCAGATCCCGCCTCCATAAAGGTAGCGTGCAGTGTCAAAGGCTCTGTCTGTGGCTGACTCAGTCCGGTCAGGGTCATCCGCAGGGACCAAGACCGGCTGGTTTCCGATGGATTCGGCAGTTTGCTCACCGCTAGGCTGGAGATATGGTTTCTGGATTCCATGCGTACCTGGAAAAAGAGGGGGTCCTCTTGTCCCTGCTCCATAATCTCTTTTGCTTGTTCTGGTCCCCACTGCGTTTGCAGATAATCTAAAATCACCTGACCATCCATCAAGCGCTCTGTCGCCTGAGCATTGAGGCCTTCCACTGTGACCACTGCATAGAGGACTTTCCCATCAAAAAGGCTGCTGTCCAAAGTAAGACGGTAATTCTGATCTTGAACGACAGCTGGCTTTGTTTCCACATAGGGCTCTAGGGAACTGGTGTCTCCCTGGAAAAAGATACCCAATATCCCGGCTTGATATGCAGCGGCGACTGCGCTGCTCACCAAAAGAGCCAGAACCGCAGCTACGGCAAGGACCAGCCGCCACCGCTGTTTGGAGCGTCGTCTGAAACAGGATTGCTTTTTTTCCAGCGCCCTTAAAATCCGCTCCTCGGCCTCAGGTGGAAGCCTGACCTGATCCATGGCCCAATTAAACTCCTGTTTCATGGTATCCCTCCTGTTCCAGCTGTTCCTTCAGTTTTTTTCTGGCCCGGCTCAGCCGGGAGGTGACAGAGCTCTGGCTCACCCGGAGCATCTGGGCGATCTCCCCGGTGGAGTACCCCTCGTAGTAAAAGAGGTACAGCACCCCCCGGTCCATAGGCTTGAGGGTTCTCACGGTCTCCCAGACCGTCTCCACCCTGGGCGGGAGGACGGCCACGGCCTGGGCCTCGTCCAGGGGGACGGTGGCCCGGCGGCGCAACCGCCGCCACAGGTCACGGCACTGATTGGCCGTCACCTGAAGGAGCCAGGCCCGCTCCTTGCCCTCCTCCAGCTCCGGCTGGGTCTCCAGATATTTGAGAAATACCGTCTGGGTCACGTCCTCCGCGTCGGCGGGGGAGCCGGTGAAGGACAGGGCCAGGCGGTAGACCGGGTCCTTGTACCGGTGAAACAGGGCGATCACGTCGTCCATCCCGGCGGCCTCCTTTCTGT
>CALWWF010000040.1 GCA_944385165.1 uncultured Oscillospiraceae bacterium
GGGTAGTGGTGCTTCACCCCCAGCTGATAGCCGTAGGCCTTGCCGATGGAGCCGTTCTCATCCGCCCAGGCGTCCCACACATGGCTGTTCAGATCGTGGATGTTGTTGGACTTCTTCTGCCAGATCCACAGCAGCTCGTCCACCGCCGATTTCAGGTACTGCCGGCGGAGAGTGAGGATGGGAAACTCTTTGCGCAGGTCATAGCGGTTCACCAGCCCGAAGAGCTTGATGGTGTGGGCGGCAGTTCCGTCCTCCCACCGGGGGCGCACCGGGCGGTCTGTGTCCCACACGCCCTTGGACAAAATATCGTTACAGTTTTGAATAAACACCTGGTCGGCGTAGCTCATGGTGCGGTTCTCCTTTCGGCTTTGTCACGAGTGTATTTATTATACACGAACCGGCGGCGGGGAACAAGAACCTGTTTCCCGCCGCCGGACGTCACACTCCTTTGTATTTTCTCCGGGTGGCCATCCCGCCCCGAATGTGCCGCTGGGCCTTGTTCTCCTCCAGAACCTGCTTGGCCTGGAGGTACAAGGGCCGGTTAAAGGACGGGAGCCGCTCGGACAGATCTTTGTGCACCGTGGATTTGCTGATGTTGAAGGTTCGGGCTGCGGCGCGCACCGTCGCCTTGTTTTCGATGATGTACCGGGCCAGCTGACAGGCCCGCTCTTCCATATTCCCTTTCACACAGCAACAACTCCCCCGCGATTTGGGTCTGCTGTGCTACTATATGCCGCCCTTCCCGGCGGTATGAGGATTTCTCCGCTTCTCCAGAGCCCTCAGGCCGCCCCTCCCCCATCCTTCGCCTCCCTTGCGGCGAAAAAAGCCCGCCGCAGGCGCTCTTTCCTGCGGCGGGCAGCATCTCTATGGGTGAGTCATTACAGTTTCATGGCCGGGTAGAGCTGTACCGAGGTGATGGGGTCCAGCCCCACCTTGGCGGCCTTCTCCCGGTACTCCTCAATGCTGCTGGTGGTGTAGATGTCCAGGGTACCCTTCTCCGCCTGGTCGTTTTTCAGGCCGTTTTCCTCCAGGTACGCCCCAATGGTCTTGGCCATCTGCACCGCCGGGTCCACCAGGGGCAGGCCGGGGTAGAGACGCTCAATGTCCTTCTCCACCAGGGGGTAGTGGGTACAGCCCAGCACGCAGCAGTCGATCTTGTGCTGGTGGACCAGCTCGTCCATGTTCTTTTTCAGGTCCTCCTCAATGATCTCCTGTCCACCGGGGTTGCCCAGATTGAACTCGATGAGATGGGCCAGATCGGGGCAGCCCTGGCTGATCACCGTCTTGTCCGGGGCCTTCTGACCGATGAGGTTGGGGTAGCACTTGGTGGACTCCGTAAAGCAGGTGGAGATCACACCCACATTCTTTGCGGGCATCTGGGCCACCGCCTCTGCTCCCGCCTCCACCACGCTGAGCACCGGGCAGCTCATGTCGTCCCGGTACCGGTCGATCAGGCAGGAGATGGTGTTGCAGGCCACCAGAAGGGCCTTGACTCCCCGCTCCTCCATAAAGCGGAGCATATAGCGGGTCATAGTCAAAATTTCGTCTGCCGAATGGTTGCCGTAGGGCATGTTCGCCCCATCGCCAAAGTAGAGCAGATTTTCATGGGGCAGCAGCTGCTGCATTTTCAGGGCGACGCTGAAGCCGCCGATTCCCGAATCAATGATGCCAATGGGGCTTGTTTTCGTTGCCATGGGGGTTCCTTCCTTCCTCCTTAGGAGCCTCCGCTCCCGGTTTTGCCCTCCCATAATAGCACACTCTCACCAAAATTGGTAGCCCATTTTTTCAAATCTTCGACATTTTTACGAGAGCTTCACGCGGGTGCGGAACAGGATGGTCTGGAAGATCACAATGGCCAGCCACCCCACCCCCGTGGCCACCGCCACGCCGGTGAGTCCCAGGGTCCCGGCCATGGCGTAGGACAAAATGACCCGGATGGTGATCTGCATCGTGCTGCCGATCACCGGCACGGACACCCGGCCGCTGCCCCGGTAAAAGCCCACATAGGCGCTGCCGATGAAACACAGCACATAAAATACCGATACCCACTGCAAATAGCCCATGCCCTCCTCCAGGGCGTCCAGGCCGCTCTCCCCCAGCATCAGCACCAGGGAGGCGTGGGCTCCCACGAACATGATCAGGGACATGGCCAGGCCCAGGCCGATGAGCAGGGCCATTCCGGTCCAGAAGCCCCGCTTGACCCGCTCCTTCTCCCCGGCTCCAGTGTTCTGGGCGATGAAGACGGACATGGCCTCCGCCCCGCTGTCCCCGAAGGAGTTGGCGAAGCCCTCAATGCGGGTGGTGGCGGTGTAGGCGTTGATGGCTTGGTGGCCCATGGAGTTCACCGCCCCCTGGACCAGCAGCTTGCCGATGTACACCGCGGACTGGTGGAGGGCGGACACCACCCCAAAGGAGGCCGTGCGCCGGAGCATGGCCACGTCCATTTTCATATCCTCCCGGCCAAACAGCAGCTGGGGGAGCTTCCATTTCAAATAGCTCAGGGCCAGCAGGGCCGCCACCCCCTGGGACAGCACCGTAGCCACCGCCGCCCCGGCGATGCCCATCTGGCAGCTGCCCACAAAGAAGAGGTCCAGCCCGATGTTCAGCAGCGTGGCCGCCACCAGGGGCAGCAGAGCCGCCAGGGTGTTCCCCGCCGCCCGCAGTGCCGCGGAACCCAGGTTATAGAGGAAGGTCACCGGCAGCCCCAGGAAGATGATGTGCAGGTACTGCTCCACCAGGGGCTGCAGGTCCTCCGGGGTCTGGATCGCCCCCAGCAGCGGGGAGAGCAGCACCAGCGCCCCCAGGCCCAGAAGGAACGTGAACAGCAGTCCGAAGACCAGAGAGAGGAATCCCTCCCGGCGGAAGGAGGCCAGGTCCCGGCTTCCGTAAAACTGGGCGAAGAGCACGGAGATACCGGTGCAGCAGCCGCTGAGGATGAAAATGAACAGGTTCATCACTGTCCCCGCCACCCCCACCGCGCCGAAGGCGTCACCGCCCAAAAAGCGGCCGATGATGAAGGCGTCCACGGTATTATAGAGCTGCTGCAAAATATTTCCGCAGATCAGGGGCAGGGCCAGCCAGATCAGCTGCTGTGGGATGCTGCCCTGAGTGAGCACGGCGGTCCGGTTCACGCGTATCACGTCTCCTTTTCTTCTTTTTATGATACCGCCGAAAATTTTCCTTGTAAAATGCGTGTTTTCCCCATAAAATATAATTGATTCTTTATAATTTGAGGGATGCTCCATGACACAACTGGAATTGCAGGCCTTTCTGGCCGTGGTACGCACCGGCAGTTTCTCCCAGGCTGCCCAGGCCCTCTTCGTCACCCAGCCCGCCCTGAGCCGCCGGGTCCGCGCCTTGGAGGGGGAGCTGGGCTTTCGCCTGCTGGAGCGGCGCAAGGGGACCCGGACGGTGGAGCCCACCCCAGAGGGGCGGGCCTTCCTCCCCATGGCGGAGCACTGGCTGTCCATCTGGGAGGACGCCCGCGCCATCCCCCAGCGGGAGGAGAACCAGACCTTCCGGGTGGCCTCTGTTGGCAGCGTATCCACCTATATCCTCTCCCCAGTGTTCCGCCGATTTTTACAGGAGGGAAAAAGCAGCCTGACCTTCCACCAGTACCACTCCCTGGAGGCCTATGGCTATGTGGAGCGGGGGGAGGTGGACCTGGCCTTCATCTCCGACGATATGTACAGCCGCCAGGTGGAGACCATCCCCGTCTTTCGGGAGCCCATGCGCCTGGTCACCCGCCCCGGCTCCTCCCTGCCCCACCAGGTCCACCCCGCTCAGCTGGACAGCACCCGGGAGATCCGGATGCAGTGGAACCCGGAGTACGACCTGTGGCACGCCTTCTGGTTCGGTTCCAGCTCCACTCCCCGGATGTGGTTTGACCAGATGTCCCTCATGGAGGAGGCCATCCAGTGGGAGGACAACTGGCTCATCGCCCCGGCCAGCGTAGCCGCCGCCCTGGTCCAGTGCGGCCGGGCCCAGCTCCATATCCTTCAGGACGCCCCTCCGGACCGGATCATCTATTACTTGCTGGGCCCCCGGCGCAAGCGCACCCAGACCCAGCGCCTGCTGTCCCTCCTTCAGGACCGCTTACAGGAACTGGAGGACGTGGTCCCGCTGCTGTGATAAGTTTATTTACATAACGCTTGATCCCTCCTGTCCCTGTACAAAGAGTTATACACATTTTCCACTAACTTTTCCACAATTCATGTGGAAAACCCGGTTCCAAAGTGGATTCTTTCTATTTTCTCCACAAGTTTCCCAGGAAATCGATAGGATACTCCCATTTGTAATGTGACATAACAACAAATTCCTGGCGTGTGGGCCGCGGTTTTCCACACCCACAGCAAAAACGGGCCGGTACAGTTATGTACCGGCCCGCTCCATTGGAAAGCTCTTTTCTGAAGTTCCACCGCTCCTGTGCAAAAGGAGTAGATGTTTTTTGCGCTACCCCAGCGCGATGTCCCGGGTGGCATAAGCGTTCAGCTCCAGGCCGGCTGTGTGGCCGGCCTTCCACTCATAGTACCCCTGACAGCCGATCATGGCGGCGTTGTGCTCCCCAGAAAGCTGCGCTTTCCGGGGACCCCTTTGTTTTTCACACGCTCGGGCGGAATCAATCCGCCCTTCGCGCAAGGTTTTTGCCTAAGGCAAAAACGCTTGTACGGCGCACAGCGCCGCCCCGCCTCGCGGGGCCCCAGGCGACAACGCCGCTTACCCCAGAGAGATGTCCCGGGTGGCGTAAGCGTTCAGCTCCAGGCCGGCTGTATGGCCGGCCCTCCACTCATAATATCCCTGGCAGCCGATCATGGCGGCGTTGTCGCCGCAGTACTTCAGCTCTGGCAGAAATAACTGATCCCCGCTTTCCCGGCAGGCCGCCGTCAGGTCCGCCCGGATGCGGCGGTTGGCAGCCACTCCTCCGGCCACGGCCACCCGGCCATAGCCCTTCATCCGGGCGGCAGCCATCACCCGGGGCACCAGGGACTCGCTCACCGCCCGGCCAAAGCTGGCAGCGAAGTCGGGCAGGTTCAGCTCCTCCCCCTTCTGCTGGGTATTGTGGATCAAGTTGAGGCTGGCGGTTTTCAGCCCCGAGAAGGACATATCCAGCTCGTGTCCCGCCACATGGGCCCTTGGCAGCTCATAGCGCCCGTCGTCTCCCCCGCTTGCCAGCCGGTCCATGGGCCCGCCCCCGGGGTAGCCAATGCCCAGCACCCGGGCCACCTTGTCAAAGCACTCCCCCGCCGCGTCGTCCCGGGTCCCGCCCAGCACCTCCATCTCCGTATAGGACTTCACGTCCACAATGAGGGTGGTACCGCCGGAGACGCACAGGCACACGAAGGGGGGCTCCAGCTCCGGGTAGGTGAGGTAGTTGGCTGCGATGTGCCCCCGCACATGGTGCACCGGGATCAGGGGCAGGTCCAGGGCCATGGTCGCACCCTTGGCAAAGTTCACCCCCACCAGCACCGCGCCGATGAGGCCGGGGGCGTAGGTCACCGCGATGGCGTCCAGCTCCCCCTTAGTCAGTCCGGCCTGGGCCACCGCCTGCTCCGCCAGGCCGGAAATGGCCTCCACATGCTTTCGGGAGGCAATCTCCGGCACCACGCCGCCGTAGATGGTGTGCATCTCGATCTGGGAGGCGACACAGTTGGATAAAACCGTCCGTCCGTCCCGGACCACCGCGGCCGCGGTCTCGTCGCAGGAGGACTCAATGGCTAACAGATTCATGGAGGACTTCCTTTCTTCTCTCAGTTTCGTTTCACTCCGGCGGGGTCCACGGGATCTCCACAAAGGCCGCGTAGGCCGTCCGGGGCAGGTGTCCCCGGTACAGCTCCCGGTAGGCTTCCAGCAGTTCCCCCGCCTGGCCGGGGCCGGCGGCCAGCATCCGGTAGTGGACCCCAAACAGGCGGCAGTCAAACCCCGCATACCGGAACCCGGCCCGGCGGTAAAAGTCCAGGCGGCGCAGCTGCTCCTCCCGCCTGGGGCCCTCCTCCGTCTCCGGGGCTTCCACCTCCGCCAGAAGGGCGGTCTCCCCCAGTTCCCGGCGCAGGAACAGGAGCATCCGGCTCCCCCAGCCCCGGTCCCGCCGGTCCTCCGGCACCCCCAGATAGTCCAAAAGGGCGGCCTTTCCCCCCTGGCACAGCCAGAGCAGGGCGTAGGCGGACAGCTCCGTATCCTGAAAAAGCCCCAGAACCTTGTAATTTCCCTGGCGCAGGTGGGCCTCGATGGTGCGCAGGGGCTTGCGCTCTGAGGGCGGGAAGGTCTTCTTCAGCTCCCGGCGGTAGAGGGTGCGCACCTCCTCCAGCCCCAGCTCCCGAAGCTGCGGCTCAGGCATCTTCTTTCGGGATGCGGCGGAAGTAGCGGGTCATGATGACCGCGTCCTCCGTGGGCTTGGTGTAGTAGTCCTTCCGCCGGCCGGCCTCCTCAAACCCGTGCTTGCGGTACAGGGCGATGGCCGGCTCGTTGGAGGAGCGCACCTCCAGAGTCAAAAAGGCCAGGTGGACCTCTCCGAACCGGCAGAACACGTCCAGCAGCTCGTCCGCCACCCCGTGGCGGCGGGCGGCGGGCTCCACGGCGATGTTGTCGATATACCCCTCGTCCAGCACCACCTGAAGCCCCGCGTAGCCCAGCACCCCGCCGTCCTCCGCCTCGGCAACGATGAAGCTGGCCTGGGGGTCGAAGAGGGCCTCGGTGAGCATGGCCTCGCTCCAGGGGGCGGAGAAGCACTCCCGCTCCAATTCCGCAATCTGCGGCACATGGCTGCGGTCCATGGGGACAATGTTATATTCCATTGCGCACTGCGCTCCTTTCCGGCCGGAAGGTCCGGCCCATTCTTTTAAAATTCTTCACAATTTTCCGCTTGTTATTTTTTATGTCATCCGTTATGATAGAATTGTTTTCTGGCTGTCTTTTTGTTCGGGCAGCATGAAACCTAACCCAAAACAATATCCGCATCCGCGCAGGCGGTTGCGTTCAGAAAGGATCTCTCTGCGATGAAACGAACCTTTGTCCGGCTCCTCTCCGCCGTCCTGGCGGGGGGCATGCTGATCTCCGGGGCCGCGGCGGCCACCCTGCAAAGCGGGCAGGCGGTCTACCAGCTCTCCCTGGACCCCCTGGGCACCGAGCCCTTCCCCTATTCCGACACGGAGACCTACTCCGCCACCCTGGTCCCGGTGGGGACCCGGGTAGAGAGCGACAGCGGCGCCTCCCTTTTGGTGGAGGTATTCACCTATCACCCGGACTCGGGGCACTGGGGCCTGGACTCCATCCTGTCCGGCCAGGCCCAGGTGGTGGTGCGGGACGATGAGCACCTCTTCCACATCTCCACCATGGCGGAGGGGGGCTCCGGCGAATCTCTGGACCGGGGCATCTGGCTGAAAGCCCCGGAGAGCGACAGTCACCCTGCCTCCGTCACCGGCGAGGCGGTGGACGAGTGGGCCCTGAATCTGGTGAACGAGGCCATCGCGGACAACCTGCTGCCCAGTGTGCTGGAGGGGCAGGACCTGCGGGAGACCATCACCCGGGCGGAGTTTGCCGCCCTCTCCGTGCGGCTGTACGAGGCCGCCAGCGGTCAGACCGCCGCTCTTCCCGAGGAGGGGAGCAGCCCCTTCACCGATACCAGCGACCCGGAGGTGCTCAAGGCCTATGCCCTGGGCTTCACCGCCGGCGTGTCGGAGACCACCTTTGGACCGGACCAGCTCCTCACCCGGGAGCAGGCCGCCGTGATGCTCTCCGCCGTCTGCCGCGCTCTGGGGGCCAGCATTCCAGCCGGGACCCCCGCCTTCACCGACGGGGCGTCCATCTCCCCCTGGGCCCGGGACAGTGTGGCCTATATGGCCCAGTCTGGCATTCTGGCCGGCTACGGGGACGGCCGCTTCGGTCCCCAGGACAGCGCCCAGCGCCAGGCCTGCCTCACCATGGCCCTGCGCATCTACCAGGGAGAGCAGGGCTGACCGGCTTTTCCGCCCCTGTTTTTGCAAAAAGGCAGTTCCGCCCGGACCGGGTCCCCCGGTCCGGGCATTTTGCTATTATTTTTGTATTATTCCAGATGGGAGACCTTGTAGACCACGCCGAAGCCGGCCAAGAGGGTGAGGGCGCACACGATCCACTCCAGCCCCGCCGGGACGCCGGGAAAGATGGTGGGGATGGAGGCCGCCACAAACCCCAGAATGACCAGGTAGGTGCCCCGGGGATGGGCCTGCATCAGGTGCTCCAGAAGCTTGGTGGTGGCGATGATCCCAAGCGCCAGCCCCAGCCCCAGAGGGAGCAGGAAGGGGATGTTCAACTGGTCGATGGCCTGGATAGTGGGGCCGTACAGCCCCAACACCAGCAGCAGATAGGACACGCTGATCCCCGGCAGCACCAGGGCCACTGCGGCCACCACGCCGGCCACCACCAACATCAGGACCTGCTCCATGCCGCCGCCCTCCATCTGGTCCATGGCGGGCAGCTTGGCCAGCGCCCAGACAATCACCGCCCCCACCACCACATACACGGGAATGCTCCAGTGGAAGGAGCGGACCTCCGCCTTTTGGAAGGTCATGGGGATGCTCCCGGCCACCGCTCCCATAAAGAAGAAGCCCGCAGGCCGGGGAAAGAGCTCCATCACCTGGAGCAGGGGCTTGGCCAGCAGCAGCATCCCCCCAAGAGCCCCCAGGCAAAACCAGAACAGCAGCAGGAAATTCGCCCGCTTACTGTGGAAAAAGGTGCTCACCGCGTGGATCAGCCGGTCATAGATCCCCAGCAGGATGCACATGGTCCCGCCGCTTACGCCGGGGACCAGCATGGTCCCCCCTACCACGGCCCCCTTGGCCGCTATGATGAGATGCTGCCTGAAATCCAAAGTTAAGTCTCCTGTCTGTCTCTGTGGCCCGCCCCTGGGTGTTGTTTATACCTGGATGTCCCGCTCAAAGTGGTCGATCTTATCCACCTTGCCGATGACGGAGATGATGTCCTCCGCCTGGAAGCGGTACTGGGGCGAAAATTCCACGTTGGTCTGGTGGTCCCGCTCCACGGCGATGATGTTCACCCCGTAGATCCGCCGCACATCCAGCTCCTGGATGGTGGCCCCCACCATTTTCCCCCCAACCTGGATGCGCCGCACCTCCACGTCGTCGTCCAGGGAGATGTAGTCCAGCAGATTGCCGGAGATGAGCCGCTTGCCGATGCGCACCGCCATATCCGACTCCGGATACACCACCGAGGCCCCCAGCTGCTTGAGCACCTCGCCGTGCTCCTGGCTGTTGGCCTTGACGATCACATGGGGGACCCCCAGTTTCGTGACCCGCATGGTGGTGAGGATGCTCACGTCGATCTGCTCTCCGATGCAGATGGTCACGGTGCCGCAATTCTGAATTCCGGCCTCCAGAAGGCTCTCTTCGCTGAGATCGTTCATCACAAAGGCATAGTCGGTGTATTTGCGCACCGCTTTCACCTTGGGTTCGTTGCGGTCCACCGCAATCACTTCCTGGCCCGCCTCGGCCAGGGTCTTCACCAGGGCCGTTCCAAACCGGCCCAGTCCAATCACGCCAAAGGATGTGGCATACTGCTTCTTTTTCATATCGTCTCCTACCCGATCGTAATCATTTCTTCCGTGTACCGGACGCTGGGGGCCGGCCGGTCGATCCACAGGGAAAACAGGGTAAAGGCCCCCAGACGGCCGATGAACATGGTCAGGATCAGCACCAGCTTGCTGGCAACGCACAGATCGGAGGTAATACCGGTGGACAGTCCCACCGTGCCGAAGGCCGAGACCTCCTCAAACAGCAGTTGCACAAACTCTAGCTCCGGCTCCAGGATGCACAGCAGGAAAGTCCCGCAGCACACCACCAGCAGGGACAGCAGGGCGATGACCGAGGCCTTGCTGATGGCCTGCTCCGGCAGCGTCCGGTAAAAGGCCCCGGGCTTTCTCTTGGTAAAGACCGCTCGCACCTGCTGCATCAGGGCAAAGAAGGTAGTGGTCTTGATGCCGCCGCCGGTGGAGCCGGGGGAGGCGCCGATGAACATCAGCAAAATCAGGGTGAACAGCCCCGCGTTGGTCAGCTCCCCCATGGGATAGGTGGAGAACCCGGCGGTGCGGGCGGATACGCTGTGAAAGAAGGCCCCCAGCCAAGTCATGTCCTCCGTGGCCTTCAGCAGCAGCGTGCCGACCACCAGCAGGGCCACCGTGGTGGTGAGCACCACCTTAGAGTGGAAGGACAGCTTCCGGAAGCTCCGGGCCCGGCGGATGTCCAGCATCACCAGAAAGCCCAGGCCGCCGAAGAAGATTAGCGCGCAGGTGGTCAGGTTCAAAAGCACGTCTTTTTGATAGGGGATCAGGTTGCGCATCCCGCCCAGAATATCAAAGCCGGAGTTATTGAAGGCGGCGACGGAGTGGAACACGCTGGTCCAAAGGGCCCGGGGCAGGGGGTAGTCCTGGGCAAAGGACAGGAAACTGAGCACCGCCCCGGCCCCCTCAAAGCACAGCGTCACCAGCAGCACCCACTTGACCAGCCGCACCATGCCCTGAAAGCTATCCACGTTCAGGGCCTCCTTCACCAAAGAGCGGCCCTTGAAGCTCACCCGGCCGCCTGCGGCCAGAATCAGCCCCACGCCCACCGAGGTGACCCCCAGTCCGCCTACCTGGATGAGTCCGGCCAGCACCGCCTGTCCAAAGACGGTAAAATGGTCGTATGCGTCGATGGCGATCAGGCCGGTGACGCACACGGCGCTGGTGGAGGTGAACAGGGCGTCGATGTACGCCACCTCCGCCCCCTGGCGCACCGAGATGGGCAGCATCAAAAGAATGCTGCCGATCAGAATGACCGCCGCAAAGCCAAGGGCAATGAGCCGCCCGGCGGGCTGTTTTTTCAGAAAACGTATCATAGCTTCGACGCGGGCCGCCCGATGGCTCACAGGGCGGCCTCGTCCTCCTTTTGAAATCAAACGGGCACGCGCCGGAAAAGCCGGATGCGATCCCGATCCTCGCCTGGTCAGGTCAGGAATTCTTCATGACCACGCTCTCCACCGTGTCCGCCACATGCTCGCAGGCGTCCACGCACATCTCCAGATAGTAGTAGATCTCCCGCCAGACAATGATCTCCAGGGGATCGGAGCAGGTGGTGTGGAGGGTGCGCATACTGTTGATAAACAGCTGGTCCGCCTCCTCCTCCAGGGTGTTGATCTGGATGATGTGGTCCCGCAGGAGCTTGGAGCGCTTGAAGTCGGCGAACTCCTCCGCCATGAGCTTGGCCTCCTCACAGCTGCGGATGACCACCCGGCACAGCTCCAGGGCCTCAGGCCGGATGCTCTGGACGTTGTTGCAGTACAGGCGCAGCAGCACGTCCTCGATCTTGTCGGTCACCTCATCGATGTTCTGGCTGAGGAGGATGATGTCCTCCCGCTCGATGGGGGTGATGAAAGCCTTGGCCAGCACATTGAGCAGCTCGTGCTTCTTGTCGTCGGCGGCGTGCTCCACCGCGTGCATCTCATCCAGCTTCTCCTTGATCTGAGCGGGGTCAAACTCCCGCATAGCCCGGTCCAGCAGCTGGGCCGCCCGGCAGGCGTCGTCCAGGCAGGCGGTAAAGGTGTCAAAATAGTACGCGTCATTCTTTTTTGCCATTTCTGTCTCACTCCTAAAATCCAATCTCTCCGACCGCAGGGAGGCTTACAGCACCGCCATAAACAGCTTGGCCATGATGAAGCTGATAAGCCCGCAGCCCGGGAAGGTGAACACCCATGTCAGCATCATATCCTTGACCACCCCGAAGTTGATGGCGGACAGGCGTTTGACCGCCCCCACTCCCATGATGGCGCTGGTTTTGGTGTGGGTGGTGGACACAGGGATGCCGAACACACTGGAGAGCAGCAGGCAGAAGGCACCGGCCAGGTCGGCGGCAAAGCCCTGGTACTTCTCCAGGCGGACCATGTCCATGCCCACCGACTTGATGATCTTCTCGCCGCCCACGCTGGTGCCCAGACCCATGACGCAGCTGCACAGGAGCATCAGCCACACCGGGATAATGACCCCCTCCACGCTGCTCTGGCCGTTGCTGAAGGCCACCCCCAAAAACAGCACGCCGATGAACTTCTGGCCGTCCTGGGCCCCGTGCATGAAGCTCATGGCCGCCGCGCCGAAGATCTCGCCCACCTGGAAGAAGCGGTTGGTCTTATACCGGTTCATATTGTAGCACACGATGGTCAGCACTTTACAGATCACCCAGCCGGAGAAGAACCCCAGGGCCAGACTGAGGACCAGGCCGTAGATGACCTTGATCCACTCGTCCGGGTTGACCCCCTCCAGCCCCCCGTGGATGGCGATGGCCGCGCCGGTGAGGCCGGCGATAAGGCTGTGGCTCTCGCTGGTGGGGATACCGAAGTAGGAGGCCCCCACGCTGTACACCACGATGGAGAACAGCGCCGCGCACAGGGCGATCTGGGCCTGGCTGGTATCCCCGCCGAAGTCCACCATGTTGCTGATGGTGGAGGCCACCGCGCTGTTGATATGGGTCATGATGAGCACGCCCAGGAAGTTGAAGACGGCGCTGGTGACGATGGCCTGCCGCGCCCCCAGGCACCGGGTGGTGATGCAGGTAGCGATGGCGTTGGGCGCATCGGTCCAGCCGTTGACGAAGATGACCCCCAGGGTCAGCAGGACGGTCACCAGCAGGATCGGGTTGGAAGAGATCGCGTGGAGAAAGTAGGAGAACGAAATGTCCATTTCCATAGCAGAACAAACCCCTTTTGTATTTCTCAGAGCAAAAAAAGAGCAGGACCTCTTCCTTAATAGAAGAGAAGTCCTGTCCATCTTCAAACGAAAGGTACACAAGCCCTCTCCGAAATCCGATACTGGGAATAAATAGAGCCGCTGTTCCCGGCGCTCTATGACAGACTCCACCTCTTATTCCAGCATTCCTATCATACCGTTAAAGCGGTTGTTCGTCAATAGTAAAATGTATGTTAAAAAACCGTCCTTCTGGGGCCGCCTCCTACCCCCCTTCGGACGGGCTCTGCGTCCGGCGCTCCCACCGCCAAAGCAGCTTCACAGCCGCCCAGGCGCATAAACTGCCCACCAGGGCCCCTGCCAGCACGTCGCTGGGGTAGTGGACCCCCACATACAGCCGGGACAGGCCCATACACGCCGCCCCCGCCGCCGCCAGCACCCTGGCCCAGCGCCAGGGCAAAGTCCGAACCCAGGCCAGGCCCGCGGCAAAGGCAGCACAGGTGTGCCCCGAGGGGAAGGAGTTGGGGTCGGCGGAGGTGAGCAGAGGGATCAGCCCCTCCACCACCGTATAGGGCCTTGGCCGCTGGACCAGATTTTTCAGCACCACATTGGTGCACAAAAAACCCAGCAGCAGCGCCAGCAGGGACGCCGCCCCCGCCCGCCGGGTGGGTTTCCAGCACAGCAGGGCCAGGGACAGGGCGATCCACAAAAGTCCCCCGTTGCCCAGGGTGGTATAACACTCCACCACGGGGTTCAAAAACTCCAGGCGCACCGTCTCCTGGATCCAGAGAAGGGCGCCGGCGTCCAGCGCCTGTATCCACTCCAACATTTCATTTCGCCTCCTCTTCCCTTGACCCCGTCCCCAATGGCCGATATAATAGACATAATACCAGTGTTCGTACCAAAGCTGGGGCAGGGCCCGCTCTGGTCCCCATCTCGCTTTCGTACCGTATTATATGATTATACGGATTTTTCCTTTCGGGCGCAAGGTTCTTCGGAAGGTTATTTTCTTAAAAAATGGTAAAGTTTTTCTTTAGGAGGACGTCTTGAAACAAATCGTCTGTCTGTCCAACGAGCCCTGGAGCCCCTCCCCCGGGCGCACCCAGCAGCTGGTGGCCCGGTTGAAAGAGGCCCAGGTGCTCTTTTTCTCCCCCGCCGGGAGCTGGCGGGACCAGAGTTTCCGAAAAAGCGGGCGGGCTGTGAAGCCCAACGTCACCACCTACACCCTGCCTCCCCTGCTCCTCCCCATGGACGAGCGGTACGGCCAGCTGTTTCAGCTGGGCCAGCAGCGCATCGCCCATTTCATCTCCGCTAAAATGAACAAGCACCGCTTCCGCGCCCCGCTGCTGTGGACCACCTGTCCAGAGCAGGACCATCTGCTGGACCGCCGGGACTACGACGGCCTCATCTAGGACTGCGACCGGGAGTGGGACGGCCTCCCCCTGGCTTGGGAGGGGACCCTGGCCTCCACCGCCGACGTGGTGTTCGCCGCCTCCCCCGGCCTGGCCGACCGCCTGGCCCCGTGCAGCAGCAACATCGCCCTGCTGCCCAACGGGGCCACCTACCCCCTGTTCTCCAAGGCGGCCCGCCCTATGGAGAAGACCGCTTCCCCCTCCGGCCCCCCCACTTTTGGGTGGGCCGGGACCATCCACGGGGACCTGGACCTCTCTCCCCTGCTGTACACCGCCCGGGCCCATCCGGAGTGGCGCTTTTTGCTGCTGGGCCGCCGGGAGCCCAACCCCTTTCTCAAGCCCCTGTCCCACCTGCCCAATGTGCGCTTTCTCCCCCCCTGCCCCCTGCTGGAAGTCCCCGCCCACCTGGCCCGGTGCCAGGTCTTGATGGACTTCCTCCGGGAGGACCAGCCGGACAGCGACGTGGTCCCCACCCGGATGTACGAGTACCTGTCCACCGGGCGGCCCATTGTGGCCATGCTCTGGCCCGACCAGGTGGAGCCCTTCCCCGACGTGGTGTACGGGGCCCACTCCAGCGGGGAGTTCCTCACCTTGTGCGAGCACGCCCTGGAGGAGCTGCCCACCCTGGTCACCCGGCGGCGGCAGGCCCACGGAGCTCAGGCGACCTGGTCCGCCCGGGCCGGGCAGGTGTCCCGCATTCTGAAAACCGCCGGGCTTCTGTGACCCGGCTTGTGTGCACTGGCACACAACTTTTTGGCAGATGGGCCCAGTTTTCCTTGTTCAAGCCTACGAATTTCCGACACCCTCTTGCAAACCCCGCGGTTTTCCGATAGAATGAATACCTAAAAGATACATTTGGGGGAGGTAATTGCATGGTCCTGGTGGGGCTGTCTGACTTTCGCCGGGGAGACCGTTCTGCCCAGTGCCTCAACGCGCCCAAATTGTAACAAGAACCTGAAAACCTAGGCTGTCTGTTTTTGCAGGCAGCCTAGGATTTTTCCCGCCGGAAGTCCGGCGAGGGGTTCCAGGTACCGGCGAAAAACCCAATCATAAGGAAGGAGCGTTTTTCTGATGAAGAAAGTAGCTGTGATCATGGGCTCTGACAGCGATTGGCCGGTGGTCAAGGGGGCCTGCGCCCAGCTGAAAGAGTTCGGCATCCCCTATGAGGCCCATATTTTAAGCGCCCACCGCACCCCCACCGCCGCGGCGGAGTTTGCCAGAAGCGCCCGTCAAAACGGCTTCGGCGTGCTCATCTGCGCCGCCGGCATGGCCGCCCACCTGGCCGGGGCCTTCGCCGGGAACTCCACCCTGCCCGTCATCGGCATCCCCATGAAGGGGGGCGCCATGGACGGCCTGGACGCCCTTCTGGCCACCGTCCAGATGCCCAGCGGCATTCCCGTGGCCACCGTGGCCATCAACGGGGCCAAGAACGCCGCCGTGCTGGCCGCCCAGATTTTGGCCGTGGCCGACGATGAACTCTCCGCCAAGCTGGACGAGGCCCGGGAGAAGATGGCAGAGCAGATCGCCGAGAAAGAGGCCAAGCTCCAGGCGGAGCTGTAAGCCTGATTTCGCCTTCGGCGAAATCAGAAAAGCCGTCCGGCGCAGCCGGACACCATCATTGTCAATTGTCAATTGTAAATTGTCAATTCTCCTCCAGAGAAGTGACCTTTTACCGTTTGGAAAACAGACAAGAAGAATGAAAGGAAGGTCTACCAATGAACAAGATCGAGCAGCTGTACGAGGGCAAGGCCAAGAAGGTCTACTCCACCGAGGACCCGGACGTGGTCATCGTATCCTACAAGGACGACGCCACCGCCTTTGACGGACTGAAGAAGGGCACCATCACCGGCAAGGGAGCCATCAACAACCAGATGACCAACTACCTGATGCAGCAGCTGGAGAAGGCCGGCGTGCCCACCCACTTTGTGGAGGAGCTCAGCGAGCGGGAGACCGCCGTGAAGAAGGTGTCCATCGTGCCCCTGGAGGTCATCATCCGCAACATCTCCGCCGGCTCCTTCGCCAAGCGCTACGGCGTGGAGGAGGGCATCGTGTTCGACGAGCCCACCATCGAGTTCTCCTATAAGAACGACGATCTCCACGACCCCCTCATCAACAGCTATCACGCCGTGGCCCTGAAGCTGGCCACCTGGGACGAGATCGACACCATCAAGAAGTACGCCTTCCAGGTCAACGACTTCCTGAAGAAGACCCTGGCCGAGTGCGGCGTCACCCTGGTGGACTTCAAGCTGGAGTTCGG
>CALWWF010000041.1 GCA_944385165.1 uncultured Oscillospiraceae bacterium
CCCGGAAAAGGCGGAGATCATCAAGGACATCACCGCCAACATCAACATCCGCTACGAGTAAATTTTTCCATTTCATCGACCAAATCCGGTGAGAGCCCGTCTTTCTCTTCACTCTTTACTCTTCACTCTTTACTCTTCACTTTTCACTCTCCACTCTCATCAAAGTCCAGGCCGCTCCCCTTTTTGGGAGAAACAGGCCTGTCCTTTTTCGACCTAAATTATCCACACTTAAATGTGGAAAACTCTTTGCATAGTGTGGAAAACTTCCTCCGCCCCACCCGGCTGTGGAAAGGGGCCAAAAATCCTCCACACCCCCTGTGGACGGTTTTCTCCTAGAGCCTCAAACGGTTCCGGCGGTTTTCCACATTTTTTCCCCCTACGGACTACTGTTACTAAAAAATAAAATCCTCTCCTCTCTCTTCCGAGAGAGAGCGGGCAGGATCACGGCTGAAGGAGGCATACTCAACATGAAATTTTCCTGTGAAAAGGCCCTCTTGGTGTCGGCGGTAGCCACCACCTCCAGAGCGGTGGCGGCCAAGAGCTCCATCCCCGCCATGGAGGGTATCCTGATCGAGGCCGACACCCGTCTGCGCCTCACCGGCTACGACCTGGAAAAGGGAATTCAGGCTACCGTCCCCGCCGACATCCAGGAACCCGGCTCTCTGGTGCTCTCCGCCCGGCTGTTTGGGGAGATCATCCGCAAAATGCCCGACGATGTGGTCTATTTCTCCGCCCAGAACTATATGGTAAACATCAAATGCGGCATGAGCCAGTTCAACATCCTGGGTACCGACCCGGAGGAGTTCCCCGAGCTGCCCACGGTGGAACAGCAGAACTCCCTCTCCCTGGGGCAGGGGGTGCTGCGCTCCATGATCTCCCAGACCCTGTTTGCCGTCAGCGACAACGAGAGCCGTCCCATCCACACCGGCTCCCTGTTTGAAGTGGATCAGACGGGGCTGACGGTGGTGTCGGTGGACGGCTACCGGCTGGCCCTGCGCCGGGAGGCTGTGGATAAAATTGAGGGGGCCGAGTCCTTCTCCTTTGTGGTCCCCGGCTCCGCCCTGAGCGAGGTGGAAAAAATCTGTTCCGGCGAGGGTCCGGTGTCCATCAGCCAGGGGGCCCGGCACATCCTGTTCCAGGCGGGGGACACTCTGCTGGTGTGCCGCCGTCTGGAGGGGGAGTTTTTGGCCTACCGCAACGCCATTCCCCGAAACAACCCCATCCATGTGGAGTGCGACGCCCGCACCCTGCTCACCTCCATCGACCGGGTGTCGCTGATCATCAGCGAGAAACTGAAGAGCCCCCTGCGGTGCGTCTTTGGGGACGGGGAGGTGTCCATCACCACCAAAACCGGCATCGGCGACGCCTCCGACCGGTGTCCCATCCAGGGAGACGGCGAGAATCTGGAGATCGGCTTCAACAACAAGTACCTGATGGACGCCCTGAAGGCGGCCCCCGCCGACAAGCTGCGGCTGGAGTTCTCCTCCGGCGTGGCCCCCTGCGTCATCCTGCCCGCCGAGGGGGAGGAGAACTTCATCTATATGGTGCTGCCCGTGCGGCTGAAGGCGGGTGGCTGAGGTGATCACCTGGAAGCCCTATCTGCGCAAGGCCCAGTTTTACGAGACAGACAGCATGGGCGTGGTCTACCACGGCAACTACATCCACTGGATGGAGGAGGCCCGCACTGACTTTCTCTCCCAGATCGGCTGGGGGTACGAGCGGGCCATGGCCGCGGGGATCGACTTTGCCCTGACGGACATCTCCTGTTCCTACAAAAAAACCACCAAATTTGGGCAGACCCTCTCCATTGAGATGAAGGTGGAGAAGCTCACCCCCGCCCGGCTGGTGCTCTCCTACCGGATGACCGACGCGGAGACCGGGGAGCTGCACACCCTGGGCACCTCCTCCCACTTCTTCTACGACCGGAGGACGGAGGGGCCGGTGGCCCTGAAAAAGGTGTTCCCGGAACTCTACCAGCTCCTCCAGGAGTGCGTGGAGAAGGTGTAACCTTTTTTCAGGGAAATTTCGCCGCAGCGGCGGCGAGGTACTTTCCCAGCGATGGGAAAGTACCCAAAGAATCGCCGGGGGACGCGGCCGGCGGGCACTTCGTGCCCACAGGACCGCTTTCCCCCGAACCCCCATTTACGGGGGCCCCAATTAGGAAGCCCTTTCGGTCGTCGCAAAGGCGCGGGTGGACAATGGATTGCGTTCCCTTCTATCACCGCTGCCGCTCACTGGGTGGTGGTCGGGACGTGGGCACTCCCCTTTTTGACAGCGCCTTTGTGTGGGTGGGGCTCAATTGCGGCTCAGAGGAACGGCGAAACCTGAAAGGAATGCGTAGGGGCCGGTCCCAGACCGGCCCGCGGCTCCCGGTCTCCGCCCACGTTCTTGAAATTCGTAGGGAAGCCCCTTGGGGCTCCCGCCGGGGCTTGGATCCCGTTCGTCTATCGCCGTAGGGGCGACCCTTGCGGTCGCCCGTTCAGGCTTCCCCCTGCTAGGGGGAAGCTGTCAGCCGGAAGGCTGACTGATGAGGGTGCGTATCGGGGCCCAAACACTTCTGAAAAACGCCCCCTCATCCGTCTGGCCTAGCGGCCAGCCACCTTCCCCCCTGAGGGGGGAAGGCTTATGATGCGTTTGTACGGAATGGATGCAAAACCGGTGCCGTTCCCCTCATCCGCCCCCTTCGGGGGCACCTTCCCCCAGGGGAAGGCTATTTTGCACCGGGCGCGTTGGTTCGGCAAACCCAGGCGCGGAAGTTGAATTGCAGCAGGGGCAAATTTTGCAAACCCAGGCCCCCAGTGGGGCCGGATGGAACGGCACCCAAGCACTCCTAATTTTGCGCGCCGGAAATCATGCACCACGGAACAGGAGTGCGTCCCCCGTAACGGGGGTCCGGGGGTGCAGCGACTTGGAGCACCGGAACGGTGCTCCTCGGAGCAAACCCCCGGCGATCCTTTGGTTTCTTTCCCATCGCTGGGAAAGAAACTCGCCCCGCAGGGCGAAACCCAGCTCAAATCTCGAAAAAGGAACTGATCTTATGCAGACCGAAACCATCCAAATCCACACGGAATTTATCAAATTACAGGATCTATTGAAGTTCGCCGGGGCGGTAGAGACCGGCGGGGACGCAAAGCTCATCATCCGGGAGGGCCGGGTGGCCGTCAACGGGGAGGTCTGCACCATGCGGGGCAAGAAGCTGCGCCCCGGGGACCGGGCGGTCCTGGACGGTGAGCTGGAGCTTGTGGTGCAATGATCTTAAAATCCCTGGAGCTGGAGGGGTTCCGCAACTACGTCCGCTTCCAGTCCGGCTTTGACCCGCGGGTGAACCTGATCTACGGGGAGAATGCCCAGGGGAAGACCAACCTGCTGGAGGCCATCGCCTATCTCTCCTCCGCCCGGTCCCACCGGGCCAGGTACGACCGGGAGATGATCATGCTGGACGGGGACCAGGCCCTTTTGAAAGGGGTGGTGGACAGCCGGGGGCGGACCTTCACCCTGGAGGCCAGGCTCCACCGGGGGCGGGGCCGGCAGCTCTATTCCAACGGGGTGCGGCTGAAGACCGCCGGGGAGCTCTCGGGCATCCTCAACACGGTGCTGTTCTGCCCGGAGGACCTGTACCTCATCCGGGAGGGGGCTGCAGCCCGGCGGCGGTTTCTGGACAGCGCCATCTGCCAGCTGCGGCACAGGTACGCCCAGGCCCTGGGGGAGTACCACCGGCTCTACGACCACAAGACCCGCATTTTGCGGGACTGGCCGGAAAACCCCTCCCTGCTGGAGACCCTGGACGACTTCAACCTCCGCATGGCCCAGACCGGGGCGCTGGTGGTCCACTACCGGGCCCACTTTGTCAAGCGCCTGCGGGAGACCGCGCCCCCCATCCACCGGGACTTCTCCGGCGGGCGGGAGGAGTTGACTCTCCGGTACGAGACCGTGTCCACCGTCGCCGACCCCCTGGCCCCCGCCCGGACCATTTTGGAGGAGATTCTGGACCACCAGAAGTCCCACCGCCAGGCGGAGCTGGATGCCAGGCAGTGCCTCACCGGCCCACACAAGGACGATTTGGTGGTGGAGCTGGACGGCCGGAGCGCCAAGATGTACGGCTCCCAGGGGCAGACCCGCACCGCCGCCCTCTCCCTGAAACTGGCCCAGCGGGAGATCTTCTTCCAGGAGACCGGGGAGTACCCGGTGCTCCTTCTGGACGACGTGCTGTCTGAGTTGGACGCAAAACGGCAATCCTTTGTATTGAACCACATCCAGGGGGGACAGA
This sequence comes from uncultured Oscillospiraceae bacterium, assembly GCA_944385165.1. GTDB lineage: Bacteria > Bacillota > Clostridia > Oscillospirales > Oscillospiraceae > Lawsonibacter. The sequence goes on from CALWWF010000041.1 coordinate 4,268, forward strand.
TTTTCATCACCTGCTGTGAGGAGGAGAAGCTGGAGGGGCTGGAACAGGGGGCCAGCTTCCATATCCAGGGGGGAAAGCTGGTCTGACCCCGCAAAGCGGAAAGGGGACCGGAAGGAGACGCTATGCCCATTGTGATCGGAATCTTTTGCCTGCTCCCTCTGGGGATCGGCTTTGTGCTGGAGTATCTGTGCTGCCGCATCCCCAGGCGGAAAATTTGGCGGGCCCTGCCCCCTGCCCTGGCGGTGCTGTTTGTGTTGATCGCCGGCGTAGGCCGGTGGAACATGTGGACCTCGGAGGAGGTCTCCCCCGTGACCCAGCTCATTTTGTTCCCCGGACTGCCCGGGATCTTCCTGCTGGCAGGATGCTATCTGGGCTGGCGGGCCTGGAGAAAAATTTGGGGACCGAGAGTGATTGATCCGTGATGTTGCGAGGGTTTCGCCGCCTATAGGCGGCGGGCAGGGTTCCGCCCTGCGGGCGGGTTCCTTTTCCACGTGGAAAAGGAACCAATGGCCCAGGCCACCTTCTTTTGCCCCTTCGGGGCAATTCACCTTGAAGACGCTAGGGGGAATTTACAGGGGCAAACTTCGTTTGCCATGTTAAATTCCCCCTAGGACCCACGTTTACGGGGGTGCTCTCCTGAATGTACCAGCGGCCCTTCCGGCGCGCTCGTCGTCGCGGATTTCATATTCCTCGCTTCGCCCGAGACGGGCAAAGCTCGGTCATTCCATCGCTCCTCCTCTCCAACGCAAACCCACTTCGTTGGGCTTTGCGTTGGGGCCGCCTTTGGTGGCTATGAGGTGCAAAATTTGCACCCAGTGTGGTTTCACAACCGCGCCTGGGTTTGCCGAACCAATGCTCCCGGTCTGTTTTCGCCGTAGGGCGACCCTTGCGGTCGCCCATAACGCGGGCCGGTCTGGGACCGGCCCCTACGGCGAATCCGGAAATGCTTCCGGGGATTTCGTAGGGGCGGGTCCTAGACCCGCCCGCCGTTCCCCCGCCGGTTCGTAGGGGCGCACAATGTGTGCCCGAAAAAGCCTTCCCCCTTCAAGGGGGAAGCCTTGGCGGGCGGCCGCAAGGGTCGCCCCTACGAAAATCAGGAAACGTTTCCGGGTACGCCGTCCCACCACCCCGCACTTGAGCCCGGATACGCCAAAAGGCGCGCTTTCTGCCGGTAGAAGCACCACCCAAAGGTTCCTGGATACGAAGCGGCAGCGGTGATAGACCGGAAGCCAATCAGCTGAGCTGCCCGCGCCTTTGCGTCGACGGAACACCTCCGCATTGGCGGCTCCCGTAAACGGGGGTCCAGGGGGTGGGTGTCATATCGGCTGAAAGCCGATCTGCACACACCCCCGGCGGCTCTTTGGTGACTTTCTGGCCGTGTCAGAAAGTCACTCGTCGCCACAGCGGCGAAATCCCCTGTGCATCATAAACTCCACAAATCCCACGGGAGATGTGGAAAAAAGGAGGAAAAACCCATGTATCTGCACCTGGGCCAGTCGGTGGTGGTGCCCCACAAGAGCATTTTGGGGATCTTTGATCTGGACAACTCCAGCTGGGCCTATAAGACCCGGGAGTTTTTGGAGCGGGCGGAACTGGAGGGGCGGGTGGTGTCGGTGTGCGACGATCTTCCCCGCTCGTTCATCCTGGTGGGGGACGAGGAGGGCCCGCCCACGGTGTATATCTCCCAGCTCTCCCCGGCGGCCCTGCTGCGGAGGGCGGAGAGCAACTCGTTTGAGTAATGCAGAATGCAGGAATGCAGAATGCAGAATGTAGTGTGAAGAACGTCTGGGACAAGCCAGACACGGTCGAAAAATAGAGAAACGGCAGAAGCAGCAGGGATGGAACGGAGAGAATTCCATTCTGCATTTCTGCATTCTGCCTTCTGCATTTCAAGACTTGGAGGTTATTATGGCAGAAGAACTGGAATTGAACTCCACGCAAGTGGAACACGAATACGGCGGCTCGGAGATCCAGGTGCTGGAGGGCCTGGAGGCGGTGCGCAAGCGCCCGGGCATGTACATCGGCTCTACCAGCGAGTCGGGGCTGCACCACCTGGTGTACGAGATCGTGGACAACTCCATCGACGAGGCCCTGGCGGGGTACTGTACCGACATCACCGTCACCATCAACCCCGGGAACACCATCACCGTCACCGACAACGGCCGGGGCATCCCCGTGGACATCCAGCCCCAGACCGGCCGGCCCGCCCTGGAGGTGGTCTTTACCGTCCTCCACGCGGGAGGAAAATTCGGCGGCGGCGGATATAAGGTGTCCGGCGGCCTCCACGGCGTGGGCGCCAGCGTGGTGAACGCCCTGTCCGAGTGGCTGGAGGTCCAGGTCCACAAGAACGGGGAGATTTACGAGATGAAGTTCTCCCGGGGCAAGATCACCCAGGAGATGACGGTGGTGGGCAAGACCGACCACACCGGCACCACCGTCACCTTCAAGCCCGACCCGGAGATGTTCGACACCCTGGTCTTTGACTATGACACCCTCCACACCCGCATGCGGGAGGAGGCCTTCCTGAACGCCGGCCTGCGCATCCAGACGGTGGACCTGCGCCCCGGCCAGGAGAAGGAAGACGACATGTGCTATGAGGGGGGCATCCGGGAGTTCGTCTCCTTCATCAACCGGAACAAGGACCCCATCCACCCGGACGTGATCTACATGGCCGGAGCGAAAGAGGACTCCATGGCGGAAGTGGCCATGCAGTACAACGACGGCTACAACGAGATCATCGTCTCCTTCGCCAACAACGTCCACACCCCCGAGGGCGGTATGCACGAGGAGGGCTTCAAGCGGGCCCTGACCACCGTCCTCAACGCCTACGGCAAAAAGACCGGCCTTCTGAAAAACGACGACAAGGTCTCCGGCGACGACTGCCGGGAGGGCCTGAGCTGCGTCATCTCGGTGAAACTCACCGAGGCCCAGTTCGAGGGCCAGACCAAGGCCAAGCTGGGCAACAGCGAGATCCGAACCCTGGTGAACAACGTGGTCTCTGAGAAGCTGGAGACCTACCTGGAGGAGAACCCCGCCGTGGGCCGGGCCATCCTGGAGAAGGCCATGATGGCCAACCGGGCCCGGGAGGCCGCCCGGCGCGCCCGGGAGAATATCCGCCGGAAGAACGCCCTGGAGGGGGCCACCCTCCCCGGCAAGCTGGCCGACTGCTATGAGCGGGACCCGGCCCTGACGGAAATCTACATCGTGGAGGGCGACTCCGCCGGCGGCTCCGCCAAGCAGGGCCGGGACTCCCGGTTCCAGGCCATCCTGCCCCTGTGGGGCAAGATGCTCAACGTGGAGAAGGCCCGGGCGGACAAGGTGTACGGCAACGACAAGCTCACCCCTGTCATCACCGCCCTGGGCGCCGGATTGGGGGACGAGTTCGACGAGGAGAAGCTGCGCTACCACAAGGTGGTCATCATGGCCGATGCCGACGTGGACGGCGCCCACATCCGCACCCTGCTCCTCACCTTCTTCTTCCGCTTCATGCGGCCTCTCATCGAGCGGGGCTATGTGTACGCCGCCGTGCCCCCCCT
>CALWWF010000042.1 GCA_944385165.1 uncultured Oscillospiraceae bacterium
CCCGGGCGGCGGCCAGGTCCACCCCGTCGTACCCGGCACCGTGGCGGGCCAGGATCTTCAGCTTGGGGGCGGCGTCAAAGATGCGCTTGGTGATCTTGGCGGTGCGGACGATGATGGCGTCGCAGTCGGCGATGTCTGCCACGATGTCGTCCTCAGTAAAGCCCCGGCCGTCCACCACTTCGTATCCGTGCTCCCGCAGGTATTCATAGCCGGCGGGGAGAATGGGCTGGGGAAGCAGTACCCGAATTGCCATATAAAATTCCTCCTTATGCTTTGGCTGTTTTCAACAAAAACCGTTGTGCTTTCTTTGAAAACATGGTAATATGGTCCCGATCAAAAATCAAACAGTGTTTTTTTCAATTTCCGACAAAGAAACTTTGTAAGGGAGGGCCTGTGATGGATCTGACCAGTCTATATTACTTTCAGGAGCTGTCCAAGGACTTGAATATGACCAAGACCGCCCAGCGGCTGTACATCTCCCAGCAGACCCTCAGCAACCACATCCAGCGGCTGGAGCAGCACTACGGCACCAGGCTGTTTTACCGCAAGCCCGCCCTGTCCCTGACCTGCGCGGGGGAGTTTGTGCTCTCCTTTGCCCAGGTGGTGGCCAAGGAGGAGCGGAACCTGGAGGACATCCTCTCCGATGTGGAGCACCAGGAGCGGGGCACCCTTCGGGTGGGGGCCAGCATGGCCCGGGGCGCTCAGTTCCTGCTCCGCATCCTCCCTGATTTCCAAAAGAAGTACCCCCGGGTGGAGGTGCGCTTTGTGGACGGGCTGTCCGCCAAGCTGGAGAAGAAGATCGCCAACGGGGAGCTGGACTTTGCGGTGGTGCTCTCCGACCGCTATGACGCCGACCTGGTGGAGCACGAGTTTTTGCAGGAGGAGGTCTATCTGTGCGTGCCGGAGGTCCTGCTCCAGCGGTACTACGCCCCTGAGGAGGTAGAGAGCATCAAAGAGCGGGCCATCCGGGGGGCCGATCTGCGGGATTTTGACCGCCTCCCCTTCTCCCTGATGACCAACCGCCTGGGCGGGCGGATCTGGGAGCGCTTCCGGCAGGCGGGGGTGGAGCCCTGGGTGTTCTTCACCGGCCCCTCCACCGCCCAGACCCTGCCCCTGTGCGCCGCCGGGACGGCGGCCTGCTTCAGCACCAATCTCTCCCTGGTGGACCAGCTGGAGCGGATGGGGGACCAGGTGAACATTTTCCCCCTGATGGACCAGGGGGAGCCCATGGTGCAGAAGCTCTCCCTGCTGCGGCACCGGCAGCGCTACCTCACCCACTTCGCCAAGTATTTTATGGAGCTGCTGTTTGACTCCACCGCCGAGCTGGACCAGATCCCGGTCTGCCGGGTGGCGGGAGAGGGCGGAACGGTGGAAAACCCGGTGGAAAACCTGCAAAACCCATTGGAACAGCAGGAAAAACCGGCGGGGAAAGCGGGAGGAATGGAAACAGATTGGGGATAGCGCTTTTTGCCGGTTTGCGGTATAATACCGGTAAACGCCCCGGGGGGACAGACCCGGGGCGGAAAAGACAGGGGCCGGGGGAAAAGAAAACCCCTCCGGCCCGGACAGCACAAGTTCCTGGGGGAGCCCCCCAGTTTTAAGAGAGGCGGAACAAGATGATCGATTTGATTTTATTGGCGGCGGGGCCGGCCCTGGCTGCGGATGACCAGGGAAAGCCCCTGTACCGGCATGCCTTTGAGGCGGCCCGGCAGACGGCGGACGCCATGCTGGGGCTGCGGGTGCTGGTGGTCACCCGGCCCGGCGTGTTGGACGAGGCCATTCGGGAGTTTGGATTCAACAAGGTGCTGGTGGCGGAGAACCGCCCCCTGAGCCAGGCGGTGATCGCCGGGGCCAAGGCGGCCCGCTCCGGGGCCAGCCGGTGCTTCCTCTCCTGCGGGCGCACCGGCGTCACCGGACAGCAGCTCACCGGCTTCCTCCAGGGCTACATTTTAAGCGGCCGCACCCTGGGCCGGCTGGGCTCAGGCCCCCTGGAGGGGGGGCCCATGGTGTTCGCCCCCTACCTGCTGCCCCACCTGCTGGCCCTGAAGGGGGAGGAGGACGGCTCCCAGCTCTTCCAAGGTCGGGAGGCGCGCACCTTCGTCTACCAGCCCTCCGGCCAGGAGGGGGACGCCGGGGAGAAATAAAGCGTCTCCCCAGCGAAAATTTCCAATGGATTTTACACAAAACGCCTGGAACGGCGGCGGACTCTCTGCTACAATAGAGACAGCTTCCGAGGAGAGGAAGGAGGAGTTCTCGATGGCAGTCTCTCATCGCCGGGGCATCCCCCAAGGAGTTCCAGGCCGGCCTGTGCCCGGGACCTCCTTCCCCAATGAGAAAACGGCAGACGCTGTGCAGCGGAACGCGGAATGACGCGTCCGGCTGCGGGCGTCTGCCGTTTTTTTCTGCGGAAGCGGAAAATTTCGGCGAGAGGAGTCTTACTTATGCTTCCCTGTCAGGGTACCTGCCCCCATTTTCAGAGCGGCTGCCACAAGTCCTGCGAGTCCTGGAAACAGCTTCAGGAGCGCCAGCGCGTGCAGCGGCAGCAGAAGAAGGCCTATCTGGACTACTATAACGAGCTGTGCCTCACCATGACCCGGCAGTTTCGCGCTCTGAGCCCGTGCCGGGTGATGCGCTGAAGGGGTTCCAACAAAATGCCTGCCTGTTCGGCGGGCTGGAACAGTGAAACATGTTTGGACCGGCCGGCCGCTTTTTACGCGGCCGGCTTTTTTGTACCCGGACACAAAAAGCCCGGCGCAGCAGTTCCCTCTGCTGCGCCGGGCGCTGTGCTGTTTTGAAATTCAGGTGCCCAGATAGGCCTTCTTTACGTTCTCGTTGTTGAGCAGCTCCCGCCCGGAGCCGGTGAGGGTGATCCGGCCGGTCTCCAGCACATAGCCCACGTCTGCGATGCGCAGGGCCATGTTGGCGTTCTGCTCGATGAGCAGGACGGTGACCCCCTGATGGTTGATCTCCCGGATGATGTCAAAGATGCCCTTCACCACGATGGGGGCCAGCCCCAGGGAGGGTTCATCCATCATGATGATCTTGGGGCGGGACATAAGGGCCCGGCCCACGGCCAGCATCTGCTGCTCGCCGCCGGACAGGGTGCCCGCCGCCTGCCAGGAGCGCTCCTTCAGCCGGGGGAAGAGCTCATACACCCAGTTCAGGTCGTCCTCCAGGCTGTCTTTGCGGAGATAGGCCCCGATCTTCAGGTTCTCCAGCACGGTCAAGTCGGGGAACACATGCCGCCCCTCGGGCACCAGGGTGATGCCCTTGGAGACGATGCGGTCGGGGGACAGGGCGGTGATGTCATCCCCCTGGAGGTGGATGCGCCCGTGGGCGGGCTTCACCAGACCGGCGATGGTGCGCAGGGTGGTGGACTTGCCCGCCCCGTTGGCCCCGATGAGGGTGACGATCTTCCCGTCGGGCACCTCAAAGGTGATGCCCTTGACCGCCTCGATGCCGCCGTAGCTCACCTTCAGTTCATCAATCTTCAGCATCGTCTGCCACCCCCAAATACGCCTCGATGACCCGAGGATTGTTCTGTACCTCCGACGGAGTGCCCTGGGCGATCAATTTGCCGAAGTCCAGGACATAGATGCGGTCGGAGATGCGCATGACCAGGTCCATGTGGTGTTCGATCATGAGGATGGACAGGCCGTACTCGCCGCGGATCTTGTGGATAAACTCGGTCAGCTCCTGGGTCTCCTGGGGGTTCATGCCGGCGGCCGGCTCGTCCAGGAGGAGGAGCTTGGGCTGGGTGGCCAGGGCCCGGGCGATCTCCAGCCGCCGCTGGATGCCGTAGGGCAGAGAGCCGGCCACCTCGTCCTTCAGATGGGCCAGCCCCTGCTCCTCCAGCAGGGCCATGGCCTCCTGGCGCATCCGCTTCTCCTCCGCGCGGTTGAGGCGGAAGGTGGCGGAGAACACGTTCTGCCTGGCCCGCATGTGCTTGGCGATGAGCACGTTGTCAAACACGGACAGGGCGGAGAACAGGCGGATGTTCTGGAAGGTGCGGGCGATGCCCAGCTGGGTGATCTTGTCGGGGGTGGGGGAGAGGACCTGGGTGAACATGCCCTGATTTTCCCCCTGGTACTCCTTGACCATCTTGCCCTGGGGGTGGTTTTCCACCATGGGCTGCCCCAGGAAGGACACCCGGCCGTTGGTGGGCTCATACACCCCGGTGATGCAGTTGAAGGCGGTGGTCTTGCCGGCGCCGTTGGGGCCGATGAGGGCCACGATCTCCCCCTGGTTGACCTCCAGGGACAGGTCGTTCACCGCCACCACGCCGCCAAACTGCATGGTGACGTGCTCCAGGCGGAGGATATTCTCTTTGCTCATTTTGCCACCTCCTCACTCGTTTTCTTCCGGCGGAACAATAGGTCGGTAAACTCCTTGTCCCCCATCATGCCCCGGCGGAAGAACAGCACCACGATCATGATGATGATGGAGAAGACCACCATGCGGAAGCCGTTTCGGGCGAAGGGGATAGTCAGGGAGCCGGAAATAATGAACCACACCCACCAGACCATCAGCAGAAGTCCCACGATCCACACGATCAATTCCTTCCAGAAGGCGTCCCCGGTCTTGCGGCGGCGGCGGATGAGCATGGCGGACACGCCCACCACAGCCGCGGCGAAGAGGACGATGAAGAGGATGCGGCTCATGTCGGTGGGGGAGGAGAAGGCCTGGGTGTTGTCCAAAAAGCGCAGCCACCACTCCGAGCAGGCCACATACAGGAAGGTGGCAAGGCAGGAGCCGGAGATGGACCCGATGCCGCCGATGACCACGATGAGCAAAATCTCATAGGTCATGGTGGAGGTGTACACCTTGGCCTGGGCGTTGTTCACGAACATGGCGAACAGAGCGCCCCCCACTCCGGCGAAAAAGGAGGAGATGCAGAAGGAGAGCATCTTATGCTTGGCCAGGTTGATGCCCATGGCCTCGGCGGCGATCTCGTCCTCCCGGATGGCCTTAAAGGCCCGGCCGTAGGAGGAGTTGATGAGCATGACGATGACCGCGATGCACAAAATGGCGATGAGGAAGGGGAAGAAGGTGGACAGGCGCAAAATCACGGTCCCGTTTGCGTCGGTGAGGTTGAAGTTATTGAAGGAGGGGATCTGGGTGATCATGTTGGCGCCGTTGGTGACAGGGCCCAGGGCCTGCCATTGGAAGACGGCCCGGATGATCTCCGCGAAGCCCAGGGTGGCGATGGCCAGATAGTCGCTCTTCAGCCGCAGCACCGGCAGGCCGATGAGGAAGGCGAAGAAGGCGGCCACGCAGCCACCCAGGAGGATGGCCAGCACCACGCCCAGAATCAGGCCGGTGGGGGTGTCCAGCCCGCCGAACAGGTCGGGCAGGGAGAAGTTCACCGCCGAGCCCCCGTACAGGTAATACACCGTGTCCTTGGCGGACACGGGCACGGTGAGGATGGCGTAGGTGTAGGCCCCCAGGAGCATAAAGCCCGCCTGGCCCAGGGAAAACAGCCCCGTAAAGCCGTTGAGCAGGTTCATGGACACGGCCACCAGGGAGTACACCGCCGCCTTTTTCAGCACCTGGAACAGCTGGCTGGTGGGCAGAAGCACGGAGGGCACCGCCCCCGTGCCCAGGAAGGTGCTGAGATTTTCCAGCACCACCACAAGAAGCAGGACCGCCAGGGCGAAGACCACCCCCGCCACGGCGCCCTTTCTGCTTTTTCTGTCTTGGATCATAGTTGACGCTCCCTCCCTTAGACCTTGTCCGTGGCCTTTTCCCCGAACAGGCCGGTGGGCTTAAAGACCAGGACGACGATGAGCAGGGCAAAGGTGAAGGCGTCCACGAAGGTGGTGGCCCCCTCAAAGGGGAGAATCTTCACGAAGTTTTCGCAGATGCCGATGATGAATGCCCCGATCACCGCCCCGGGGATGGAGCCGATGCCCCCGAACACCGCGGCCACGAAGGCCTTCAGGCCGGGCATGGC
>CALWWF010000043.1 GCA_944385165.1 uncultured Oscillospiraceae bacterium
AGGCGGACATCTCCGGCTGGAGGTCATAGGTGGCCACCTTGGGGGAGGGGATGAGGCAGCGGTCCTCCCCGGGGAAGACCTCCTCCACGCCGCCGTTGAAGAAGAAGGTGACGTGGGCGTATTTCTCGGTCTCGGCGATGCGCAGCTGGGTGAGCCCCAGCTTGCTGATATACTCGCCGAAGGTATTCACCAGCTTCTGGTGGGGGTAAGCCACCGTCACGTTGGGCAGGGTGGCGTCGTACTCGGTGGTGCAGATAAAGTCCACGGTGAGGAAGCCGGTCTTGCGCTCCACATCGGTGAAGTCCTCGTCCACGAAGCAGCGGGTGATCTCCCGGGCCCGGTCGGGGCGGAAGTTGAAGAAGATGATGGAGTCGTTGTCCCGGACCTGGGCGCTCTTGGCGCACACTACAGGCTCCACAAACTCGTCGGTGACCCCGGCGTCATAGGACTTCTGGACCGCCTGGGCGGGGTCGTCCTCAAAGGGGGCCTGGCCGCAGGCGATGGCGTCGTAGGCCCGCTGGACCCGGTCCCACCGCTTGTCCCGGTCCATGGCGTAGTACCGGCCCATGACCGTGGCGATTTGCCCCACGCCCAGCTCCTGGATCTTGGCCTGGAGCTGCTCCACGTAGCTCTTGCCGGAGCTGGGGGGCACGTCGCGGCCATCCAGGAAGCAGTGGACGTAGACCTTGCTGAGCCCCTGTTCCTTGGCCATTTTCAGCAGGGCGAACAGGTGAGTGATGTGGCTGTGCACGCCGCCGTCGGACAGAAGGCCCATCAGGTGCAGGGCGGAGCCCCACTCCCGACAGTTGGCCATGGCCTCCAGATAGGCGGGATTTTTGAAGAATTCGCCGCTTTCAATGTCGCGGCTGATGTGGGGCAGGTCCTGGAAGACCACCCGGCCGGCCCCCATGTTGGTGTGGCCCACCTCGCTGTTGCCCATCTGGCCCTCGGGCAGGCCCACGTCCAGGCCAGAGGCGGACAGCTTGCAGCCCGGGCAGTCCCGGAAGATCCGGTCCAGATTGGGGGTGGGGGCGTTGGCCACCGCGTTCCCGGGACCGGGTTCGGCCAGGCCGAACCCGTCCATGATAATCAAAGTTGTCGGTGTTTTCATCGTAACCCCTCTTTAGAGAATGCAGAATTAAGAATGCAGAATGACTCGCAGGCACAGTATGCCGGGCAGAACTCATTCTGCATTCCTGCATTCTGCATTCTGCATTAAAATTCACTCCTGGTTCGCGGCGTTGATGATCTCCACGAAGTCGGCGGGTTTCAGAGAAGCGCCGCCGATCAGGCCGCCGTCCACGTCGGGCTGGGCCAGCAGCTCCGCGGCGTTCTTGGCGTTCATGGAGCCGCCGTACTGGATGGTGACAGAGCGGGCCACATGGGCGCCGTACAGCTTGCGGATCACGGCGCGGATGGCCTGGCAAACCTCGCCGGCCTGCTCGGCAGTGGCGGTCTTGCCGGTGCCGATGGCCCACAGGGGCTCATAAGCGATGACCACATGGCGCATCTTGTCGGCGGGCACGCCGGCCAGGGCGCACTTCACCTGATAGGCGATCAGCTCCATGGTCACGCCCAGCTCCCGCTGCTCCAGGCTCTCGCCCACGCAGATGATGGGGTACAGGCCGGCGTTGATGGCGGCGTGGACCTTCTTGTTCACGGTGAAGTCGGTCTCGTTGTAGTACTGGCGGCGCTCGGAGTGGCCGATGATGACGTACTTGGCGCCGGTCTCCTTGATCATCTCCGCAGTGATCTCGCCGGTGTAGGCGCCGTGGTCCTCATAGTGGCAGGTCTCCGCGCCGATGGCAATGTGGCAGTCCTTAAATAGACGCACGGCGGTGGTGATGTTCACAGCGGGGACACACAGCACCACGTTGCACCACTTGCCACGGGGCATGATGGGCTTGAGCTCCTCAGCAAAGGCCTTCATCTGGGACAGGGTGTTGTTCATCTTCCAGTTGCCGGCGATGATAGTCTTACGGTAACGACGGTTCATGTTTATTTCTCTCCATTCTTTTTCAATCATGAGATTTGATATTGGATATTTGGATGAGAGGGGAGCCGGACCAGTGGAGGCAGAGCCTTTGCGCGGCCCTATCTCCACTTTTCACTCTTCACTCTCCACTCTGTTCTTACTTGTCCAGCAGGCAGGCCACGCCGGGCAGCTCCTTGCCCTCCAGGAATTCCAGAGAAGCGCCGCCGCCGGTGGAGATGTGGGTCATCTTGTCGGCGTAGCCCAGCTGGGCCACCGCGGCCGCGGAGTCGCCGCCGCCCACGATGGTGATGGCGTCGGTCTCGGCCAGGGCCTTGGCCATGGCCCGGGTGCCCTCGGCGAAGGCGGGGAACTCAAACACGCCCATGGGGCCGTTCCAGATGACGGTGCCGGCGTCCTTTACCGCGTCGGAGTAGAGCTGGATGGTCTTGGGGCCGATATCCATGCCCATCATGCCGTCGGGGATGTCCATGCCGTCCACCACATGGGGCTGGGCGTCGGCGGAGAACTCGGCGGCGCACACGCCGTCCACGGGGAGCAGGAGCTTGACGCCCTTCTCCTTGGCCTTCTCCACCATCTCGCCGGCGTACTGGACCCAGTCCTCCTCCAGCAGGGACTTACCCACCTTGGCTCCCAGGGCCTTGGCAAAGGTATAGGACATGCCGCCGCCGATGATGATGGTATCGGCGATGTTCAGCAGGTTGTTGATCACGCCGATCTTGGAGGAGACCTTAGAGCCGCCCAGGATGGCCACCAGGGGGCGCTTGGGGTTGGACAGAGCGCCGCCCATGACCTCCAGCTCCTTCTGGATTAAGAAGCCGGACACGGCGGGCAGATAGGCGGCCACACCGGCGGTGGAGGCGTGGGCGCGGTGCACCGCGCCGAAGGCGTCGGACACATAGATGTCCGCCATAGAGGCCATCTTCTTGGCCAGCTCCGGGTCGTTCTTGGTCTCGCCCGGCTCAAAGCGGGTGTTCTCCAGAAGCATGATCTCCCCGGACTTGAGGGCGGCGGCCTTGGCCTTGGCGTCAGGGCCCACCACGTCCCCGGCCATGATGACCGGCTTGCCCAGCAGCTCGCTCAGGCGCTGCGCCACCGGCTTCAGGGACAGCTCGGGCTTCACCTCTCCCTTGGGCTTGCCCAGATGGGAGCAGGCGATCACCGCCGCGCCGTGGTCCAGCAGGTACTGGATGGTGGGCAGGGCGGCGCGGATGCGCTTATCGTCGGTAATGGCGTGGGTAGCCTTGTCCTGGGGGACGTTGAAGTCGCAGCGCAGAAGGACCTTCTTGCCGGAGACGTCAATGTCCTGGACAGTTTTTTTGTTGTAATTCATGGCAATAAAACTCCTCTCTGTGAAACAAAATGAAAGGGATAACCATTTTTTATTTTGAAACCGCCCGCCGGAGGGCGCGGGGGAGAGAAAAGGTCCGGCGGGGAGGATCTCCACACACAGTGTACCCCGCCAAGGCGGGGTTTTACCCGTTATTCCGGGGTTTTGGCCATCTCGCCGGCGCCGGACAGGCCGGGGAACCCCTGCTGCCGCAGGGCCTCATAGGCCAGGATGGCCACCGAGTTGGACAGATTCAGGCTCCGGGCGTCCTCCCGCATGGGGATGCGGATGCACCGGTCGTAGTGCGCCTCCCGGAACCACTTTGGCAGTCCGGCGGTCTCCTTGCCGAAGAACAGCCAGCAGCCGTCCCGAAAACGGGCGTGGGTATAGTCCTGGGGGGCTTTCGTGGTGGCCAGCCACAGGTCCGGGTGGGGGTGCTGGGCAAAGAAGTCCTCCAGGCTGTGGTAGACGTGCAGGTCCACCATAGGCCAGTAGTCCAGCCCCGCCCGGCGCACCGCCTTCTCGCTGATGTCAAAGCCCAACGGCTCGATGAGATGCAGGCGGCTGCGGGTAGCGGCGCAGGTACGGGCGATATTGCCGCAGTTTTGCGGGATTTCCGGCTCAACCAGTACGATGTTCAGCAAACGAAGCCCTCCTCGCGTGTCGGTTATCATTGTATTCCAAACGGCGGAGAAATTCAACTATAAATTGGTCAAAAACTTGCAAAAAAATCAGAAAACAACCGAAAACATCAGGGCTGCAAAGGCTTTTTGTAGAAATGGGAAATTAAGGGGGCGCTTACCGGCAAAAATCCCGGCATTGTGCCGAACTTGGGAGAGCGCGCCGTCCCGTAAGAACCGCCCTGGACGCCCCGTCGGGGTGCGCCGGGCGGGAAAGTTTCCTTCCTGATGGGGAGCAAAAAGCCGGGATGGGGAAGAAAAAGGTTTCCATTCCTCCGCAGGTGTGGTATCATTGTAACAAATCACCAAGGATTTTTGGCCCAAAAGGAGTTGAAACGGCTTTTGGGCTGCGGACCGTGCAGAGAAAGGATGGAGCGTATATGCGGATCATTTGGAACGGACATTCCTGCTTTACCTTGGAGACCGGGGAGGGGACCGTGGTGGTGGACCCCTATTCCGACGGCTCGGTGCCGGGGCTTGCCCCCCTCCGGCTGCGGGCGGACCGGGTCTATTGCAGCCACGACCACCGGGACCACGGGGGCGTGGAGACGGTGGCCCTCACCGGCGAGGTTCCCTCCCTCCAGGTGGAGGAGCTCCACACCTGGCACGACGGACAGCAGGGGGCCCAGCGGGGGCCCAACACCATCCACATCTTCCAGGCGGAGGGCCTGCGGGTGGCCCACCTGGGGGATCTGGGCTGCGCCCTGGAGCCGGAGCAGCTGGAGGCATTAACAGGGCTGGATGCGCTGATGGTCCCGGTGGGGGGCTTCTACACCATCGACGCCAAGCAGGCCAAGGCCCTGGTGGACCGGCTCCGGCCCCGGGTGACCATCCCCATGCACTACCGGGGGGAGGGCTTTGGCTATGACGTGATCGGGCCGGTGGAGGACTATCTGGAGCTGTGCAGCCATGTGGTGCGCTATCCCGGCAACACCCTGGTGCTGGACAAGGACACCCCGGAACAGACGGCGGTGCTCACTTACCGCCCGTAACCAAGAAGAAGGGGCGGCCAGACCCTGGGCGCGGCGTCTGCCGCGCCCATTTTTTATGTCCGGCTGCGGCGGCTGCGCCCGATTTCTCTTGACAAGCATCTTCTGCAAATGTAGAATATTGTTAGAAAATTTGCAAATGAAGAAAAAGGAGGAGACCGCCATGAAGGAGTATCCCCGCCTGCCCGAGTCCGAGCTAGACATCATGCTGGTGGTGTGGTCCCTGGGGGGACAGGCCGCCGCGCCGGAGATTCTGGGGCGCCTGGAGCGCCCCCTCACCGCCAGCGCCCTCCACAGCTATCTGAAACGGCTGGAGGAGAAGGGGTACCTCTCCTGTGTCAAGGAGGGGAAGGTGAACCGCTACACCGCCCTGGTGGAGCGGGAGGCGTACCAGAGCCAGGAGGGAAAGACCATCCTGGGCAAGCTGTACCAGGGGTCCCTGCGGCGCTTCGCCGCCGCCCTCCACGACGGGGAAGCCCTGGACAAAAAAGAGGTGGAGGAGCTGCGGGCCTATCTGGACGAGCTGGAGAAAAAGGAGGGGCTGTAAATGGAGGCGCTGTTTCTGCGCTTTGTCTGGGTCTCCCTGACCTGCTCCGCCGTGATGCTCCCGCTGCTTCTGTTTGGGCGGTGGCTGCGGCGGCATGTGCGGGCCAAGGCCCTGTATGTGGTGTGGCTCATCCTGGCCCTGCGGCTGGTGGTCCCGGTGGAGCTCACCCTGCCAGAGCCGGCGGTGACCGTGGAGGCCCCGGAATACCAGATCGAGGTGCCGGTCCAACGGCCCTCTGCTCCCGCGCCCCTGCCTTCCGAGACGGCGGAAGTGGAGGAACCCCAGTGGGAGTTTCCGGTGTTAGAAACGAGAATCGTCCCGGTGACCGTGGTCTTGGCCGTCCTGTGGCTCACCGGCGTGCTGAGCATCGCCCTGATCCAGAGCGCCAGCTACCTGCTGGCCCGGCGCTCCCTTCTCCGCGCCGCCCGCCCGGCGGGGGAGGAGACCGGGGAGAGCGTCCGCCGGACGGTGGACCGCCTGGGACTGAGACGGGCGGTCCCGGTCTGTTGGAGCGGGCGGATCTCCACCCCCATGGTATTAGGGCTTCTCCGTCCGGTGCTTCTGCTGCCGGAGGGCCGGGAGGCGGACGAGGTGGTGCTCTGCCACGAGCTCACCCACCTGAAGCGGCTGGATCTGGCCTATAAGGCCCTGCTGGTGGCCGCCTGCTGGCTCCACTGGTTCAACCCCCTGGTGTGGTGGATGAGCCGGGCGGCCAGTGAAAATCTGGAGCTGTGCTGTGACGACGATGTAGCGGCGGGCCATGACGCGGCCTTCCGCCGGAAATACGGGGAGCTCCTCCTGTCCACGGCAGAGGAAAAGTCCGGCCCCACCCTGTCCAGCCGCTTCGGCGGGAGCAAGCGGGCCATGAGGGACCGCTTGACCAATCTGTTTGCGAAAAAGAAGCGGGGCCGTGCCCTGGCCTGCCTGGCTTTGGCGGCGATGCTCTTAGTGGGTGGGCTGGTGGCCTGTGAGGGACGGCCGGCCATGACCGACGAGGAAGCCGTGGAGGCGTTCCAGGAGAGCGTCTCCTTTGACGGCCAGGAGCTCTCCTTTACCATCCCTGAGGGGAGCCGTGGAGATTGGGAAATTTACTTCACGGCCTCGGACGATGCCGGGGAGGAGGCGGCCTATATCATCCAGAATCTGAATGAGACAGGCTGGACGCCGGGGGAGACCTACCGATTCCCCTTAGAAGATGTGGCCGGATTGACCATGAACGTATCCTTGGGGAATGGGGCCGCTGGTTTTTCCATGGCCATGTCCGTCGGAAGTATGGCTCCCGAGAACCCCACCTATGTGAACCAGGAGTACGGCTTTTCCCTGACCCTGCCCGACGGCTGGGCGGACCAGGTGGAGATTCGGGAGGACGACCCCAATATGCAGAATGTGACCTGTATGGTCAGCTTCTACATGCGGGATGCGGGGGACTGGGACGGCGCCGGCTTTCTGGTGGGCATTTACCGGTGTACTTCCCAGGAGTGGGAGGAGACCGAGGCGGCGGGGAACCCCTATGGCCTGCCCCTGCTTGTGGACACGGGGACCTATGCCATCTATGCCGCCGGTCCCACCGATGTGCGGTATGACGAGAACGACCCCGCGGAAAAAGAGCGCTATGACGCCCTGGCGGCCGGTATTCCGGAACTGCTCAGCAGCCTCACCCTCACGGCGGGCGCCGCCCAGCCTCTGGACCAGGGGTGAGAGCCCCCACTCGCCCTTGCGCTTTTTTCCAAAAACCGTTACAATAGCACACAGCGGAACCCCCGCCCCGGCGGTCTGCCGGAGCGGGGGTTTTTGCATCTTCTGGGAATGGGAGGCGCGTGCCGTGCATAAGGAAGTGTTGGGGCTGATTTTGGCCTATCTGCTGGTGGTGAATGTGGTTGGGTTTGCCCTGATGGGCCTGGACAAGCGCCGGGCCAGGCGGGAGCGGTGGCGCATTTCGGAGAAAGCCCTGTTTCTCCCGGCGGTTTTAGGGGGGAGCCTGGGGGCCATCGCGGGGATGCGGGTGTTTCACCATAAGACCAGGCACTGGTACTTCCGCTTCGGCCTGCCCGCCATCCTGCTTCTCCAGGTCGGATTGGCAGTTGTGGCATGGAAGTGGGCGGGGTAGGTAAATGTGGCGTAAAAAAGCAAAATCGACCCTTGCTTTTTTGGGCAGTTCTGCTATACTTTTGTTATTGCCCGTCTGTTAGGATGGACCCACCCCTGAAAGGAGACTGTTTCCTATGTACGATGCCCGATCCAGCGGTGTCCTGCTGGCCGTCTCCTCCCTGCCGGGGCCCTATGGCATCGGCTCTCTGGGAGCGCCCGCCCGCCGTTTTATTGACTTTCTGGCCGAAGCCGGCCAGACCTACTGGCAGATCCTGCCCCTGGTCCCCCCGGGGCACGGCAATTCCCCCTATATGTCCCCCTCCGCCTTCGCCGGGAACCCCTTTCTCATCGACCTGGATGAGCTGGCGGCGGAGGGCCTGCTCACTCCCCAGGAGCTGGAGAGCGCCCGCCGGGATGCCCCTGACCGGGTGGACTACGCCTTCCTCCACGAGACCCGCATGGAGCTGTTGGAACAGGCGTTTCAGCGCTCCCTGACCGTCCAGGAGAGCACGCCCCAGGAGCACCACCTGCCCTGGATCGGGGAGTACGCCCAGTTTGCCGCCCTCCACGACAAGTACGAGGGTTCCCCGGACCAGTGGCCCGAGGACGCGGCCCCGGACAAGGAGCGGGTGGCCTTCCACACCTTTCTTCAGGACGCCTTTTACCGCCAGTGGTTTTCTTTAAAGGAGTACGCCAACCAGAAGCACATTCGCATCATGGGGGACGTCCCCTTTTACTTATCCGCCGACAGCGCCGAGGCCTACTACCACCCGGAGCTCTTCCAGCTGGACGAGGATGGCCATCTATCCGCGGTGGCCGGGGTGCCCCCCGATGCCTTTACCGCTGACGGACAGCTGTGGGGGAACCCCCTCTACAACTGGGAGGGGAACCGCCCGGCGGTCTTTGCCTTCTGGCAGGAGCGCATCCTCTGGTGCGCCCGGATGTACGACGCCATCCGCATCGACCACTTCCGGGCCTTCCACACCTACTGGGCGGTGCCCGCCGGGGCCAAGAGCGCCAAGGAGGGGGAGTGGATGCCCGGTCCGGGCCTGGAGCTGCTCAGGCTGCTCCAGACCGCCGCCCCGCGGCTGGAACTTATCGCCGAGGACCTGGGCAACCTGGACATGGACGCCCTGGAATTTGTGCGCACCTGCGGCATCCCGGGGATGAAGGTGATGGTCTTCGCCTTCGATCCCAACGGCGAGAGCGCCTACCTCCCCCACAACTGCCAGCCTTTCTCCGTGGTCTACACCGGCACCCACGACACCCAGACCTTTGTGCAGTTCCTCAACGAGGCCTGGCCGGAGGAGTCCGGCTTTGCCCGCCGGTATTTACGCCTCCGGGAGGATGAGGGGCTGGGCTGGGGGGTCATCTCCGGGGCCTGGGCCAGCGGGAGCTATCTGGCCATCGCCCCCCTCCAGGACGTGCTGGGCCTGGGCGGTGACGCCCGGATGAACACCCCCGGCACCGTGGGGGATCACAACTGGTCCTGGAGGGTGCGCGCCGAGGCCCTCAACCCCTATGTGTCCGGCAAGCTGCGGGAGATTACCCGCACCTACCGCCGCTGTTTATAACCTACTTTTCTTGAAAGAAAAGTAGGCAAAAGAACCTTCCGCGAAACTTCGTTTCGCCTCGTTGGAAACTGTTAGGTTTCGGAGGGAAAGATAGTGTGAAAGATCGCCCCGCAGGGCACATCGGAGCGCAACCGCCGCGCAGCGGCGGCTCTTAGCGCGGAGAGAAACCGTCAGGGTTTTCTGAAGGTGAATTGGCCGAAGGCCAAGAGAAACCGGCCTGGGCCGTTCATGTGCAATCAATCCACGTTTCGCAGCGAAGCAAGAAACGCGGTGCAAAAGAACTTTGTGCGAAACTTCGTTTCGCCTCTGGGAAATCTGGAATGGTTCCCATGACTCCGTAGGGGCGCATAGTATGCGCCCGCTAAGCCTTCTCCCCTCAGGGGGAAGGTGGCACGGCGAAGCCGTGACGGATGAGGGGGCGGTTGTCAGGAGGGAATGGAACCCAGGTACGCACCCTCATCAGTCAGCCTTCCGGCTGACAGCTTCCCCCTTGTAGGGGGAAGCCTTGGCGGGAGCCCCAAGGGGTTCCCCTACGCAAAACGGAATCCGTTCCGGTGATTTCGTAAGGGCGGGTCCCAGACCCGCCCGCCGTTACCATAACCGAAGATTTCATGTTCGGAAAACAAAAAAACCGCGCTGTGGAACTTAAAGGAAATTCCACAGCGCGGTTTTTTGATTTATTTGTTGGAATCGTCCGGCTTGTCCTCGCTGCTGTCCTCCTGGGAAGCGGCGTCCGTCTCAGGCTGGGCGGGCCCCTCCGGGGAGCTGGCAGGCTGGGAAGCGGGATTGGCTTCCGGTTCTGTTTTCTCCGGCTGCTCCGAAGCATCCGGCGGTTCGTCCTCCGGATTGGAGTCCCCCTCGTCCAGAGGGATGGGGGCCTTGATCTCCTCGCTGACGATATGGATGTTCTTGGCGGGAGGCTCGATGTCCCCGGGCAGGGGTTTGGCCTTTTTCTCGCTGCTCCGGGTGGAGGCGTAGGCGTCTTCCACCAGAGCCGGGTCCCGGCCCTGGATGATGGCCACCATCTCGCCGCCGGTGATGGTCTCCTTCTCTAGCAGGTAGGTCACCACTTTGTCCATATCCTCCAGGTTTTCCCGGATGATGGACACAGCGTCCTGATAGCACTGGGTGAGGATCTTCTTGACCTCTTTGTCCATCAAGGCGGCGGTATCCTGGGCGCAGTCCAGGCCGTAGCCCCCGTCCAGATACTGGTTCCGAACGGAACCCAGGGCCATCATGCCGATCTCATCGCTCATACCGAACATGGCCACCATGTTCCGGGCGATGTTGGTGGCCTCCTGGAGGTCCTGGGAGGCGCCGTTGGTCATGGTGTGCAGGACCACCTCTTCGGCGGCACGGCCGCCCATGGAGACGGCGATCTTCGCCATGAGCTCCTCCTTGGTGCGCAGGTTGGTCTTGTCCTCCTCGGGCATGAGCAGCGTGTAGCCCAGAGAACCCTCGGTGTGGGGGACGATGGTGATCTTCTGCACCGGCTCGGCATTCTTCTGCTTGTAGGCCACCATGGCGTGGCCCACCTCGTGGTAGGCGACCAGCTTCTTTTCAAACTCGGTGAGCACGGAATTTTTCTTCTCACTGCCGGCGATGACAAACTCGAAGGAGGCCAGCAGGTCCTCCTGGGTCACCAGTTTCCGGCCATGGCGCACCGCCCGGAGGGCGGCCTCGTTGACCAGGTTGGCCAGGTCCGCGCCCACGCACCCGGCGGTGGCCAGGGCGATCTTCTTCAGGTCCACGTCCTCCGCCAGCTTGATCTTCCGGGTGTGGACCTGGAGGGTGGCCAGGCGGCCGGCCAGGTTGGGCCGGTCGATGGTGATGCGCCGGTCGAACCGGCCGGGGCGCAGCAGGGCCTTGTCCAGCACCTCGGGCCGGTTGGTGGCGCCCAGGACGATGACGCCCTTGCCCGGGTCGAAGCCGTCCAGCTCCGCCAGCAGCTGGTTCAAGGTCTGCTCCCGCTCGTCGTTGCCGCCCAGACGGTTGTCCCGGGATTTGCCGATGGTGTCGATCTCGTCGATGAAGATGATACAGGGGGCCATCTTGCTGGCCTCTTTGAACAGGTCCCGGACCCGGGCCGCGCCCATGCCCACGAACATCTCCACAAAGTCGGAGCCGCTGATGGAGAAGAAGGGCACTCCCGCCTCGCCGGCCACGGCTTTTGCCAGCAGGGTCTTGCCGGTGCCCGGCGGGCCCACCAGAAGCGCACCCTTGGGCAGCTTGGCGCCGATTTCGGTGTACTTCTGGGGGTTGTGGAGGATGTCGATGATCTCCTGAAGGGACTCCTTGGCCTCGTCCTGGCCGGCCACGTCCCGGAAGGTGACGCCAGTCTTCTTTTCCACATAGACCTTGGCGTTGGACTTGCCCAGGTTGCCCATGCCGCCGATGCCGCCTTTGCCGCCCACGCCCCGGAACAGGAACCAGAACAGACCCACCATCACCAGGATGGGCAGACCGTAGGCCAAAAACAGGTTCAGCAGGTATACCGAGCCGTCTACCGGTTCGGTGTAGTAGTACTCGCCGTCCTGGGAGTTGAGGTGCTCGCTGAGCAGGGGCACCAGCTCCGTGTCAGTGGTGCCGGCGGGGGGGATGGTCACATACTGGGTGGGCGTCCCTGCATCCTGCTGGCGGGTAGGCATGAGAGATTCCATCAGTTCCTGGGTCTGGCTAGAGTTTGTCTGCTGCTCCGACTGGGGCAGCTCCAGCTCCACGCCGTCTTTCAGGGTGAAGGTGATCTGGCTGCTCTCCAGCTGCACGGTCTGGACCTCGTCCGCGATCAGACTCTCACGGAATACGCTGTAGGGGACGGTGACAGTACCGGCCTGTTCGTAGGAGGACATGCATCCCCGGAACAGGAGCGTCAGAAACAGGGCCCACAGCACGATGCTGACCAGGCCCAGTGCGTTGCGCTTGTTGTTCTTGTTGTCGTTGTTTCTTTTGTCTGGCTTCAAGGGAGAATACCTCCGTCGCATCTGCGAACTTATCGTTTGCGTAGTGTTGGGTTTGTATGTGTTCGGACCGAAAAGCCGCGCTGCGGTCCCCGGTCCGGCCAAGTCTTTTATACTATACCATACTATCATTTTAAAAACAAGAAAGAGGCCTGTAAACTTTCTGTGAAAGTAAAAGAAGCGCGGAGGCGTGCGGAGCAGGCATACAGAGAACCGCGTAGACGAAAAAACAGGCTGGGCGCAGCCCAGCGGCATTTTTCGCGCAGTGGTGAGCAGTATGCCGTGGCGCAGCCGCCGCAGCGTGACAAAACGAAGCGCGGAGGATAGGCCCGCAGGGGCGGCAGACCCCGGAGCGGATGGGCAGAGCCCAGGGATCGCCGGAGGCGAAACCGGGTCTGTCCGGAGAGACCGGATTCAAGCGAATTTCACCCTTCCCTCCCCGGGAGAAATATGCTATAGTATGTTCTATATCGCATCTTTTGCAGCTATTTGGGATTTAGGAGGTTTGCTCCATGAAAAAACGTCCTCCTCTGCGCCGCTCCGCGCCGGTTGAGACGGAAAACGACGGGGTCATCGAGGGCCGCAACGCAGTCATCGAGGCCCTGCGGGCCGGGACGCCCATTGACAAGATCTATTTAATGAAGGGGGAGACCGACTCCGCCCTGGGGCATATTGCCTCCGCCGCCCGGGAGAAGGGCATCGTGGTGGTGGACGCCGACCGGCACAAGCTGGACGGCATGAGCCGCACCCACTCCCACCAGGGGGTCATCGCCCTGGCCGCCGTGCGGGAGTACGCCACGGTGGACGACATTTTAAACGCCGCCCGGGAGAAGGGGGAGAATCCCCTCATCGTGGTGTGCGATGAGCTCAGCGACCCCCACAACCTGGGGGCGGTCATCCGCACCGCCGACGCCGCCGGGGCCCACGGAGTCATCATCCCCAAGCGCCGCTCCGCCGGCCTCACCGCCGTGGTGGGGAAGACCTCCGCCGGAGCGGTGGCCCATGTGCCGGTGGCCCGGGTGCCCAACCTGCCCGCCCTGCTCAAAGAGCTGAAGGAGGAGGGGGTCTGGGTGTTCGGCACCGCTGCGGACGGGACTACCCCGCTCTATCAGGCGGACCTGAAGGGCCCCGCCGCCATCGTCATCGGCAGCGAGGGCAATGGTATGGGCCGCCTGGTGGCGGAGACCTGCGACTTCACCGTGTCCATCCCCATGTTCGGGAAGATCAACTCCCTGAACGCCTCCGCCGCCGCCGCTGTACTGCTGTACGAGGCGGTGCGCCAGCGCTTAGGCCCTGTTTGAAAAATGTCAACACGCCCAAACGACGGTTCTTTTTCCGCCATACTGCGTTGATTTTCCTTGCAATACACAAAGTATTGCCGCGTCAAATCGCCTTGCCTGGCGAAAAAATCCCTCGCCGTTGGGCACATTTCCAATTTTCAAACAAGGCCTAGGCGATTGAGACGGCGGATTTCCTGAGAATTTTCAATACAAATAGGATTATTTAATAACAATATTACGTCTTGGAGGGGAGCGGGACCTGGTTTTCCGTCCCTTCCACGAAAATCCGGAACAGCGAGGCACTTCCCATGGATGACCGCGAGGCGAAACAACTGAACAAGGACGATCTGGCGGAGGTCAAATCGCTGATTGGAGACGCACAGGCGGGGCCCTTTACCCTGGACGATATTCTAGCCGAGTACGGCACCAAGCGCAGTACTCAGCGCTCCGCCGTGCCCGTCTCCGGCAAAGTAGAGGCGGAGCCCCCCCAGCCGGAGGCACAAACGCCGCAGCCACCTGCGGCGAAGGAGGACAAGCCGGAGCCGGGCGAGAAGAAAAGCCCGGCGGAGCCTGCCCGGGAGAAGGAGAAGAAGGTGGTGGCCTTCCCCGGCGCCCGCAGAGCCCCGGAGGCCGCCGTTTCGGAGGAGCCAGATGAACCGGGGGAGGAGACCAGATCTGAGCCCCAGTCCCAGGAGGAGGGACCGGGGGAGGACGAGGAACCCAACGACCGGGTGGTGGAGTTTCCCCAGGAGGAGAGCGTCCTCTCCGCCTTCCTCAAGGACCTGGGCCGGAAGGCGGACCGGTACGCCGACCAGATGTTCCGGGAGTCGGAGGACATGAGCGCCAACGCCGAGGAGATCCACCGCTTAGAGAGGCTGATCCCCGGCACTGACGAGGAGGAGCCGGAGGAGGAAGCGGAAGAGGGGCGCGTCTCCAAGTGGTTCCGCCGCCCCCCCAAGCAGGAACCCCCTCCCCCCGACCTGCCCCCCCAGGAGCTGGCCCGCACCTACGGGAAGGGCCTGAAGGGGATGCGCCTGCGGGCAATTTTGGTGTTCCTGCTGGCCGTAGCCGCTCTGGTGCAGCTGGCGGTGCCCGCCGCGGGCTTTGTGTGGCTGCCCCCTCTGGACGGATACCAGATTCAGGTGTGGATTGCCGCCGGGCTGCTGGGAGCGGGGTGCCTGCTGTCCGGGGACGTGCTGCTGACCGGCCTGGCCCGGGCCTTCCGGGGGAAGGTGGGGATGGACACCTTGGCCGCGCTGTCGGCGGTGTTCACCCTGGCCGATGGGTTGACGCTGTCCATCGCCCAGAACCGGGAGGGGGAGCTGCCCTACTCCGCGGCGGTGCTGGCGGGGCTTTTCTTCCTGCTCCACGGGACCTATCATAAAAAATGCGCCCTGCGCCTGAGCTGCCGCACCGCCGCCATGGCCGCCGAGCCCTATCTGCTCACCCTGGACGAGGGGAAGTGGAACGGCCGGGACACCTACTGCAAGTGGTCCGGCGCCCCCGACGGCTTTGGCAGCCAGATCCAGATGGACGACGGGGCCCAGCGCATTTACCGGAAAATCTGCCCTCTGCTGCTGCTTGCCTGTGTGCTGTTCTCCCTGCTGGCCTCCTACGGCCTGGGCAAGCCGGAGCACCTGCTCTGGTGCCTGTCCGCCGCCTTCACCGCCGCCGCCTCCTTTGGCGGGGCCCTGGTGTACGGCCGCCCCTTCCACAAGGTGACCCGCCGCCTGGCCCAGAGCGGCGCGGCCCTGGCCGGCTGGCCGGGGATAGCCCAGTCCCGGAAGGGGGAGCGCATCCTGATCACCGACGGGGACCTGTTCCCTCCTGGGTATGTGGAGCTCAACGGCATCAAGGTCTTTGGGGACTGGCCGGTGGAGAAAGTGGTGGGGTATACCGCCACCCTGATCCGGGACTCGGGCAGCGGACTGACCAAGCTGTTTCATGACCTGCTCCGCTCCCAGGGGGCCATCTTCCGCCGGGCGGAGCACCTGTGCTGCTACGAGGGGGGCGGGCTGTCCGCCTCCATCCGGGGGGAGCAGGTGCTGGTGGGCTCCGCCGCCTTCATGAACCTGATGGAGGTACGGCTCCCCCAGGGGCTTCATGTGAAAAACGCGGTGTTCTGCGCCATTGAGGGGGAGCTGGCTGGGATCTTTGCCCTGAACTACACCCTGCCCGACACGGTGTTCCCCGCCCTGGACGCACTGATGCGGGAGAAGGTGGGGCCGGTGCTGGCCACCCGAGACTTTAACCTCATCCCCTCCATGCTCCACCAGCGCTTTAAGCTGGCGGCGGACAAGATGGACTTTCCCCCCGTGGAGCGCCGCCGGGAGCTGTCCGACCCGGAGCAGCCCCACAGCGCCATCCTCACCGCCGTGCTGTGCCGGGAGGGGCTGCTTCCCTGCGCCGAGGCGGTGGTGGGGGCCAAGCGGCTGCGGTGGTGCGCCCGGTTTGGAGCGGCGCTCACCTGTGTGGGTTCGGTGCTGGGGGTGCTGCTGGCCTACTACCTCACCTCGGTGGACGCCTACGGCTCCCTGTCCCCCCTGAACTTGTTGATTTTTCTGGTGTTCTGGCTGGCCCCAGTGTGGTTTTTGACCAGCTGGGTGCCCCGGTATTGAGTATTTGCCCCCGCCTGCGGGCGACTGACAGCCGCCCCTGTACAGGCCGAACCTTCTTTAAGGGCGCATATGATGCGCCCGCAGACCGTTATCTTTCATTCTTCATTCTTAATTTTTGGGGAAGGAGCTCCCTGTTATGATTCGACTTGCCAAGCCCTCTGACCTGGACGCTATCGAGGAGATCTATGAGGAGATTTTAGCCGCCGAGGACGCCCGCCCCGTGTCCTACACCAACTGGCAGCGGGGGAAGTACCCCACCCGGGACACGGCAAAAGCCGCCCTGGAGGCGGGCACCTTGTGGATGGGGGAAGAGGATGGCGTCCTCTACGGTTGCGTCAACCTCAACGGGGAGCAGCTGCCAGAGTACGCTGCCATCCCCTGGTCCATCCCCGCCCCGCTGGAAAAAGTGGGGGTCATCCACACCCTGGTCATCCGGCCCAGCTGGTCGGGGCGGGGGAAGGGGCGGGAATTTGTGGCCTTCTGTGAGGAGGAGCTGCGCCGCCAGGGGAAACAGGTCGTGCGCCTGGACACCTATGAGGGAAACCTGCCCGCCAACACCATGTATCCCCGCCTGGGCTACACGTTTGCCGGCGCTACGGAGTTTTTCTTCCAGGGCTTTATCCACGAGATTTTGAACTGCTACGAAAAGGCGCTGTGACTTCGGGAGGTCTCCCATGTTCTATCAGACCCTTTGGTTCTTTTTTGTTTATGCCTTCCTGGGCTGGTGCACCGAGGTGAGCTATGCTGCCCTGCACACGGGGAAGTTTGTGAACCGGGGCTTTCTCAACGGCCCGGTGTGTCCCATCTATGGCTTTGGGGTGATCCTGGTGCTTCGGGCCCTGGAACCCCTGACTGGAAATACCCTGCTGCTGTTTCTGGGGTCGATGGTCCTCACCTCCCTGTTGGAGTGGCTCACCGGCTTTGTGCTGGAGAAGCTCTTCCACCAGCGGTGGTGGGACTACTCAGAGGAGCCCTTTAACATTGGGGGCTACATCTGCCTGCGCTTTTCCCTGATGTGGGGGCTGGCCTGCCTGTTTGTGGTGAAGCTGGTCCATCCCACCATTCTCTGGGGGGTCCTGGCCATCCCCCAGACCCTGGGCTGGGTGCTGCTGGGGCTCTTTTCTGCCGCGATGGCGGTGGACCTGGCGGCCACGGTGCGCACCGTCGCCCGGATGAACCGGCAGCTGAGCCAGCTGGATGAACTGGCCGGCAGGCTCAAAGAGGTGTCCAACGACTTGGGGGAGCATCTGGCCGTTCGTGTGCTGGATGCGGCGGAAGCCGGGGATGAGATGCTGGAGGACGCACAGAAGAATCTCAACGAGCTGAAGGCGGCGGCGGAGCAGCGCCGCAGGGAACTTCAGCAGGGAATGGACGAGGTGAAGGACTCCCTGGCCCAGAAGCGCTTCCAGATGCAGATGGACCAGGCCCAGTGGCTGGAGGATCGGGAGCGGGATCTGGACGACCTGCGGACCCGGATCGAGGAGGTCCGCAGCCGCTATATTTTCGGGCAGAGGCGCCTGCTGGCCGCCTTTCCCCGGATGCGCTCCCTGGACCATAAAAAAGCCCTGGAGCGTCTGCGCCGCTGGATGGAGCAGCGGTAAGAAGGCATGGTATGGTTTTGCAAATCACATTTGCATTTTGACGATCTGCGTGGTAGCATGAAGATGACGATATAAGGAGGAAGGAGACGCCCGAATGAAGGAATTGATCGAATTAAAGGAGCGCATGGAGCATGAGCGGCCCGCCCAGTGGCACGAGCTGCCGGACATTGCCCTGTATATGGACCAGATCATCTCTTATATGCCCCGGCAGCTGATCCACTTTGACGACCGGGAGGCACTCACCTCCGCCATGGTGAACAACTACATCAAGGACGGCCTGGTGCCCCGGGCCGCCGGAAAGCGGTACGGCCCCATCCATCTGGGCTATTTGACGGCGGTGTGCGCCCTGAAAAAAGTGCTCTCCGTGCGGGACATCGGCATCCTGCTCCGGGCGGGGGAGGAGCGCAGCCAGGAGCCGGAGGAGCTCTACCGGTATTTCTGCGCTGCCCTGGACCGGGCACTCACCGACACCGCCGCCGCTATCGACGGGGAGGCGGGCCGGGAGGAGCTGGCCAAAATGGCCCTGGATCTGGCCCTGCACAGCTATGCCAACCAGCTGGCCTGCGCCCGCATTCTGGATATTCTCCAGCCCCCAGGGGAGGAGCACGCCAAAAAGGGGAAAAAATAAACCTAGGCCATGTTTGAAAAATGTCAATCAGCCCCGACGACGGGTCTTTTCCCGCCATACTGCGTTGATTTTCCTTGCAATACACAAAGTATTGCTGCGTCAAATCGCCTTGTCTGGCGAAAAAATCCCTCGCCGTTGGGCACATTTCCAATTTTCAAACAAGGCCTAGCGGCAGACAGGAGGGTTTCTTGCAATGTCTGAATTTGTACTGCTGACCGATTCCTCCGCCGATCTGAGCCAGGAACTGGTGGAGGAGACCGGCGTGACTGTGCTCCCTCTGAGCTTTACCATCCAGGGGCGGACCTATCACGACTACCCGGACAACCGGGAGATGAATCCGGCGCTGTTTTACGATATGCTCCGGGCGGGAGAGCTGGCCTCCACCGCCGCCGTCAACGTGGGGGAGTATGTTGAGGCCATCGAGCCCCTTCTCCAGGCGGGGAAGGACGTGCTGATCCTGGCCTTTTCCTCCGGGCTGTCCGCCACCTACCAGTCCTCGGTGCTGGCGGTGGAGGAGCTGTCTGGGAAGTACCCGGAGCGGAAAATCTATACGGTGGACACCCTGTGCGCCTCTTTGGGCCAGGGCCTGCTGGTGTATCTGGCCGCCCAGGAACAGAAAAAGGGGAAGAGCATCGAGGAGGTGCGGGACTGGACGGAGGAGCACAAGCTGAGCCTGTGCCACCAGTTCACCGTGGATGACCTGCACTTCTTAAAACGGGGCGGGCGCATCTCCGCCACCACCGCCGTGGTGGGTTCCATGCTCCAGATCAAGCCGGTACTCCATGTAGACAACGAGGGGCGGCTGGTGAGCGTGGGAAAGGCCCGGGGCCGCCACGCGTCCCTGAAGGCCCTGGTGGACAGGATGGAGAAAACCGTCACCCAGGAGGGAAGAAAGACCGTCTTTATCAGCCATGGGGACTGCCGCAAAGACGCGGTGACCGTGGCTGAGATGGTGAAGGAGCGCTTTGGCACGCAGGATGTGCGCATCAACTATGTGGGGCCGGTGATCGGTGCCCACTCCGGTCCTGGGACGCTGGCCCTGTTCTATCTGGGCACGGAGCGGTAATCGAAAAAGAAAACTGGCCGGAGCGGCACAGCGCCGCCCCGGCCCCATTGACACATAGGAGGTTTGGAAATATGCAGGACGTGAAGTGGCTGGAGGTGGCGGTGAACACCTCTCCCGAGCGGCTGGACGAGGTGACCGCCAAGCTCACCGCCGCGGGCATGGCCGCCCTGGTCATCGAGGACGAGGGGGAGTTCCGGCAGTTTTTAGAGCAGAACCGCCAGTACTGGGACTATGTGGACCAGGAGCTGCTGGACCGGATGCAGGGGGTGTGCCGAGTGAAGTTCTATGTCACCGACGACGATCGCGGCCGGGCGCAGCTGGCAGAGTACACCCAGGGGCTGGACTGTGAATACACCACCGTCCCCCTGTCGGAAAACGACTGGGCCTACAGCTGGCAGAAGTACTATAAGCCCCTGACCATCGGAGAGCGCCTGTATGTGGTGCCCGAGTGGGAGCGGGACAAGCCGGTGCCCCAGGGGCGCACCCCCGTCTATCTCAATCCCGGCCTCACCTTCGGCACCGGCTCCCACGCCTCCACCCAGCTGTGCCTGGAGGGGGTGGAGGCCCACACCAAGGCCGGGGACCATGTGCTGGACCTGGGCTGCGGCAGCGGGATTCTCTCCATCGCAGCCCTGGTGCTGGGGGCTGAACAGGCCACGGCGGTGGACATCGACCCCAAGGCGGTGGACGTGGCCTATGAGAACGCGGCCCTCAACGGCATCGGGAGGGACCGCTACACTGTCCGGGCGGGAGACGTCCTCACTGACCGGGCTCTGGAGGGGGAACTGGCCGGGGAGAAGTATCCCCTGGTGCTGGCCAACATCGTGGCGGACGTGATCATCCCCCTGTCCGCCTGGGCGCCCCAGGTGATGACCCAGGACGGGGTGTTCCTGTGCTCCGGCATCATCGCCCCCCGGGCCCAGGAGGTTGCGGACGCCCTGGAGCGTAACGGCCTGAAAGTGCTCCGAAAGCGGGAGAAGAACGGCTGGGCGGCCCTGGAGGCGGTGCTGGCCCGGCCCTGAGGACGGAGCGGAGGTTGGAAAAAGGCGGGAAAGCGGGAATTGCTTTTCTGCCTTCTTTTTACAAATTTTTTCGGAAATCCCAGATATTTTCCGAGAAAGCGGGAGGTTTGCCTTGTGACAAGATGGGAAATATGGTACAATCGCCTTGCCCTCCGGCATAGGATAGAGGACCGGAGCGGCGTGTGCCGGCCCATTCCGGGCCGGAAGCTTTGGGGAAATGGAGTGTATCTATGAAACAAATCGTAAAAAGCCTGCCCTTCCGCCTGCTGGTGGGGGTGGTGGTGGGCATCGCCCTGGGCTTGTGGACCGGGACGTTCGTCTACAGCTCCCAGGTGATGCAGGTGGTCCAGACCATCAAGGAGCTGCTGGGCTCCATCATCAACTTCTGCGTGCCTTTAATCGTCATCGGATTTATCGCCCCGTCCATCACCCGCTTAAAGCAGAACGCCTCCCGGATGCTGCTGCTGGCCCTGGTGCTGGCCTACGGCTCGTCGGTGATCGCCGCCCTGCTGTCCATGACGGCCGGGTACGCCATCATCCCGGCGCTGTCCATCCAGTCGGCGGCGGAGGGGCTCAATGAGCTGCCGGAGCTGCTGTTCAATCTGGAGATCACCCCCATCATGTCGGTGATGTCCGCCCTGGTGTTCTCGGTGCTCCTGGGCCTGGCGGCCACCTGGGCCAAGGCACAGGTGATCACCGACATCCTGGAGGAGTTCCAGCGGGTGGTGCTGGAGATGGTGGTGCGGGTGATCATCCCCATCCTGCCCTTCTTCATCGCCGGGACCTTCTGCGGCCTGGCCTATGAGGGCTCCATCACCAAGCAGCTGCCGGTGTTCCTGATCGTGATCCTCATCGTGATGGTGGGCCACTACCTGTGGATGGCCATTTTGTACGCCGCGGCGGGGATCTACGCCAAGGCAAACCCCCTGGAGGTGGTGCGGCACTACGGCCCGGCCTATCTCACCGCCGTGGGCACCATGTCCTCCGCCGCCACCATGGCCGTGGCCCTGCGGTGCGCCCACAAGTCCAAGGTGCTGCGAAGCGACATGGTGGACTTCGGCGTCCCCCTGTTTGCCAACATCCATCTGTGCGGCTCGGTGCTCACCGAGGTGTTCTTTGTGATGACCGTGTCCAAGGTGCTCTACGGCCAGATCCCGGACGTGGGCACCATGGTGCTCTTCTGCTTCCTGCTGGGGGTGTTCGCCGTGGGGGCCCCCGGTGTGCCGGGGGGTACGGTGATGGCCTCCCTGGGTCTGATCACCAGCGTGCTGGGCTTTGACAACACGGGCACCGGATTGATGATGACCATCTTCGCCCTTCAGGACAGCTTCGGCACCGCCTGCAACATCACCGGCGACGGGGCGCTGACCCTGATGCTCACCGGCTACGCCGAAAAGCACGGCATCGAAGAGGTGGAGACCCCCGACCTCCTGTAACAGAGACAAAAAGCGCGCCTTCCGCACAATTAGAGCGGGAGGCGCGCTTTTTTTACGGATTTCGGCATATTTTCAGGAAAAGGGAGAAAAAAGTGAGAAAAATCACGGGATGGACAAATGGGCAGAATATGGTATAATATATGGAGATTTTTTGCCGCAGGAGCCATCCAGCGACAAGATTCCTTGACGAACGAAAACGCTATGACCCTGGGAGCGTCCGGTCTCCGGCGCTTCTTATGTTCGGAGGTAAATCCTGTGTCTGAACGAAATTATTCTTCCTATTCGTCCCAGGACGAATCCAGACCCCGCAGCCGCAGTCATTCCGGCCGCCGCTCCTCAGAGCCCCGCCGGAGCAAAAAGCGCGGGAAGCGGAGCCCGGGGCGCACCGCCATGTGGGTGATTGGCACCATTCTGCTGGTGGCCGTCACTACGGGGGCCATTATGTGCTGTTTTGCGGCGGTCTACATCCGCAACAACATCCTGCCCC
>CALWWF010000044.1 GCA_944385165.1 uncultured Oscillospiraceae bacterium
AGTCCGAGGTCAAAGCTTTGAGAGAAAAGTACGGCATCATCCCCTCCTTCAAGATGGTGGATACCTGCGCCGCCGAGTTTGATGCGGAGACCCCCTACTACTACTCCTCCTACGACGGGGAGAACGAGGCCGTGGAGACCAGCGACCGGAAGAAGGTGCTGGTGCTGGGCTCCGGCCCCATCCGCATCGGCCAGGGCATCGAGTTTGACTACTGCTCCGTCCACTCCGTGTGGGCCTTCAAGCGCATGGGCTTTGAGACCATCATCATCAACAACAACCCCGAAACCGTCTCCACCGACTTTGACGTGGCGGACAAGCTGTACTTCGAGCCCCTCACCGCCGAGGACGTGCAGAACGTGGTGGAGCAGGAGAAACCCTGGGGCGCCGTAGTGCAGTTCGGCGGCCAGACCGCCATCAAACTGGCCAAGGCCCTGACCGAGATGGGAGTCCAGATTCTGGGCACCTCTGCCGACGGCGTGGACGCCGCCGAGGACCGGGAGCGCTTCGACGAGATTTTGGAGAAGTGCGGCATCCCCCGCGCCAAGGGGCGCACGGTGTTCACCACCCAGGAGGCCCTGCAGGCGGCCAACGAGCTGGGCTACCCGGTGCTGGTGCGGCCCTCCTATGTGCTGGGCGGCCAGGGCATGGAGATCGCCTACTCTGACCGGAATATCGAGGACTTCATGAAGATCATCAACATGACCGTCCAGGAGCACCCTATCCTCATCGACAAGTATCTGATGGGCCGGGAGCTGGAGGTGGACGGCGTGTTCGACGGGGAGGACATCCTCATCCCCGGCATCATGGAGCATGTGGAGCGGGCCGGCGTCCACTCCGGCGACTCCATCGCGGTCTACCCCCCCATCAACCTGGAGGAGAAGCACCGGGAGCTCATTTTGAAGCACACCAAGAACATGGCCAAGCACCTGAACGTCATCGGCTTGATCAACGCCCAGTATATCCTCTACAACGACGACATCTACGTCATTGAGGTCAATCCCCGCTCCTCCCGCACCATCCCCTATATCTCCAAGGTGACCGGCGTGCCCATCATCGACCTGGCCACCAAGGTCATGCTGGGGCAGAAGCTGAAGGACCTGGGCTACGGCACCGGATTGTATCCCGAGGCCAAGTACTACGCCGTGAAGGCCCCCGTATTCTCCTTTGAGAAGCTCACCGACGTGGATACCGGCCTTGGCCCGGAGATGAAGTCCACCGGCGAGGTGCTGGGCCTGGCCGAGACCTATCCCCAGGCGCTGCTGAAGGCCTTCAAGGGCTGCAACCTGCGGGTGCCCAAGCGGGGCGGCCGGATCATTATCACGGTCAAGGACGAGGACAAACCCGAGATTATCGGCATCGCCCGGGGCTTTGAGGAGATGGGCATCGAGATCTACGCCACCTCTGGCACCTGCGACGCTCTCACCGCCGCCGGCATCCAGTGCAAGCGGGTCAACCGTGTGTCTCAGAGCCACCCCAACATCCTGGACATGATCCAGAGCGGCACGGTGGACCTGATCATCAACACCCCCACCCGCGGCCGCAAACACGACAGCGACGGCTTCAAGATCCGCCGCTCCGCCGTGGAGCACTCGGTGGCCTGCGTCACCGCCGTGGATACCGCCCGGGCCATTCTCACCGTCCGGGAGCTCAGCCGCAGCGAGGACCTGAAACCCATCGACATCACGAAGATCTGACCCAGTTTTACCGGGGAGAGGGCTTCCCCCTCTCCCCGCCGTTTTCTTGTTTGGGGCACAGAGAAGAGGCTTTTCTTCCCATTTCCCTGGGAACACGAAAAAAACCACACCCTTCGGTGTGGTCCTTAAGCCGGATTTATGATCACCGCTCGCTGGCGGATACTTCCTTGCATTCGTAGATCAGGTCCTCCAGATCGGCGGCGGCATCCCAATGAAACTCCATTTTTGTTCACCTCCTTCTTATTACTGTGCTTAGTATAGCGGGATTTTTCATCTCTAACAAGAAGCCTGCGGTAAAATACATGTAAAAATTTTACGAGAAAGGGTGCGCTTATGTCTCATCAGACTGTCATTGTGCTGGATTTTGGCGGACAGTACAACCAGCTCATCGCCCGCCGGGTGCGTGAGTGCCAGGTGTACTGCGAGGTCAAGCCCTATACCACTCCTCTGGCCGAGCTGAAGGCCATGGACCCCATCGGCATCATCTTTACCGGCGGCCCCAACAGCGTCTATCTGGACTCCTCCCCGAAGGTCGATCCCGAGATCTTCACCTGGGGCGTCCCGATTCTGGGCATCTGCTACGGCTGTCAGCTGATGGCCCACCTGCTGGGGGGCCAGGTCACTGAGGCCCAGGACGACTCCGCCCGGGAGTACGGCAAGACCCAGACCTACTACGACACCTCCTGCAAGCTGTTCCACGGCCTGCCCGCCCAGGGCATCTCCTGGATGAGCCACGGGGACTATATGGCCAAAGTGCCTGAGGGTTTCGACCTTACTGCCCGCTCTGACGCATGCCCCAACGTGGCCATTGCCGACGAATCCCGGGGATTCTATGGCGTTCAGTTCCACCCCGAGGTCAACCACACGGAAAACGGCGTTGCCATGATCCGCAACTTCCTCTATGAGGTGTGCGGAGCAAAGGGCGATTGGACCATGGGGGACTACTGTAAGACCGCCATCGCCCAGGTGCGGGAGAAGGTGGGCAGCGGCAAGGTTCTGCTGGCCCTGTCCGGCGGCGTGGATTCCTCTGTGGTGGCCGCCCTGCTGGCCGAGGCGGTGGGCAATCAGCTCACCTGCGTCTTTGTGGACCACGGCCTGATGCGGAAAAACGAGGGGGACGAGGTGGAGGCCGCTTTCGAGAAGTGGGACATCAACTTCGTCCGGGTGGACGCGGAGCAGCGCTACCTGAGCAAGCTGGCCGGGGTCACAGAGCCCGAGCGCAAGCGGAAGATCATCGGCGAGGAGTTCATCCGGGTCTTTGAGGAGGAGGCCAAGAAGATCGGAAAAGTGGATTTTCTGGCTCAGGGCACCATCTACCCCGACGTGATTGAGTCTGGCTCCGGCGACGCCGCCGTCATCAAAAGCCACCATAACGTGGGCGGCCTGCCTGACCATGTGGATTTCAAGGAAATCATCGAGCCCCTGCGCCTGCTGTTCAAGGACGAGGTCCGGCAACTGGGCCGGGAGCTGGGCCTGCCCGAGTACCTGGTTTCCCGTCAGCCCTTCCCCGGTCCCGGTCTGGCCATCCGCATCATCGGGGAGATCACCAAGGAGAAGGCCGACCTGCTCCGGGAGGCCGACTTCATCTTCCGGGACGAGATCGCCAAGGCTGGCGAGGATAAAAACCTGAACCAGTATTTCGCAGTCCTTACCAACACCCGCTCCGTGGGCGTCATGGGCGACGGACGAACTTATGACTACACCCTGGCCCTCCGGGCTGTCACTACCTCTGACTTTATGACTGCCGACTGGGCAAGAATTCCTTATGACGTGCTGGACAAAATCTCTACCCGCATCGTCAACGAGGTGCAGGGTATTAACCGGATTTGCTACGACATTAC
>CALWWF010000045.1 GCA_944385165.1 uncultured Oscillospiraceae bacterium
TTCTCCATGGCCTCCTCACAGGCGTCGGACATGGCCTTGATCTGGGTGGTGGAGGTGGCGGTGCAGATGACGAAATAGTCGGCCAGGGTGGTAAGGCCCTCGGTCTTCAGGACCTTGATCTCCTCTCCCTTCTTGCCGTCCAGGGTGTTTGCCAACAGCATGGCGCTTTCATAAGAAGTCACAGGCAGTTCTCCTCTCTTTTTCTTCGTTTTTTGTATCAAAATCCAGATGGAAACGTCTCCATCAGGCGGCCTCCTCCGGCTCCGCCCCAGTGGGGTTGAGCCAGTCGGGCAGGTCGGTGACGGTCAGGCCGCCCTCGGAACCGCCCGCCGCCGAGGAGGACGCGCCGCCCTGGGGCGCCTGCGCCTCCGTCTCCCCGCCAATATCCTGGGAGGGGGGCGCCGCCGTCTCTCCGCCGCCCTGGGGTTCTGCGGGAGGCTCGGTCTGGGTCCCGCCCTGGCTCCCGTCCCCAGAGGGCTGCTCCGTGCCGGTCCCTTCCCCGGCCTGAGAACCGTCCGGGCCAGTGGTCTGGGAGCCGTCCGGGGTCTCGGTCCCGCCCTCACCCGGCAGGGTGGTCTGAGAGCCGTCGGGGTTCTCCACGACCTCCCCCGTCTCCGGGTCTGTGACCTGGGAACCGTCGGGATTTTCCACCGGCTCCTCCACCGGTTCTTCTGTGGGTTCCTCCGCCGTCTCGCCGGAGCTGCTTTCGCCGGAGCTGGAGGAACTGGAGGAGCTGCTGCTCCTGGGCCGGGACAGGGTGGAGTCCAGCAGAGTGCCGCCGGTAACCCCGTAGCTGCCGTCGCTGTTGCGGTAGAGCACCTGGAGGTCGCTGGACTGGATGTCATCGTTATAGGGGTTGAAGCCGTCGTTGAGGAGCTCCAGCAGGTCGCTCACCACCGGCAGGATCATGGACACGCCGGGGTAATAGGCGTTCGTCCAGGGCATGGTCACGAAGGTCACGTCGTTCTCCGTGTCCATTCCAGCCGCCAGTTGGGCGAAGGCCAAAATGTTGCCGATAGACAGGTCGGTGTCCACGTTCTCCATAAAAATCTGGGCCAGGCTGGGGGCCTTCAGCAGGATCGAGGGCTGGAGGCACTGGGAGACCGCCGCCTTCAGGAAGTCCTGCTGAATGGAGATCCGGGCCACGTCGCCGCCGGAGGGGCCGGTGTTGTTTTTCCGCCAGCGGACCACCTCCATGGCGTCCTCCCCGTCCAGCAGGCGGTAGCCCGCCTCCTGGTGGATGTGCAGGTCCTGTCCCGGGGTGGGGTCGTCGTAGTCCATGTCGAAGGGGACCTCAAACCACACGCCGCCGATGGCGTCCACCAGCTGGCCCACGGCCTCCCACTGGACCATCACATAGAAGTCGGGGATGATACCAGTGAGCTTTCCCACCTCAGTTTTCAGGGCGGCCATACCATTTTCCACCTGGGTGTCCGGGTCGCTGCCCTTGTTGTAGTTGTACACCGCGTTGAGCCGGTGGCCCGCGCCGGTGTGCCGGCTGTTCACCATGGTGTCCCGGGGCAGGCTCATGCCGTGTAGGGTCTTGTTCTGGGTGTCAAAGGTAAACAGGATGATGGTGTCGGTATTGCCGCCGCCGGCGGTGTCCTGTCCCACCAGCAGGAAGGTGTACACCCCGTCCTTCCGGCCGCTGCGGGCCACGTTGGGCAGTTCCGCGCCGTCGAAATCCAGCCCGTCCCCCTGGGAGGTGTCCGTCCCCGTCCCGGTAGGCAGCTGGGGGATCTCCGGCAGGCGCACCCAGGCCCGGACCGCCAGGCACAGGGCGATGGCCGCGATGGCCAGGGCCACCAGCAGCTGGAACAGCCGGTAACGGATCTTCTGCCCCCGGTTCAATCCGGCCACCCAGGCCCGGTGCTGCCGCCACCAGCCCGCTAACCCGGCGGACTGGCGGCGGGATCGATGGGTTTTCGTCTCTCTCTTTCCGCTCATTGGGTCTTACTCCTTCAGCTTCACGCCCTGGTCCAGCAGCCACTGTCTGGCCTTGCGCGTATTGGTGTGGATGGGAACGCCCCGCTCCTCCATCTCCTGGATGGTGGAATTCATCCCCAGAAGCAGTGCCTGGTCCAAATCGGTATAGGACAGCTCCCGCAGGCGCTCCACCCCGTCAAAGTCCCGATTTGGCTCTATGTAGTCCGCCATATACAGGATCTTGTCCAGAAGGGTCATGTCCTCTTTTCCGGTGGTATGCCAGAAAATAGCCTCGTACACCTCATCAGGTTCCCCAAAAACATACTTAGCAATACATGCTCCCGTCTTGGAGTGGAGCAGCTTGACCGCCTTGCGCTCTAAGCTGTCTAATTCAATACCATATTTCCGGCACAATTTCAACTGGTCATCCAGCTCCAGGTATTTGGTACAATCGTGCAAAATCCCGGCGTGGCGGGCCAGTTCCGGGTCCGCGCCCCAGAATTTGGCCAGCTTCACCGCCTCCTCCTCCACCCCCATCACATGGGCCACCCGCTTGTGGCGGATCATGGAGCAGGAGCAGGCCCGCAGCTCTGGCAGCTCCAGGTGTTTGAGGTGCACCTCCGTGCCGTAGAGCTTATGCATCAGGATATAGCCGTACACCGCCGGGAGCAGGTACTCCCGCCCCTTTCCCCGGGAGAGCAGGTCCCGCAACTGGGTGGAGGACACGTCCACCAGCCCGGGCAGGGTGATAGTCACCACATTGGCCTGGTACTCCCGGATCAAAAATTCCCGCTGGGGGAGGAAAACCGCCTCTCCGTCCCCCTCCGTGCGTCCGAACGCGCAGATGTTGGCCAGGCGGAGGATGGTCTTGGCGTCGTGCCACTGGTGGAGGGTCAGGAACATATCCGTCCCCATCAGCAGCCACAGCTCCGCGCCCGGGTACCGGCGGTGGAGCTCCTCCAGAGTTTCAGAGGTGTAGCTCTTCCCCTCCCGCTCCAGCTCCAAGGTGGACACCTCCACCATCTCCGGCCGGTCCAGGGCGTCCGCCATCTTCTCCACCATGGCCAGGCGGTGCTCCTGGGCGGGGGTGTTCTCCGGCAGGGACTTGTGGGGGGGCACCGCCGCCGGCATCAGCAGCAGCTTGTCCAGCTTCAGCGCGTCCATGGCCGTCCGGGCCGCCGCCATGTGCCCCAGGTGGGGCGGATTGAAGGTTCCCCCATAAATGCCGATTTTCACTGCGCGATCCCACCTTTTTTCAGATTTCAAGGGGCCGGTCAAGGGCGCTTCCTGCTCTTGCCCTCCACCAGTACGATCTTATCCTTTTTGTCCTTCTTATGGCTTGGACGATATAATACGAACTTTGTTCCGATCACCTGCACCACCTCGCTGCGGGTGACAGGAGCCAGGGCCTCCGCCGCCTCCCGGGCGGACATGAGGGAGTTCTCCAGCACCTTGCCTTTAATGAGCTCCCGGGCCTCCAGGGCGTCGTCGGCTTGCTTGATGAGGTTGTCCCCGATGCCGTCCTTGCCCACGATCAGGATGGTGTCGATGCCGTTGGCCAGGCTGCGCAGCTGGGCGCGCTGCTTGCTTGTCAATTCCATAAAATTCTCCTTATTCTTCTGCTTTCTGCCGAGGATTTCGCCGCCTGCTGGCGGCGACCTACTTTGCCCATGGCGGCAAAGTAGGCAAAACGCCACCGGGGACGGCTCAGGATGAGCGCTGTGCGCTCATATTCGCCTACCCTACCCCCTCTGGCCCTTCGGGCCATCTCCCCCTGACAGGGGGAGTCGGCCCCGGACCCCTTTTATGGGGGCCGCCCCCTTGAGAGGTTGTGCATCATTTCCGGCGCGCAAAATCTGAGTGACACTCTGAATTCCCGCCGGGCCACTGGGCCCTTCGTCGTCGCAAAGTCCGCTCCACTCCGTTTCCGCCTGACGGCGAAAACTGCGTCCGCTCCCTTGCTCCTCCTCTCCAACGCAAACCCACTGCGTTGGGCTTTGCGTTGGGGCCGCCTTCGGCGGCTGGGGGATGCAAAATTTAGAATTACTGCGGTTCAAGAGTTGCGCCTGGGTTTGCAGAGCCAACGATACTGATGCTAATTCTGTCGGGAGGCCCAAGGAGCTCCCGACTGGGATTTTCGCAATTCTTAGTCAGGCACCCACGCGCCGCCCAATTCTTAATTCTTATCTCCCGAGGTATTTCTCCAGCTTGTCCTGAAAGGCCTCCAGGGCCTTCCCCCGGTGGGAAATGGCGTTTTTCTCCTGGGGGGAGAGCTGGGCGAAGGTCTTTTTCAGGCTGGGGATGAAAAACACCGGGTCATAGCCGAAGCCGTCCTCCCCCATGGGGGCGAAGGCGATGGTGCCGGGGCATTCTCCCCGGGCGGAGAGCACGTCCCCGTTGGGGAAGCAGCAGGTGATAACCGACACGAACTTGGCGGTGCGGGGGGACTGTCCCCGCATGTTCTCCAGCAGCAGGCGGTAACGGCCGGCGTCGTCCAGTTCCGGCCCGCCGTACCGGGCGGAGTACACTCCCGGCGCGCCCCCCAGGGCGTCCACGCACAGCCCGGAGTCGTCGGCGATGGCGGGCATGCCGCTGGCCTCCATCACGGCCTTGGCTTTCAGCAGGGAGTTCTCCTCAAAGGTGGTCCCGGTCTCCTCCACCTCCACGTCCACCCCAGCCTCCGCCTCGGAGCAGACTTCCACTCCCAGCTGGGAGAGGATCTCATTCATCTCCGCCAGTTTCTTTTTGTTCTTGCTGGCCAGTACCAGTTTCATGCGTTCAACCTCCCAGAATCTGTCTCTGGACGTCCTGGAGTTCCCGGACGCACTTGGCGCACAGCTCCACCAGGTCCAGCTGCTCCTCCAGGGTGAAGGGGCGGCCCTCGCCGGTGCCCTGGATCTCGATGAGCCGGCCCTGGTCGTCCATGACACAGTTTAAATCCACCATGGCGGAGGAGTCCTCCTCATAGCACAGATCCAGCATGGGCACGTCGTCCACCACACCGGCGGAGACGGCGGCCACATAGCCGCTCACCGGCCACTCCGGGAGCAGACCGGCCTTCTGCATCTTCTGAAAGGCCAGGATCATGGCCACATAGCCCCCGGTGATGGAGGCGGTGCGGGTGCCCCCGTCCCCCTGGAGCACGTCGCAGTCGATGGTCACGTTCCAGGGACCCAGCTTCTTCCG
The DNA here is from genome assembly GCA_944385165.1 of uncultured Oscillospiraceae bacterium. Classification (GTDB taxonomy): domain Bacteria; phylum Bacillota; class Clostridia; order Oscillospirales; family Oscillospiraceae; genus Lawsonibacter. Next base: position 5,113 of record CALWWF010000045.1, read on the forward strand.
GTCCACCACCGCCCGGAGGGCCCGGCCGATGAGGCGCTGGAGCTCGGCGGAGCGGCCGCTGAGCTTGAGCTTGGAGATGTCCCGGCGGGAGCGCTCCCGGTTGGCCCGGGGGAGCATGGAGTACTCGGCGGTGACCCAGCCCTCCCCCTCGGGCACATGGCGGGGCGGCTTGTCCTCCACGCTGGCGGTGCACAGCACATGGGTGTTGCCGCAGCGGATGAGGCAGGAGCCCTCCGCGAATTTGTTGACGTTGGGAATGATCTCCACCGGCCGCAGCTGGTCGTTGGCTCTTCCATCCATACGGGGCATGGTCAAAACTTCCTCTCACATTTGATTTTTCCTATTGTACCACAGGCCTGCCGGAAAATGTTTGTACAGTGTGTGAATTACGCCCTTAATTTTTTCTTAACTTTAGGCCTTGTTTGAAAAATGTCAACACGCCCAAACGGCGGGTCTTTTTCCGCCATGCTGCGTTAATTTCCCTTGCAATCCACCAAGGATTGCTGCGTCAAATTGCCTTGCCTGGCGAAAAAATTCCTCGCCGTTGGACACATTTCCAATTTTCAAGCAAGGCCTGGACTCTGTTTAAAAATGGGTGCATTTCCCATTTTCAAGCAAAGACTGGGCCGTCCCTTAAAAAATGGACAGCAGCACATTGATGACGATCAGCACCGCCAGCATCCCGATTCCCAATATATTGTCCTTCTTCAGCCTTTCCGGAACGTCGTCCCCCCACGGTTTCAGGTATTTCAGTTTTAACGTCCCCGTCCGGTAACGGTTCCACAGCCAGACCGCCGCCCAGGCGATCATAAGGCCAAACCAAAGCTGGTCCTGATCAATCATGTCATATGCTCCTTTCTCTCGTCCCGCCTTTCGGGACTGGTCCATTTTTCTATTCTAGTTTTAGTCAAACACCCAAAAAAGCAGGCCGATCCCCACCAGGGAGAGGATGATGGCATACCCCATCAGGTTGTTCCGGCGCTGCTCCGGGGTCACATCCTTGCCCCACACCTTAAAGTCCTGGAGGCGGATTTTCCCTCCCCGGGCGCGGAACCGAACGACTTGAAGAATCAAGAGAAATACCACAATCTCTGCCCATTCCATTCCGTTTCCTCCCAACAGAAGCACCTGCTCCCGTCCCCGGCAAATTGTCAATTGTCCATTGTCAATTGTCAATTCAAATCAGCGCCTGCGCAAACTCCATGGCGTCGAAGGGTTTCAGGTCCTCCACCCCCTCGCCCACGCCGGCGTACTTCACGGGCACCCCCAGCTCCTTGGCGATGGCGATGGCGATGCCCCCCTTGGCGGTGCCGTCCAGCTTGGTCAGGACGATGCCGGTGATTCCGGCGGCCTCTTTGAACTGTTTGGCCTGGATGAGGCCGTTCTGCCCGGTGGTGGCGTCCAGCACCAGCAGGGTCTCCCGGGCGCAGCCGGGCAGCTCCCGGTCGATGACCCGGGAAATTTTATTCAGTTCGTTCATCAGGTTCTGCTTGTTGTGGAGCCGTCCGGCGGTGTCCACCAGCATCACGTCGGT
>CALWWF010000046.1 GCA_944385165.1 uncultured Oscillospiraceae bacterium
ATTGACAATGGACAATTGACAATTATTCCGAGACTAGAGCCCCCCTGCTTTTTTAGGATACCGGTGTGCCCTCCGCAGGTGTCCACGGGAGTAATACACTGGGCCGCCTGTCCGGCGGGTGAGGTTGGCCCTTGCGGTTTTTCTCTGCAATCCACATCTCCGCCTCCTGCAAATCCTTCTTCGGCCTATCTCTGCATACTTCCGTATATACATTATATAATAGGAATATCCTGCGGTCCGCCCCTGGCGGGCCGCGCTGTTTTCCCTCCTACTTTACGAAGCGTCCGGGGCGGGCGGTTCCTATTCCCGGTCAAATTGTCAATTGTCAATTGGATTTGTTTCACGTGAAACATTGGCGGCCTCCTCCCCGGTAAAAAACGGTCAAACTGCTTGCAAGGCACTCCACGGGTTGTTATAATAGGATTCTGGTATCACACCTTATTGTTAATAAGGCGGCGATCAGGATCATCCCTATCAGGAGGTGCCCTATGGCAGCAAGCATCATTGCCGTCGTCAACCAGAAAGGTGGTGTGGGCAAAACCACCACCGCCGTCAACATCACCGCCGCGCTGCGGGCCATTGGGAAGCGGACGCTGCTGTGCGACTTCGACCCCCAGGCCAACGCCACGTCGGGCATGGGGGTGGATAAGAACGCCGCGTCCCCCAACGTCTATGACGTGCTCATCAACGGCGCGGAACCGGAGAGAGCGGTGGTCTCCACCAAGTACGGGGACGTGATCCCCTCCAACAAGGCCCTGGCGGGGGCGGGTATCGAGATGATCGCCATTCCCGACCGGGAGCACCTGCTGAAAAACGCCCTGGACGCCCTGGCCGGAAACTACGACTTCATCTTCATCGACTGCCCCCCCTCCCTGGAACTGCTCACCGTCAACGCCCTGTGCGCCGCCGGTTCCCTGCTGGTGCCGGTGCAGTGCGAGTACTACGCCCTGGAGGGGCTCAGCGACCTGCTGGCCACGGTGCGGCTGGTCAAGCGGGGACTCAACCCCAAGCTGTCCATGGAGGGGGTCCTGCTGACCATGTTCGACAGCCGGACCAACCTGTCCCTCCAGGTGGCCCAGGAGGTCAAGCGCTACTTCCCCGGCCAGGTGTACGCCACCGTCATCCCCCGGAACGTGCGCCTGTCTGAGGCCCCCAGCCACGGAAAACCCGTCCTGGACTATGACCCCTTCTCCCGGGGCGCCGAGGCCTACCGGGCCCTGGCGGAGGAGATCGCGGCAAAACACCAAACGTAAGAGAGAATGGAGTTTGTATGGCAAAGCGAAAAACGGAATTGGGTCTGGGACGGGGTTTAAATGCCCTGCTGGGGGACCCGGAGCTTTCCGCCCCCGGCGAGGGCTCCGTCTCCCTCCCCATCTCCCAGGTGGAACCGGGGCTCAACCAGCCCCGCAAGCGGTTTGACCCGGAGTCCCTGTCCGATTTGGCGGACTCCATCCGCATCCACGGCATCATCCAGCCGGTGACAGTCCGCCGGCTGGCCTCCGGCTACTACCAAATCGTGGCCGGGGAGCGCCGCTGGCGTGCGGCCAAGCAGGCCGGGCTGACCGAGATCCCGGCGGTCATCATCGAGGCGGACGACCGGAAGGTGATGGAGCTGGGCCTGATCGAAAACCTTCAGCGGGAGGACCTGAACCCCGCCGAAGAGGCCCGGGGCTTTCAGACCTTGATGGAGGAGTACGGCCTCACCCAGGAGCAGGTGGCCGAGCGGATGGGCAAGTCCCGCCCCGCCGTCACCAACGCCCTGCGGCTGCTCTCCCTCCCGGAGGACCTGCTGAAGCTGGTGGAGGAGGGAACCCTCTCCGCCGGCCACGCCCGGGCCATTCTGGGGGCCCCCACCCCCGCCCTCCAGCGGGAGGCGGCCAAGCATGTGGTGGAGCGGGGGCTCTCCGTGCGCCAGACCGAGGCCCTGGTGAAGGCCCTCCAGCGGCAGCAGGAGAAGCCCCAGAAAGAGGGCCACGATGAGATCGCCCTCTACTTGGGGGAGCTGGAGAAGTCCCTGTCCGGCCGCCTGGGCCGGAAGGTCACCATCTCCCACCACGGAAAGAAAGGCAAGGTACAGCTGGAGTACTACAGCAGCGAGGATTTGGAAGCGCTGCTGTCCCTGCTGGACCAGCGCCACGGAGAGGAGGCGGGAACCCTATGAGCGACGAGACGAAGCCCTCCTCCGCCCCCCAGGGGAACCAGGAGGAGGCCAAAGAGACGCCGGTCCCCCCCTCCCCTGCCCCGGCCGCTGGCGAGAACCAGGGGGAGCCGGAGAAGAAACCCGCCTACGTCCCCCCCGCCACCCGGGAAAAGCGGCAGCGGTCGGTGGTCCACTATATCGCCATTCTCTTCGCCGCCGCCTTCCTGCTGATGCTGATGACCTACCTCATGGACCGGCGGGAGAACACGGCGGCCATGGACAATTTGAACCAGTCCCTGTCCGGCCTCCAGGAGAGCCTGTCCGACCAGAGCTCCCTCCAGGACATCTATGAGGACAATATGGCCCTCATCCAGCAGGTCCAGGAGCTGGAGGACCAGGTGGCAGACCTCACCCAGGCCAATGAGGACCAGGCCGCCCAGCTGGAAAACCAGGAAAAGGCCGCCCAGGCTATGGATTGGTTCTGGCAGATCGACGAGGCCTATGTGCTGGGCCGGTACTCCCTGTGCCGCAGCTTGATCGGCCAGCTGGAGGAGGCCGGGCTTACCCAGTATCTCCCCCAAGAGAGCATCACCGACAACGGGCGGTTCTCCCCCGCGGGGCGGTATCAGGAAATCTACGAGGCGCTGTACTAAGTTGTTTGCAGGGGGTTTCTCCCTACGGGGGCGGGCAGGGTTCCGCCCTGCGGGCGGGTTCCTTTTCCACGTGGAAAAGGAACCAAAAGACGCTAGAGGGTCGGCTCAGGACGGGCGCTTCGCGCCCATATTCGCCGACCCCCTAGACCCCCCATTACGGGGGTTACCCCTTGAGTCAGGCAGAAAATTTTCGGCGCGCAAAAAGGGAGTGGCTTTCCGCGATTCCATCCGGGCCCACAGGGGCCCTGGGTATGCAAAATTTGCCGCTGCTGCGGTTCCACTCCTGCGCCTGAGCTTGCCGAACCAACGCCCTCGGTCTGTTTTCGCCGTAGGGGCGGCCCCATGTGGCCGCCTGCGGGCCGGTCTGGGACCGGCCCCTACGGCCAACCCGGAATCGATCCTAGGAATTTCGTAGGGGCGGGTCCTAGACCCGCCCAACAAGCCTTCCCCCTTCCAGGGGGAAGGTGCCGAGCAAATGCGAGGCGGATGAGGGTGAGTCCATAAAGAAGAATGCAGAAATTTGGTACGCACCCTCATCAGTCAGCCTTCCGGCTGACAGCTTCCCCCTTCAAGGGGGAAGCCTTACCGGGTGACCGCAAGGGTCGCCCCTACGAAAATTCGGAAATGTCCCAGGTCACGCCGATCCTCTGAGCCGCACTTGAGCCCCACCGCAACAAAGGCGCGTTTTCAAAAGACAATTCAAAAATAGGCCGCCGAAGGCGGCCCCCAACGCGAAGCCCAGCGAAGCGGGTTCGCGTTGGAGAGGAGGAGCGATGCAGTGAGCGAGCTTTGCCCGCCAGGGCGAAGCGAGGGATACGAAATCCGCGACGACGA
>CALWWF010000047.1 GCA_944385165.1 uncultured Oscillospiraceae bacterium
GGCCTCCCCGTACACCTTGTGGTTGGTGGGGCGTCCCCGGCGCAGATCGTCGTTGTCCATGGCGGGCAGGTCGTCGTGGATGAGGGAGTAGGTGTGGACCATCTCCACCCCGCAGGCGAAGGCCAGCGCCTGTTCCGGCGCGCCGCCGCACAGGCGGCAGCACTCCAAGGTGAGCACCGGGCGGATGCGTTTCCCCCCCGCCAGGAGAGAGTACTCCATGGCCTCGGTCAGGTCCGCGTACCGTCCGCTGTCCTGGAACCGGGCCCGAAGGCCGTCCTCCACCGCTCTCTGGTCCTCCTTCAGCTGCCGCTGGAAGCTCTCCCACTCCATCACGTCTCCTCCCCCTGGAAGGGCTGCTCCTGGGGCTGGCCGTCCGGCCCCGCGGTGAGCAGCGACACCTTCTGCTCCGCCGCGTCCAGCTGCTCCGAGCAGGTGCGGAGGATGCCGGCCCCTTCTTCAAAGAGGGCCATGGCCTGCTCCAGAGGGGCGTCTCCCCGCTCCAGCAGGCCCACGATCTCCTCCAGGCGGGCCATGGACTGTTCAAAGGTCAGTTTTTTCTTTGCGGGCATGGGGCCACTTCCTTTCTTGGGTTCTGTTCCATTTTGAGGGGATTTCGCCGCCATCTCCGCGCTAAGAGCCGCCGCTTTGCGGCGGTTGCGCTCCGAAACGCGCCTGCGGGCGCAGTGCAGGCGGCGAGTTTCTTTCCCAGCGATGGGAAAGAAACCAAAGGATCGCCGGGGGACGGCTCAGGATGGGCGCTTATGCGCCCATATTCGCCTTTCCCCCGGTCCCCCATTACGGGGGATGCCCTCCTGTTTTGTATTGCAAGGTTACCGGCGCGCAAAATCAGGAGTGCTTGCTTGCGTCTATTTCCGGCCCCACCATGGGCCTGAGGATGCAAAATTTGCTCCCGGTGCGGTTCCATCAATGCGCCTGAGTTTATCGAGCCAACGGCGCCTGGTCTATTCACGGCGGGAAGGCCAAAGGCCAGCACACACCCAAGGTAAGGCTCGTTTTGAAGGACTAGCTAGAGACTAGGCCCCCATAAATTTTTCATGTTGCCGCGTTTTCGTATTCGCTTCGGAGCAGCGAAACCACAGCTTGTTCCCTCCCAGATGAATACGCTGTCTTCAGTACATCCAGGTTTTCAGAAAACTCATTGGAATCTGCATACCAGGAGGCGGCCGCCGATGCAGTGTGTTCACAGAGGATCTTCTGTTCCTCTTCCGGCAGGAGGGACATATAGGTCACCCGGGTGCGGGGCGCCTCCACAAAACGGCAGTATAACTGGTCAAAACCGTCCTCGGCGAACACTCCGTCCGCCCCCAGGCAGTACGCCGCCAGCTTATCCAGGGGATAACCATCCAAATCCGTCAAATCGTCATAGGTGATCCCAAAGTCCTCTGGAGCAGTGCTCACCATGGACCAAGCAGGGGTCTCCTCCCGCCAATCTGGTCCCTCCACCGCGGTCAACGCTTTCTCCGTCCCTTGGCAGCCGGCCAGCAGCAGGACGGCTCCAAGAAGGCATCCAAACCAGTGTCCTTTCCGTCTCATTTCAATGCTCCTCCCCTCCCGCCTCTTCCACAATACATTTCAAACTTCCGTCAGACAGCCGCAGGGAAAACCGCTCCCCCGGCTGGGCGTTTTGAACGGAAGCAATCACCGTTCCGTCCCCCTTCTGGGCAATGGCGTACCCCCGGCCCAGGACCTTCAAAGGGCTCATGGCGTCCAGGGAGGCAGCCAGGCGGGCAAAGCGTGCCCGCTTGGCGGAGACGCTCTTCTCCAGCCCCCGGCGCAGGTCCTTGTCCAGAGCGTCCGTCCGGACCCGCTGCCGGAACAGGGCCCCGCTGATGCTCCCGGACAGTCGGCCGGCCAGGTGGTCCAAATAGACGCTCTTGTCCTGAAAATAGCTCTGGGGCTGGGTCATCACCCGGCTGTTTTCCAGGCGGGCAAGCCTCTGCCGCTCCCGGAGGAGCCGCTGTCGGACCGTCTGCTCCAGCCGCTCCCCTGTCCCCAGGAGGAAGGAATACACCTCGTTCTGGTCGGGCACCGCCAGCTCGGCGGCGTTGGAGGGGGTAGCCGCCCGCAGGTCGGCCACGAAATCGGCAATGGTCACATCGGGTTCGTGGCCCACGGCGGAGATCACCGGGATCTCGGAGTCGTAGATGGCCCGGGCCACCACTTCTTCATTGAAGGCCCACAGGTCCTCCATAGACCCGCCGCCCCGGCCTGTGATGATCAGATCCGCCGCGTGGTGGAGGTTGGCCCAGCCGATGGCGGCGGCGATCTCCTCCGCCGCCCCCGCCCCCTGGACCCGCACCGGGAGGACCGCCACCTGGGCCATGGGCCACCGGGCCCCCAGGATGCGCAGCATATCCCGCACCGCCGCCCCCGCGGGAGAGGTCACCAGGGCAATGCGCCCCGGCATCCGGGGGATGGGCTTTTTGTGGGCCTGGTCGAAGAGCCCCTGCTTCAAAAGCCGCTCCTTAAGCTGCTCGAAGGCCACGAACAAGTCCCCCGCCCCCTCCGGGGTCAGGCGGACGCAGTAGAGCTGGTACTGCCCGTCCCGGGGGAACACGGTCACCCGCCCGGCGGCGATGACCTGCATCCCGTTCTGGGGCTGAAAACGCAGGGAGGCCGCGTCGCTGCGGAACATGACGCACCGCAGGGCCCCCTCCCCGTCCTTCAGGGTAAAGTAGTGGTGGCCGGAGGGGTAGCGCTTGTAGTTGGACAGCTCCCCCCGTACCAGCAAGCCGGAGAGCAGCCGGTCCCGGTCCATAAAACCCTTGATATACTGCCCCACCTGGCTGGGGGTGAGGATGTTCCGCTCCTGTCCCGGATTCAAGGCTGCATCCCCCTCTCCAACGCCCGGGAGGTGAGGATGGCAACCCCCATGGCGTTGTCGGTGGAGTACTGGGGCTGGGCGAACACCCCGCCGCAGCTCCGGGTCAGCAGCTCCCGCAGCCGCCCGTTGGAGGCCACGCCGCCGGAGCACAGCACCGGCAGGCCGGGGTACTGCTCCATGGCCGCCCGGGTACACTCCAGCACGATGCGGCAGACCGTCTCCTGGGCAAACCAGGCGATCTCCTCCGGCGCCTCGCCCCTCTGGAGCATCTGCTGCACCTTATTTTCCATCCCGGACAAGGAGAAGGTGAGCCCCTTCCGCTTCACCCGGAACCACTCCCTCTTCTGGGCCTGGCGGCTGAGGGCCTCCACCGCCTTTCCCGCCGGAAAGGGCAGCCCCAGGAGCACCCCGGTGCGGTCGATGAGCTGCCCGGCGGAGATGTCGCTGGTGCCCCCCAGCATCTTCGCCCGGACCGCCACCCCGTCCTCCTCCGGCTCCACCCGGAGCAGTTCGGTGGTGCCGCCGGACAGATGCCAGGCCAAAAAGGGCTTCTCCAGCAGGTCCAGCCGTCCGGCGGACCAGGCCGCCGCCGCCAGGTGCCCCTGCTGGTGGGAGAAGGCGTAAAAGGGCACGCCCAACACCTGGGCAAGCACCTGCCCCTGGGACGCGCCCGCCAGGAAGCAGGGCATGTAGGAGCCCTCCACCGCCCGGGGGCGGGTGCTGGCCCCTACCGCCTGGATCCCCTCCAGGCCTCCCTCCCCCGTCAGGGCGGAAACCACCTGGGGCAGATGCTTCACATGCTGAAAGAGGGCGTCGCTCTGGCGCAGGCCCAGCTCCCCCGGGCGCACATCCAGCAGGCGGCCCCGATTTTGGCCCTCCCGTCCGTCAAAGAGAGCAGCCGAGGTGGTATAGTTGCTGGTATCCAGCCCCAACACCGCCATGGATCAGGCCTCCTCCCCAGAAGAGGTCTCCTGTACGGTATGCGCTTCCCCGGCCGGCTCCTCCACAGACGCCTCACCGCTCTGTGCGTCCGGCTCTTTTTCCGGCTGGTTCCCCTGGTCCGGGAGCTCCGTGCGGGCAAAGGTGCCCAGGATGCCGTTGACAAAGGCGGCCACCTCCTGGGGCTCGTACTTCTTGGTCAGCTCCACGGCGGCGTCAATGGCCGAGGCGTTGGGCACGTCGGGCATATACAGCAGCTCATACAGAGCGGTGCGGAGAATGGCCCGGGCCATGCGGGGGATGCGGTGCAGGGACCAGCCCACCGCATAGCGGCTGATGTAGCCGTCCAGCTCCTCCCCGTGCTCGTCGATCCCGTGCACCAGGGTTTGGATATACTCCCGCTGCTTTTCATTGGGGTACTGGGTATACAGGGGGGTCTCCTGGCTCAGGGCGGCGAAGCGCTCCCGGCTCAGCTCGCTCTCCAGCACTTCGTCCCCGCTTCTGGAGCCAAACTCCATGGAAAACACCAGATGTACCGCGATCTCGCGGGCATTATTTCTTGTCATATTTTCTCCTCCGTCAAGCCGGACTACTACCAGGGTTTTGATCCCAAATATTATACTGCCTGTCCGGCAAATCCGCAAGCCTGCGCGCCGGGCGCACAGATCGCGCATCATACAAACTCACTTTATTATATACATGAATATACAAAAAAGAAACCCCTAAAATCCACAAGTTGAAGTTGCAGATCTCAGGGATTTCTTTGTTTACCTGGGGCCGGCGGCCCAGGGCTCGTTTGGTCAGGTTACGCGTAGAACCGGTGGCCACCGATGACGGCGATGCAGGCCCGGTTCCGGGCAGCCCAGCTGTTGGGGGTAGAGTCAAAGTACAAAGCGTTCTTCGTCTCCTCCACCACGCCGCCGTCCAGCACCAGTTTGGCCGCGATCACGCTGTTGGCGTTGGGGGTGCAGTTGGCGATGCGGCCGGAGCGGTAGGTGGTAAACTGATTCTTCTGCGCCAGCACCCCTTCAATGGTGTTGGGGAAGGAGGGGTGGGCGACCCGGTTGAGGATCACATTGCCCACCGCCATCATCCCCTCCAGGGGCTGGTTCCCGCTCTCCGCGTAAATCACTCGAGAGAGCCAGAACAGGTCGTCTGCATTGTAGTATTGGTCCCCGGACACGGCCGCCCCGCTTCCGCGTGTCACGGCCACCGTTCCGGTGGTCCCGTCCCAAATCAAGGACGCGCCAAAGGCCTCCGTCAGTACGGACAGCGGTACCGTCATCCGGCCATTGACCACCCGAACCGTCTCTGGGATGTACAGGTATCGGCCATTCGCCGTCAGGTACAGCTGGCCCGCCGTGGCGGTGAGGTTCAACTTACTGCTGGTCACCGTCACCGTCTTGCTCCCGGCATCCCAGGTCACATTCACCGTGGGGTCCAGGCATTGGGCCATTGGAACCAACGCCACATAAGTCGTTCCACCGCTCTGAGTCTTCGCCACGTCCATGGGGACCGGCTGGCCGTCCACCGTTAAGGTGCGGTCCAGCTCCTCCACCAGGGTCAGCACGCTCTCCCCGGCCGCAGCGGATACAGGCTCCGCCTGCACTTGCGCCGCTCTGGCCGAGACCGCCGCCGTCTGTGCCGCCTCGGTCTCGTCTGTCGAGACCGCAGGCTCCTGCTCCACGCCGGCTCCCATTAGGAGAACCAAGGCAACCGAGCTCATCAGCAGCGAAAACAGCTTTCGTGTCATTGTCTTCACTCCTATGGTTACAAAATTATGTCAACAAAAGTGACAGCAAAAGCAACTGTTTGTTACTTTTGTTACCACATTGTAACCAATTCAGCAGGCCAAAACAAGGGCAATTTTCACTATACTTTTCCTGAAATTCTTGTGTATTTTTTCCGATCCACCAAAAAATCTGCGTGTTTTTTCACCTTTTCCCTTTTTTTCATCCAAATCGGCCATTTCAAAATGTACAAACCATCCCTCTCCCCGTCCACCGCAGGCCGCCCTTCCCAGCGGCAGAAATGGGCGAATCCGGTCAAAAAATTTTGCTTGCATTGCCGGGAAATTTATGTTATAGTATATGAGCAATTGAGTTGCAGGTGTAGTTCAATGGCAGAATGTCAGCTTCCCAAGCTGAACACGAGGGTTCGATTCCCTTCACCTGCTCCAAAATGAAAGGACATCCGTAAGGATGTCCTTTCATTTTGGGTTCCGCCGCCCAGAGGGCGGCTCCACCCTTCGGCATTTGAATGCTCAGGGCGGCGAAACCGCCCATCTCTGATTCATAGTGATATGACGCAAAAAGGACACGACGTGAGCCGTGTCCTTTTTGCGGACTGCGCGGCCCGTTGAGCTAGACTCAGGATAACCGATTGGCCGTTTCAAATATCAATTCTGATCTCAACAACTCCGGTGGTCAGTGGTAACTGAGAAGGCTGTGGCAGCAGCGGTAATGATTTCTCCCCCCTGCCACACCTCCTGTTCCCTTCTTTTCGCGCCATTATGCCGCTGCGGGGTACCTGTTCTGCCAGGCTGTCAACAGCACAATGCCAGCTGCCAGCGCAATCCCCTGGGGCAGGAGAACCACTTCAGGCACGGTGAATGCCGGATCCAGCGTCTCCAAGGTCAGGGGATAAGCGGTAAAGAAACTGCCATTCCACAGCCCCAAAGCCTCGGGCAGTGGCAGGGCCGCCAGCAGGAAGGGCACCGCCATCCACACATACACCAGCCAGGGCCGGATTTGGCCTGCCAGCCAGCCGCTCCCCAAGGCAAATACCAAGGCCGGCAGAAGGGTCACCAAGGCCGGGAGCAGCAGGCTCCCCCAACTGTACCAGTGAAACATACGGCCGTAGAACACCGCTGCCTCCACCATGCACAGCAAGGTCAGCAGTGCGCCCCCTGTCAGGGCCGCGGCGCACCGGGCCAGCGCATACTGTTTGGGCGGCATCGGTGTGGCATCCATAAGGATCGCCGCCCGCCGGGCCTGGGGAGAGGTATAGAAGGTCAAAAAGAACAGCATCCCGAGCCACAGCAGGAGCATCATCCGGGAGAGGTAGTCCCCAAAACTCCAGGGGGAGAAGGGCGCGGTGTGGGACACCCCCAGGATGGTCACACTATGCAGCACCAATGCCCCGTAGAGGAGCAGCACGACGGCCAATCCGATAAAAAACTTGTTCCACAGCAGTCTGCGGCACTCGTAACGAAAAATCTTACCCAAGGTTCAAATCCTCCTCCGTCAGATGGCAGGTGTCCAAAAATTCTTGGTAGGTCAGGTAGGGATACATAGGGTCCAGCTCCCGGTTGAACAGGCCGCGGAGGATCTGGTCCATGGCCTCCTCGCCGCCCACCAGCTGCTCCGCCTTCAGGATTTTCAGCGGCATCTCGTTGTAGCGGCGCACGCCGGACAGGCCGCCCGCAATGTTCAGCCGCTCCGCCTCGGGCAGCATCTCCAGATACTCCGGATGGCGGACATAGAAGTTCAGGTAGTAGTCGTCCACCACTTGCTGCCACTGGTCCACATAGTATTGCTGCGCATAGTCCGCTCCGTAGAGCTCTTTAACGATGCGGTAGGTGGTGTAGACCGTCAGGCCCTCAGAGGACCAGGGGCTGGTGGAGTCGGAGGTGTCAAACATATTGCCCAGGCCCCACCACTGATGGACCAATTCATGGATGAATATTTCACCGGGCACGACCCCCTTGTCGGTATCCCCCAGGTTGGCGATGGTGAAGTCCGCCTCGTCCAGCAGGCTGGCCCCGCCCACGGCGTAGCCGCCGCCGGCCACCCGGCTCTGGATGAGCTTCAGGGTCTCCCCGGTTCCGAAAGATAGAGTCCCATAGTGCTCGGTGCAGTAGTCCACCACGGCCTTCACCGCGTCCACCGCGCCGGCCTCCTCCATAACGGCCTGATGCTTGCGGCCGTAGTAGAATTCGATGGTCATGCCCCCGGCCTCAATCTGCTCACAAATATAGTCGCCGGCATACAGAATACCGCCGGCGCTGTTGGCCTCATACCGCCACGTCCTGGTGCCGTCGGCGTTCTCTGATATGACCTCCGCCTCGCTGGAGCTGAAGGGAATGGCGATCATGGAATCAGGCAGGGTGATCTCAATCTCGGCGGGATAGCCCGCCTCTCCGGGCATGACATTCATCACCCGGGGCGAGAGGGTCGAGTTCTCCAGGCAGAGGTATTCACTGCTCAGTTCCTTGCCGCCCTGCATGGTGGGCATGCTCTCCTGGGGGAACCCGCTGTACTCCATGGTCAGTTCCACTTCCTCCTCAGCGGGAATGGTGACTTCCAGCAAAGCCTCATTGTACTCCTGGTAGTCGCTTACCGTGAAGGGCACGTCCGCGCCATTGGTCTGGACGTTGGAGATGGCATATCCCGGGTTGATACCGAAGGAGATGCTCTGCTCCTGACCGGAGGTATTCTGGAACCGGTAGGAGGCCCGGCCCGTCACCGTGCCGGCAGCCGTGTCCGGGAACACCTGGGCGCTGCGGCCAAGAAATGTGACCCCCTCGGCGTAAGGGATTTCATAGAAGGACATGACCGTGAGATCCGGGTTGCTCTGGTCGATGAAGGGCTGGGCGGCATACGCGGTGCCGGAAAAGGCCAGCAGGGCTAGGGCGACGGCTGGGCGGTAGATCCGCCGGACGCTCCGAGCCAGGGAGCCGAACATGCCCTTTCCGTACTGCCGGATGCAGAGATAGGAGACTGTCCACACCCCGGCCAGGGCCGCCAGCCAGGTGAGGCGCATCCAGGCCACCGACCGGAACACCCGGAAGTTGGAGAAGTCATCGGACAGGGCCCAGACACAGGGGTTGAGCCAGCACAGCTGCCAGTCATCCGCCCACACCGTGAGGCTCAGGGCGCAGAAGGCGATAAACAGGACAATGGACAGGTCCGCCCGGCGGGTGAACTGGTACGCGGCGGCCGCCGCCAGGATGCCCAGTGGCAGCGCCAACCCCATGAGCAGCAGATAGGCCAGCACATAGTTGGCGCCGGTGAACACGGAGCCGATCAGCCCCGCGCTGATGGGGAGCCAGACCAACATGGTGAGGCCTGCGGTCAGCACCGCCGCGGTAAGCAGGGCCAGCAGGCGCGTCAGGGCCGTGGTCAGTGGGGACACCATCGCGTCGGTGAGGATGTCCACCCGGCTGCGGCGGGCCCGGTCCAGTTCAAAGATGGCCAGCAGGCCGAAAAGGATGGCCCCGGCCACGCCCCCGGCCATGGCAGGGTTGGCCAAATACACGGAGAGCATGGTGGTCGATGTAGCGGGCTTATAGAGCACCAGTCCCAGCACCGGGGAGAGGACCGTCAGCGCCATGATCAGCCAGGTCAGGCGGCTCTGGAGCAGCCGCCGCAGTTCTAAAGGGAAAAGCCGCATCGTCTTCATTGTACCGCCTCCCGGGAGATGAGATAGAGGTAGGCGTCCTCCAGCGTCGGCTCCTCTGCCTGGGCATAGGGTGGCAACTGGTCTGCCACAGCCCGGCACCGGACGCCCTGGCTGGTGTTCACCCGGGCGGTGATGTGCAGGCCCTGCTCCTGTTTCTCGTCCTTCTCCCAAAAGGCGCCCACGTGGCCGGCGGCGGACGCGATCAACTGCTCCGGCGTGCCAGTGAACCGGATCTGCCCGTGGTTGATGACCACGATCTGGTCGCACACCGACTGCACATCCTCAATGATGTGGGTGCTGAGCAGCACCAGCCGGTCCTGGGCAGTGCGGGAGAACAGGTTGCGGAAGTGGATGCGCTCTTCCGGGTCCAGGCCCACCGTGGGTTCGTCAAAAATCAGGAAAGGCGGGTCCCCCAGCAGGGCCTGGGCGATGCCCACCCGCTGGCGCTGGCCGCCGGAGAGGGTGCGGATTTTTGCCCTGGCCTTCTCCTCCAGGTTCACCGCCCGGATCACATCCCGAATAGCCGCCTGGGGGCTGCGCACCCCCTTGAGCGCCGCCATGTAGTCCAGAAACTGGGTGACAGTCAATTCCTCAAAGAGGCCGAAGTCCTGGGGCAGATAGCCGAGGCTGGCCTTCAGTTTCCCCTCCACCTTGTTCAGGGGCGCCCCGTCCACCAAGATGCTCCCCTCCGTGGGCAGCAGGGCCGCCACCAGCAGTTTCATCAGGGTGGACTTGCCCGCCCCGTTGGGGCCCAGCAGGCCGATGAGGCTGGGAGATTTCAGATCCAGGTTCAGCCCCTTCAGGGCCTGTTTTCCGCTGGGATAGGTCATACTGACGTTTTGGATCTTGAGTTCCATATAGTCTGATTCCTTTCTGCTTGGGATGGGGAAAGAATACCAGGGCAATGTGGAGGGAAGATGGAGGGAATGTGTGGTTTGTGTGGAGATGGCACGGCATAAAATTGGGGTGACAGCAGGTTCTGCTGTCACCCATTCTGTTCAGCTATCTTTTTATAAAACTGACGCTTCCGTTGGCCCTGTGTCCAGTTACAGTAAATGTGTAAGTATCGTCTTGGGAGATCACAATTTCAAACTCAGAAGTGGGAACATCTGTTTCTGAATAGATAGATTCTCCCGCACTGTTTGCTACCTGAATGTCCACACTTCCATCGTCACTTACAACGGTTGTATCAATAATATCGCCCGTTTTCAACGGCATCGTCCTCTGATCGGAAGTATTTAAGACACTATATTCCATGATAAACTGGGTGTCATTCCCGGTGCTGCTGCCATTAAACGTGGCGTTGCCGCAAGCGTTCAACAGCGCCAGAGAAAAGCATAAGATACAAGCAAAACCTAATTTTTTCATCATTTCCCTCATTCGCAATGTGATGGTGCTATTTTATCATATCGTGTCTGTAAAATCCACCGTGCCCTCAACCGGAAAACCGCACCGTGGCCCGCACGCCGTCCTCCGTATTCTCAATGGTACATGCCGCCCCATGGCGGTCCAGAATCATCTTCACCAGGTAGAGTCCCAAGCCGCTGCCGCCGGTGGCCCGGTTCCGGGAGCCCTCTTCCCGGTAAAAGGCCTCAAACAGATGAGGCAGAGCCTCCGCACTGATGTGGGCCCCGGTGTTCTCCACCGTCAGGGACAGGCTGTCCTTCTGTTTCCCGCACCAAACCCGTATTTCCGCCCCCTCTGGAGAGTACAGCGATGCGTTGGAGAGCAGGTTCCCCACGGCTTTGCCGAGGAGAGACGGGTCGCCGGTGACGGTGACTCCCGGCGTCAGCTTGGACACCAGTCGCTGGGCCCGCTGCTCCAACAATCCTGCGTCCAGCGTCAGCTGCCGCTCGATAAGAGCGGACAAATCCACGCTCTCCTGCTTGACAGCCGCAGACCCTGTCTCCATCCGGGAGATGGCCAGCATTTCCCGAACCAGATTTTCCATCCGGCCTGTCACCTGGAGGGAGCGCAGCAGGTATTTGTCTCGGTCCTGGTAGACGCCCACCCCCTCCAGCATCCCGGACAGCTGCCCCTTCAGGATAGTGACCGGGGTTTTCAGCTCATGGGAAGCGGCGTTGAAAAAGGCCATGCGCTGCCGGTCCAGCTCCCGCTCCTGCTCTACCTCCCCTCGCAGGGCGTGGTTGGCGCTCTCCAGATCCGTGAGAGCCGCATCCAGCCGCTGGGCCAATTTATCTAAGCTGCGGCCCAGTTTGCCGATCTCGTCCCGACGCGTTTCTCCGCATTCCCAGTGGAAATCCAGCTCTGCCATCTTCCCGGCAATGCCGCTCATGCGCACGATGGGCCGGGTAATGTATCGGGAGTAAAAGAATGCGCACAACAGGGAAAATGCCAGCAGTACCAGCAAAATCCAAGGAGCCATCTGCACCAGTGCCCGCACCGCCAGATTCTCCACCTGGACTCTGGGAGTGACATAGAGGGTGTAGCTCTCACTTTGGCCCGCAAAGGTCACCTCGGCGGCAATGGTGGCCCCGTTGGAGGTGGTGATGGTCATGGTTTCTCCATTCTCCGCCCCCGTCCCATAACTGACTACTGTATCTCCCTCCGCTGTGGTGACGGCCACACGTTCGTCCTCATACACGGCCTGGACGGTCAGATTTGCCCCTGTATCCACCAACGCTCCGTCCGCCCCCACCAGCATGGCACTGGTCCCGGAGGAAAGCATGAATTCGTCCAGCAGAGCGCCGCAGTCTTCCGGCGTGGTATCCGCCAGTCTCTCCGTTAGAGCGTCCACCTGGGCGGCAAGGTCGTCATTCACTACAGCGGTATAGGTGCTTGGGGTGGCCCAGGCGATCATGCCGAATGTGATGGCTCCGGCAAAGAGCAGGATACCGGCAGTGATCAGAAAAATGCGAACGGTCAGGCTCTCAGAGAGTTTCTTTCGCAGCACGGTAGCCCACCCCTCTCACGGTTTCGATATAGTCCCGTTCCAGCTTGCGGCGGAGATTTTTGATGTGGCTGTCCACCACTCGTTCATCCCCAAAGAAATCATAGCCCCAAAGTTTCGCCAGCAGCATCTCCCGGGTAAACACCCTTCCGGGCGCGGACAGGAGGGTGTGCAGCAGTTCAAACTCCCTGGCAGTCAGATCCAAAGGCTGGCCGTCCAGTACCACTTCCCTGGCGTCGAGGTTGACCATCAGATCCCGGTATCTCAGGCAGCTCTCTTCCCCTCCCCCGCCGCTGCGTCGGAGGATGACCCGGATCTTCTCCAGGAGGACCGGCATGGAGAAGGGTTTTGTCACATAGTCGTCGATGTCCAGCCGAAAACCCCGGAGCTGCTGTTCCTCCCCGTCCAGCGCAGTGAGCATAAGAATGGGCACCTGGGACTGCCGGCGAATCAATTCGCAGACACCGAACCCGTCGATTTTGGGCAGCATCAGGTCCAGCAGCACCAGGTCGAAGGGCCGGCTCTGGAACAGCGACAACGCCGCCACGCCGTCCCCGGCCACGGCGGTCTCATATCCGGCGTCCTCCAGATAGGCCCGCAGCAGTTCCTGGATGTCCGGCTCGTCCTCTACGATCAAAATTTTCTTCATTCCCAATCACCTGCCCCCCAGTGTAACACGGAATTGTGAATTTATCATGGAGATTTGGAGATTCCTCTCCATCCGGTATCTCCGCCGGCGGGACGTGACCGCGGAGAGGATCTTCGATCTTGCATCCCGGACCACATTCTGAAGGGATCACAGGAAGTGTTCAGCTGGGTGCGGCCCATAAAACAATCAGCTCCACTTCCCCGGCAGGGGGAAATGGGGCTGATCACGGTTTTGCTTAAACCCTATTTGATTGCGGCACAAGGCCATAGATGGCGGAATATTTTCGATCCAGATAGTTCAGGAAGGGCTGGGCGTCCAGAGCGCTTCCCGTGATGCGCTCCAGCAGTTCCCCGGCGGTAAGGCAGCAGCCGTGGCTCCAGATATTCTCCCCCATCCAGCGGTTGAGGGGACGGAAGTCCCCCTGCTGCAAATTCTCCTGCCAGCGGGGCAGGTCCCGCTCCAGCGCTTGGAGGATCTGGCCGTCGTAGATATTGCCCAGGGCATAGCTCTGGAAGTAGCCGATGTAGTCCCCAGCCCAGTGCATATCCTGCAAAATACCCTGGGTGTCGTCCGGCGGGCAGAGCCCCAGATAGTCCCGGTACTTCTCATTCCAGGCCTGGGCCATATCTTCCGCGTGAAGAATCCCGGCGAAATAGTCCCGCTCCAGCTCAAAGCGGAGGATGGCGTGGAGGCTGTAAGTCACCTCGTCAGAGGCGATGCGCTTCAGGCTGGGCTGCACCCGGTGCAGGCCCAGGTAAAACGTCTCCAGATCCATGTCCCCAAATTGTGGGATGGCTTTCGCCAGTTTGGGATAGCAGTAGTTCCAGTAGGCCCGGCTGCGGCCCACCAGGTTCTCATAGAAGCGGGAATTGGCCTCGTGGAAGCCCCCCTCGATGCCGCCCCACAATCCGGCGTCAATAACCCGCTGGCTGCTGCCGGTGGAGTACATGGCGTGGCCCGCTTCGTGCAGGCAGGTAAAGATCAGCTCGTGGCTGCCGCTGCGGTAGGTGGACACTCGGGCGTCTCGGGGACCCATGAAGGAGGTGAAGCCGTGGATCACCTGGTCGTTGAATGTACCCACCTCGGTAGAGAAGCCCACCTCCCGGGCCAGGCTCTGGGCGAAAGCGGACATGGCCTCCGGGTCCCCCTGGGGGTAGTCCACCGCCTGGGGGGCATGCCCCCGGGAGAGCTTGTCCAGCAGGGTCTTCAGCCCCTCCTTCAGCACGTCAAACTGCCGGGAGACCTCGCCCACCTTGACCCCCTCGTCCGTGAGGCCCACCAGAGTGTCAAAGGCGGGGGACTCGGGATCGATGGCCCTGGCGATCTGTCCCTTCAGGTCGAAGGCCTGCTTCAGGTAGGGCATGAAGATCTGATAGTCCTTGGCTTGGCGTGCCTCTTTCCACTTCTCCATGCACTGGGCTTTGAGCAGGCTGTACTGCCGCTGTAAGTCCGCCGGTGTGCGGGCGGCCACCCGCCGCCGGGACAGGAAGGTGCGGATAAGCCCCCGCTCCACCTCGTCTTCCACCTGGTCCAGGGGCACCTGGGAGAAATACGCCTCCTCCTGAGCCGCCTGCTGTGTCAGGTAGCACTGATTCTTTTTCTCCCCAATCAGCGCGGCCGTCTCCTGGCGGTAGGTCCCGCCCTGGGGGGGCAGCATGGTCCACTGGTCCAGCTCAAAGAGGGACTCGATGCTCTTATAGTGGCGGTACTCCCGCCCGATCTGGGCAATCACCTGAAGATGTTCCTGATACGTCATACCAAACCCCTCCTCAATCCAGCATAGAGTGGGCCGGATACTCCGCGCCCTCCTTCATCACGAAGGCGCAGTCCAGCAGGGCGGTGTGGTCGGTGAGCAGGTCCCGGGACCAGGCGGCCACGTCGGCCAGCTTGCCCGGCTCAATGGTGCCGGTCTGATCCTCCAGGCCCAGGATGCGAGCGTTCTCCGCTGTAGCCGCCTTCAACGCCCGATAGGGGTCCACCCCGTTGCGCAGCCAGGCGGAGTACTCCCGGCCGCACTCATAGTTCTGATAGCCCACCACCAGGTCGGTGCCGTAGCCCAGGCGCAGGTTGCTGTCGATGAGCAGGCGGCGGCTCTCCACCAGGCGGTCCCGGTAATACCGCAGCTTCCGCTGGAACTCCGGGGACTTCTGGGCGAGCTTCTCCTCATCCAGCAGAACGATCTCGTCGTAGGGACAGAAGGTGGGAACCACATATACGTCCCGCTTCTCCATAGCCAGGATGGTCTCCCGATCCACCAGGGAGGCGTGCTCGATGCCGTCGATGCCCATTTCCGTAAGTTTACTGACCAGCTGTGAGGTATAGGCGTGGGCGGTGACGGTAGTGTGCAGGGCGTGGGCGGTTTCCATAATGGCCCGCAGCTCCTCATCAGAGAGCTGGATGTCCTCCGGGGAGTCGTTGGGGGTGAAGAAGCCGCCGGTAGCCATGATCTTGATAAAGTCGGCGCCGATCTTCACCTCGTGGCGCACGGCATTGCGGAAAAAATCGGCCCCGCTGCCCATGGTGGGATACTGCTTCTCCAGGAAGTTGGAGAGGGCCGGGTTCACCCCCAGGCTCTGGGTGGAGTCTCCATGGCTGCCCGGGGCGCATAGGAAGTGGGGGGCCACCACCATGCGGGCGCCCTGAATATAGCCCGCCTGGATGGCCCGCTTTACATCCAGGGAGTAGTCCTGCCGGAACCAGCCCACATGCCGGATGGTGGTAAATCCCCCGGACAGGGCCCGGCGGGCGCACTCCGCCGCCGCCAGGGCCCGCATCCCATCAGAGTAGTAGACTGCGTCCTTCCCGATCTCCCGCCAGTCAAAAAAGGAGGCGTGGACGTGGGCGTCGATCATGCCCGGCGTCACCGTCAGATGGGACAGGTCAATCACCCGGCAGCCCTGGGGCGAGGCGGTATGGGGGCCCACCTCCAGAATCGTGTCATCCTGAATCAGGATCTCCTGATGGGGCTGAAGCCGGTCCTCCACCCCGTCGTACAGCTGTCCGCACAGCAGTTTTTGATACTTCATGGCATAACTCCTTCCTAAAATGCGCATAGACCGGGCAAGCCCGGTCTATGCGTTTTCATTTCCGACTAATTCATTGCAGGAAAACATAGGCGCCGGGACCCAGAGGAATGTCCAGGAACATCCACGCGATCACAAAGATGGTCCAGACGATGAGGAAACCAAAGGAATAGGGGATCATCATGGAAATCACGTTGCCCATGCCGAATTTCTTGTCGTACTTGGCTGCCATGCCGATCACCACCGGCAGATAGGGGTAGATGGGGGTGATTGGGTTGGTGCAGGAGTCGGCAATGCGGTAGACTGCCTGGGCAAATTCCGGCGTATAGCCCAACATCATGAACATGGGGACAAAGATAGGGGCAAAGATATACCACTTGGCGGTACCGCTGGTCATAAAGAAGTTGACGAAGGTGGTAACCAGCAAAATGGCTAGGATCAGCGGCACACCGGTCAGACCGATGTTGTTGAGCAGGGACGCGGCGTTGACCGCCACCACCATGGCCAGATTGGTGTAATTAAAAATGGCAATGAACTGGGCGATGACAAAGACCAGGACAATATAGCCGGTGAGGGAGGAGAGGGACTCCGCCATCACACGGGGGACGTCGTCGATCTTCTTAAAACTGCCTACGGTGAAACCGTAGACCACGCCCACCAGCACGAAATAGGCCAGCAGGAAAGGGACCAGGCCAGTGATAAAGGGGCCGTTGATGATGGAGCCGTCGTCCCCCCGGAGGATGCCGTTGGAGGGGATCAGCCCCACCAGGATCACGGCGATGAAGACCAGAGAGAAAATCCCGGCATTGCGCAGACCCTTCCGCTCCAAATCGTTGGCGTCCCGCTCCTGGTCCACCTCGGTGCCGGTGAACTTGCCCAGGCGGGGCTCGATGATGTGGTCATTGACCAAGGTGCCAACAATGGTGAGCACAAAGCAGGAGGCGATCATAAAGTACCAGTTATTGGCCGGCGTGGTGGTGTAGGAGGGGTCGATCATCTGGGCCGCCTCCTGGGTGACGCCGTAGAGTAGAGCGTCGGTTGCGGTGATCATCACATTGGCGGTAAAGCCGGCGTTGGTGGCGGCATAACCGGCAATGAGACCGGCCAGAGGATGCTTTCCGGCGGCGTAAAAAGCTGCCGCTGCCAGGGGAGGGATGAAAATAATGGACGCCTCAGAGGCGATGGAGCCGTTGATGCCGATGAACATCACCGTGGCGGTCAGGGCCCAGGTGGGCACACCCAACACCGCCCGGCGGGTCGCGGTGGTGAGCAGGCCGCTGGCCTCGGTGACGCCGATGGCCATCTGCATCACCAGCACGATACCCAGAGCGGCAAAGCCGGAGAAGTTGGTCACCAGAGACCCTAAGATCCACACCATGCCGTCCCGGGTGAGCAGGCTCTGAACCGCCACCACTTCACCGGTGGTGGGGTTCTCCGCGGACACGCCCAGCGCAGCCAGTACCGTGGTCAGGACGATTAGGCCGATGAGCAGATACAAAAACAGAATAAACGGGGGCGGCAGGGCGTTTCCCACCCGCTCAATGACGCCCAGGAACCCGCCTGTTCTCTTTTCCAGTGAATTTTTGTTTTCCATACATGACCATATCCTTTCCCAATAGACTCCTCTCTTCCCTTCTCGCGAAACATGACCGCAGTCATATTTTGTTTTATTATAGAAATCCCATGCAACTTTGTCAAGCCAAACATGCAAAAGGATCCATGAAAAAACGGCGCAGGCAGACAGTTTATAAACTGTCTGCGCCGGAGGTGGTTTGTGAATTCTCTTTCTCTTTGGCATCTGTTTTGTCAGCCAAAGTCAAACGTGTGTATCGCCGTTCAAAAGATTGTTTGAATTTGTTTTGTTCGTCCCTTTGCTGGCAGCCGTTCTACAATCTCCCGTCTCCAGAGCTGAAGCCAGAATATTGCTAACGCCGCTAAAATGATAGCCCAACTGATTGGATAAGACAAGTAGACCCACTCTACTCCATATTGGCTGGTGTCCAGCAAAGTAATCCAAACGATCCGAAAAACACAAGTCCCCAGTAGATTGATGGCAACTGGAGCGATGGGCCTCCCGCATCCTCGAATCGTGCCAATCAGAACATCGGCCATGCCGAATATCACATACACAGAAGCGACTACTTGCAGCCTCAAGGTTCCTTGTGCGATTACCGCTGGATCGGCATTGTAAATGCTGATCAGCTGGGGCGCAAATAGAACAGCTCCAATTCCTTCGAATATGCCGAGAACCAGGGTGCAGAGCATGCAGATCTGCACAATTTTACCGACTCGATCATATTTTCCCGCCCCTAAATTCTGGCTGAGGAAGGTTTGGCTTGTAAGATGATAGGCGTTCATGGATGTGTAGATAAAGTTTTCAATGCTGGACCCCGCGCTGCATCCCGCCATAACTACACTGCCATAGGCATTTACTGCCCCTTGAATCACGACATTGGATAAACTAAACAGGCAAGATTGAACACCGGCTGGGATACCAATGAGTGATATGCTATACAGGCTCTCGCGATCTGGACGGAGCCGTTTCCATGAGAAGCCGAAAATCTCCCTCTGTTTGGAAATGCAAATAAACACCAATACTGCGCTTACAGTCTGGCTGATGATTGTAGCCAGCGCCACTCCAGCCACATCCAAATGAAGGGAAATTACAAAGAATAGGTTTAGCACCAAATTCAGCACTCCGCTGATTGTTAAGTACAGAAGAGGACGCCTAGTATCTCCCGCCGCCCGCAGAGCTGCGGCTCCATAGTTATAAATCATCACCGCTGGAGAGCTCAGGAAATAAATCTTCATATACAAACCGGTCAGATAGAAGATCTCCTCTGGAGTATTCATCAAAGTCAGCAAAGCATCCGTAAGAAATAGTCCCACCAGCCCCAGTAATGTTCCGCCAGTAAGCGCCACAAACATAGCCGTTTGGATTGTTCGGGCAATCTGTTCGCGGCGTTGTCCCTCACCAATATACCGGGCTACCAGTACATTGACGCCAACGGATAACCCAATCAGCAAATTAGTCACGAGATAGACCACGCTAGAAGTGCTGCCGACAGCCGCCAAGCTGCTGTACCCGGCATACCGTCCTACCACAATCACGTCCGCGGCATTGAACAGCAGCTGAAGCACGTTGGATGCCATCAGGGGCAGGCTGAACCGAAGGATTTTGCCGAACAACGGCCCGCGGGTCATATCCATCGCTTCACCTTGTCTCATCGTCTTTCCTCCCTCCACCTGCGGCCAGCTGTTGCTCTGCATCTTCTGGGTCGGAGTATCCGTAATCCCGCACCATATGGTGTAAAATTACTTCACACAGGTTTCCTCCTTCGCGCTGGACATCGGACACATGGGCTGCGTACAGTCGAAGCGTTCGTACGGAATAAGTAAGCAGTTCTCCCAGCAGGTAAGTTTCAAAGGAGGTATGATTGGGGCGATCTGTTTCACGGCGGATACTCCGCCCCTGGTTCATCAGGTATGGATAACGCCGTGCTAATGCTTCCTGCCAGACCACATGAATCTGACAGATCTGGTTTGCCAGCTGTACTTGCTCTGCCTGGAGTTTTGGGAGGCTGTCGCGGATGGCCTTATACTCCCTCGGGTGGGTTCGCTCCATCATGCGCGCATACTTCTCCCACAGAAGATTTCGTTTCTTCTGCCTCGCCTGTGACAGGTCTTGGAAGTAACTCTCTCTCATCTCCGGCGTCCAAGCGCTCAATTGACTCCCGCGCATACAGGCAAAGGTCCTGGGGCTGTCTTGACATACCGCTCGCCCGCCGATGTTGTGGAGCCGGCCCAGCATCTCCCACTCCGTTTGAATGATTGCCTGGAGTGTCTTTTCCATTCCTATTCCTCCATCACATGCATCTCTCGGAGCCAGGGTACTTGAATCTGCTCCAAAAGCTCCTGGCACAGGTCCAGCAGGAAACTGCTGCTTCCATCTACGAGGCCTTGCCGGCGCAGTTCCTCACCCGTATCCAAGCAGACCGCCTCGATCAACTGTACCTTTTCCGCTCCGGAGACAGGGGTACACAGCCGGACAATCTGTTCCGCCAGTTGAGGTCCTCTCCGAAGATTGCCTAAGCCACGATGGAGCCACTTGTAATAAGGAGCATATTGGTTCTCCAGCAGATAGGTGATTGACATTGCGGCCTCCATAAATCGTCCAAGAGCGAGCTGCGCGGCCACCCGATTCCCCCGCAGCAGGCACCTGGGGTAGTTATACTGTCCAGCTTGGGCCATTACCGCCGCGCGAGCGGCGATTTTTTTCAATCGGACATCTTTTGGATAGCCGCGGGAGATTCGCCGACGGACGGCAGAGAAAGTACCTAGGCCTTGTTTGAAAAATGAAAGTTGCACAAAAGGAGCAAATATGTGAAACTAGAAGCATGAAACGCTATGAATTAACAACAGAACAATGGAAACGAGTCAAACCTCTTTTGCCGCCGGAAGA
>CALWWF010000048.1 GCA_944385165.1 uncultured Oscillospiraceae bacterium
AAAGAAATCGGAAGATAGAGAACATCGCTTCCTTCCATTGTAAACCCGTAAGCATTTTCTTCGACAACGGGTGGTGTGCTGGGGATATCGTTTCCAATGAAATGGGGAAGTGTAAATGCCCCCGCTACGATAAGGCATAAGCAAGCCGCCATAGCGCCCCACTTTATCCAAACAGGCTTTTTTGCTTTCTTTTTGTAGTTGAGGGCTTCGTCAATGTACTTGCTGTCCAGCTCGCTCATGGCGTCGGAAAACTTCTTTGCGTTCATACGAACACCTCTCTTTCCATCAAATATTGCTTCATCTTCCCGCGGATTCGGGTCAGCCGGACGGAAACATTTTTCTCAGTCAGCCCTATAAACGCGGCGATGTCCTGATAGCTGTCGGCAAACCAGTAGCGGCGCAGAAAGATCACGCGGTTTTCGACGGTCAGCGTGTCCAAAAATCCCTCGATGATCCGGGCCAGCTCCTTGGCCCCGATCTCATCTTCCACGGTTTTCCGGTCTGCGATGCAGCCCTCGATCTCCTCTAGGGCAACCGTATAGCGGCCGCCCCGCTTGGCGGCCTCCGTTCTCCAATAGGCTTTGAGGGAGAGGTTCCGCACAATTTTCAGAAGATAGGACAACAGCGGGTTGGGCCGCGCCGGAGGAATGGCATTCCACGCGCCGAAATAGGCGTCGTTGACACATTCCTCCGCGTCCTGCCTGTTGTTCACGATGTTGCATGAGAGGCTGCGGCAGGCCGCTCCGTATTTCCGGTCCAGCTCCCGGATGCCTTGCTGGTCACGGGCAAAGAACAGGTCCAGGATCTTTTCATCATCTATCATCTCACCGCCTCCTTTCCGGCTTCACCTATATCCTACGGTTTTCGCGGCGAATCCTACATCAAATCCAGACTTTTATGTTTTTCATAAAATCATACCATCTGTCCAGCGCTTTTGAAAGAGTGTCCCGGATTTCTCCGGTTGCATTTTCCCTTCTTCCATACTATAATGAAATATTTGGTAAGAAGTGCCTCGTTTCCGGGCATCCTATTTCCTGATCTGACCTGATTTCTGCGGCGGCCCGTCCGCCGGTAAGGAGTTTTTTCCATGATGAACAATCCCCATCCCATCCGCGATTACATCGTCCCCGGCAAGCGGGCCCACCTGGTGGGCATCGGCGGCGTGTCCATGTGCCCTCTGGCGGAGGTGCTGCGGGGCATGGGCCTCCAGGTCCAGGGCTCTGACATGACGGAGAGCGACACGGTCCGCCATCTCCGCTCCCTGGGCATCCCCGTGGCCATCGGCCACAACGCCGAGAACCTGGGGGACTGCGATTTCGTTGTCCGCACCGCCGCCGTCCACGACAGCAACCCGGAGATCGCCGGGGCCGTGGCAAGGGGCATCCCCGTGTACGAGCGGGCCCAGGCCTGGGGCGCCATCATGCAGCGGTACCCCAACGCCCTGTGCGTGGCCGGCACCCACGGCAAAACCACCACCACCTCCATGTGCACCCACATCTTCATGGCGGCGGAGGCGGACCCCACGGTGATGATCGGCGGCACCCTGCCCCTGCTGGGCTCCGGCTACCGGGTGGGCCAGGGGGACACCATCATCCTGGAGTCCTGCGAGTACTGCAACAGCTTTCTGAGCTTCTTCCCCACCGTGGCGGTGATTTTGAATGTGGAGGAGGACCATCTGGACTTCTTCAAGGACCTCCATGACATCCAGCACTCCTTCCGGCAGTTCGCGGAGCTGGTGCCGGAGGCGGGGTCCGTCATCGTCAACGCCGACAACGCCAGCGCCATGGAATCGGTGGCGGGCATCGCCCACCCCATCTTCACCTTCGGCCTGGACCACCCCGCCGACTGCACCGCCGCGAACCTCACGGAGGTGGACGGCAAGCCGGTGTTCGACGTGCTGATCCACGGGAAGCCCTACGCCCATGTGGAGCTCCACGTCTACGGCCACCACAACGTTCTCAACGCCCTGGCGGCGGCCTCCGCCGCCTACGTGCTGGGCCTGTCGGGCCACGCGGTGGAGGAGGGCCTGGCCCACTTCACCGGCGCCGGCCGGCGGTTCGAGCACAAGGGCACCTACCACGGGGCGGAGGTCTACGACGACTACGCCCACCACCCCGACGAGCTCCACGCCCTGTTCACCACCGCCAGGGAGATGGGGTATCAGCGGCTGGTGGTGGCCTTCCAGCCCCACACCTACTCCCGCACCGCCAAGCTGTTTGACCGGTTTGTGGAGGAGCTGAAGATCCCGGACGTGGCCATCCTGGCGGAGATCTTCGCCGCCCGGGAGCAGAACACCCTGGGCATCTCCTCGGCGGACCTGTGCCGGAACATCCCCGGCGCCGTGTACTGCTCCACCCTGGACAAGGTGGCGGAGGCCCTGCGGCAGGCGGCCCGGCCCGGGGACCTGATTTTGACCGTCGGCGCCGGAGACATCTACCGGGCCGGAGAAAAACTGTTGGAAAAGGACTAACGAGACATGGAAATTTCCGCGCTGTATCACAACTGCCGCCCGGAGGGAGAGCTGCTGCCCCAGGAGGCCGCCGCCTTTGACCTGCTGGAGAAGCTGGACATCCCCTATGACCGGGTGTCCGGGGACCCGGCGGACAACATGGAGAAGTGTGCCGCCGTCAGTGAGGTGCTGGGCACCCCCATCTGCAAGAACCTGTTCCTCTGCAACCGTCAGAAAACCCAGTTCTACCTGCTGTGCATGGGCCCTGACAAGCCCTTCCACACCAAGGACCTGAGCCACCAGATTGGCTCCGCCCGGCTGTCCTTCGCCCCGGAGGAGAGTTTGTGGGAGCTGCTGCACTGCACCCCCGGCTCCGCCACCATCCTGGGGCTGATGAACGACACGGACCACCAGGTCCGGCTGCTGATAGAGCGGGAGGTGTATGAGGCGGAGTACCTCAGCTGCCACCCCTGCATCTGCACCAGCAGCCTGAAGCTGAAAACCGCCGACGTGCTGGAGAAATTCCTGCCCTACACCGGCCACGACGTGACGGTGGTGGACCTGTAACGCATAAAACTTCATGCGCATACAGCGCACTACGGCTATGGGCAAGGGTTGTGCGCATGAAGTTTTTGCACATCATTTCCGGTTGTCCCAAAGGGACGAGGAAATGGCGCATTTTAATGTTTGCTATACTTTTGCATAGCAAAAACGAGGACCGTTCGGTCCTCGTTTTTTGTTTCTCAGTGGGCGGAGGTCAGCTTGATGCCGATGATGCCCGCCAGCAGCAGGACGGTGAAAAACATCCGGGCGGCGGTCACAGGCTCCTTGAAGATCAGGATGCCCACCACCACGGAGCCCACGGCGCCGATGCCGGTCCAGACGGCGTAGGCGGTGCCCAGGGGCAGCGTCTTCATGGCCTGACTCAAAAGATAGAAGCTGGCCAGCATCCCCGCAATGGTCACGATGGAAAAGCCCAGCTTCGTAAAGCCCTCCGACAGTTTCAGGAACGAGGACCAGACCACCTCCAGAAGTCCCGCGCACGCCAAAAATACCCATGCCATGTAAATTCTTCCTCCTTGACAGCAAAAAATAAAAGGCGCCCGCGCCCTGCATCTCCAATGGCCTACGGATGCAGG
>CALWWF010000049.1 GCA_944385165.1 uncultured Oscillospiraceae bacterium
GGAATTACATACAGGAGTTTTGGGACAGGTTTCTTCCCATCTCTGCGTTAGTCTGGGAGTGCGAGCCGCCTCCTCCGGCAGCTCACCCTCCCAAGACTGCCTTGACCTGAAAAGAATCCTGAGCAAATCTCCAGCACGTACTTCCTCATGGGCCTAGACACAAGGTTCCCTTCGTGAGCGGAGCGGGGAGAATATGTGCCAAATCAGAAGTCAATTTGGTTGACGAGTGCCCCCAAAAAGTGTATTATAGTAATGAAAAAATCAAGCGCGGCGAATCTCAAAAATCAAGAGTGCTAACCCTTGAAACCTTTGAGGCTCAAGCGTTTGATCCGGGTGTGGCGAAGTTTGGTATCGCGCTTGAATGGGGTTCAAGAGGCCCTGAGTTCGAATCTCAGCACTCGGACCATGCGGAGTATCGTTAAAAGATCGAAAAGATTCTTTTGATGATACTCCGCATTTTTGTTTTCAATTCTATGTGGCGATTTGTGTGGGGCGTAGCTGAATGCTACGCCTTTCCTCGTTTTCAGCAGAATGTTTCGCTCAGAGAACTTCCGGCGGTCGGTTCTCATAGAAGTGCGGTAGATTGTCATATACTTGTTACCGCTGTTTTTCTTGAATGCAGGATAAGATTTTATGGACTTTAGCACAAGGGGTGGAGCCGCCCTGCGGGCGGCGAACTCTACGAAAAAAGGGACATCTGCAAAGCAGATGTCCCTTTTATGGAGCGAGTGACGAGGCTCGAACTCGCTACCTCCACCTTGGCAAGGTGGCGCTCTACCAGATGAGCTACACTCGCGGCGACGGATGTTATTTTAGCAGATGATCCCTATATTGTCAATCTATTTTTCAAAATAATTTGAAAAAATTTTGCAGCCGCCTTCTGGCCTGAGATTGTGTATGAGAAGGGGCTGATAGGAGGGTTTCCAGACACTCCCGGTTGACGAGGGAGGCACAGTTCCATTACAATGCGAGATGCCCATTGAAATAGTAGGTAAATAGACAGGGGGAACGCGCTCGGTTTTGGAATAGAAGCGGTCCCCTAGCGTACACGGTGGGCAACGATCAACGTAAGGAGTGTTATGTGAAATGAAGAAACAGATCCTGTCTGCCGCGCTGGTGCTGTCGATGCTGACCACCCAGATGCCGGCGGCGGCCTTCGCTCAAGGAGCCACTATGACGGAGGAGGACCTGCTGGCCGCTCTGTCTCAGGCGGAAAACGGAGAGACTGTGGAGTTGACCGGAAGGGTGACGCTGACCGCTCAGCTGGTGATCGAAAAAGAGATCGTGCTGGACGGAAACGGTTTCACCATTACAAAAGAGGGGAAAGGAGAGTCGGACGCCAGCGGCGCAGGCATCCTGGTGACCGCTGGGGCCACGCTGCGGGATCTGACAGTGGAGGGGCCCAACACCAATCCCGACGGCTGGGACTCTGGGGAGTTTGCCATCCAGTTCTATCAGGCCGAGGGGGCGAAACTCCAGGACGTGACAGTGGAGCAGGCCAACGGGGGCATTCAGATCAACGGCGGCTCCGTAGCCCTGTCCGGGACCATTGATGTGTCCGGTAACGAGTTTGGCGGCATTGAGGTGTGCCGCCAGGCACAGCTGGATCTCACCCAGGCGGCCCTGGTCAACGAGAGCGAGGTTCAACAGGCGCCCACCATTTGGAGCGACAGCGGAAAGGGGACCATCCTGCCCAATGGCGCCCAGCATCTCTACCAGTGGATGGAGTACGACTCAGGCAAAGATCACTTCTACCTGGATGCTTCCAATCTTGGAGTGGAGGCCCAGGTGAACGGCGTCGCCTATGAGACGCTTGCTCAGGCTCTGGAGGCCGCCGGGGAATCCCAAGAAGAGAAGACGGTACTCCTACTGAAGGATGTGACTGTAGGTGCGCAGAAGGAGGTTCGGGACGCCGGCGCGGCGCTGACACTGCCTGAGGGGGTCACGCTGGACGGTCAGGGCTATGCGGTGACCTATGTCGGAGAGGGAAACATTTCCAGCCTTCTGGCCGTAGACGGCGGCGAGGGCGTGATCCGAAACGTGCGCTTTGTGGCTGGCAGCAAGGCTGCCTACGGCCTGTCCCTCCTGAATACGGAAGACCTGCTGCTGGAGAACGTGACCGTTCAGGGCGGCGTGGAAGCCGCCGTTCAGGTCAACGGCGCTTATGTGACCTTGAAGGATACGGTGCTCCGGCCGGAGCAGGGGGCCGGCATCGTCTACCAGGCAGACAGCCGTCTTCCCCGGCTGACTCTGAACCATGTGCACACTGACGGAGAGGCGGACCTGCTGTACATCAGCAAGGAGACCATGGAGCAGGTGGGGACCCTGAGTGGGACCCAGGAGCCTCAAGCACTTCTGGAGCAGATTCAGAGCTCCCTTCTGGGTTCTGACCAGGTAGAGCTGGTCTATGACCAGGAGAGCGGAAGCGTGACGGCACCCGCCCCGGAAGGGGAAGGCCCGGAGGACGGTGAGGATTCCAACGGCGGCGGAAGCGGAGGCTCCGGCTCCGGGGGCAGCTCCGGGAGCGGTTCCGGCGGCTCTGAGGATGAGTCCGAGGAGAAACCGGAAGAGAAGCCGGAGGAGACCCCGGAGGAGGAAACGCCCCGTTTCCAGGATGTGACGGAGAGCGATTGGTTTTATGAGGCGGTGCTGGATGTGTACGAGAAGGGGATCATGACCGGCGTCTCCCAGGACTCCTTCGCACCTCAGAGTACCCTGAGTCGAGCCATGCTGATTCAGACCCTGTATGCCCTGGAGGGCAAGCCTCAGATGGAGCGGGAGGCCCCGTTTGCGGACGTGGCGCCGGACGCCTGGTACGGCCAGGCGGTGGCCTGGGCCGCCGGACAGGGACTGGCGGCCGGCGTAGGAGAGAACCGCTTTGCTCCCGATGTCCCTCTGACCCGGGAGCAGATGGCCCTGATGCTCTACCGCTATGCCCAGCTGAAGCAGCTGGACATGGAGGTGGAGGGGGAGCCCCTGAAGGATTTCCAGGACGGGGAGGAGATCTCCGGCTGGGCCGTGGAGGCCATGGCATGGGCGGTGCATACCGGCCTGCTCTCCGGTAAGGACGGGGCCCGCCTAGACCCCGCCGGGACCGCCACCCGGGCGGAGACTGCCCAGGTGCTGTCTAACTTCAGCCGGATGGCGGAGTGATCCAGTCAGTTCAACCAAGACCGACGCTGTCAGCCGGGAGGACTTTTTGTGGTCCCCCGGCTGACTTTTTATGGCGGCGGAGGGCCGGAAAGAAGAAAAGTCCGGTTTATAGGACTTAAATTTTGGCATCCTTGTGTCAGCTTCCGAAAGGAAAGGAGCAGAATCGTATGGATTACAGCATTGTTTGGGTCAGAGGGCATGTGGAGGTATACGACTGGGCCGGCCGGTTCTGCTTTTCCGCAGACAGCGAGCGGGAAGCCCTGGAGGAGCTGGAGGGCGTGGCCTGAGCCGGGACAGAAGAAAAGTTTTGCTTACCTTTTTCCTCAATTTGTGCTAAAATATAGAAGACAGCGTGCGGTCCTGACACAACCAGCCGGTTGTCAGGGCTGCTGATTTTTGGCACAAGGAGGGAGAACGGCGTGTTTGCAGTGGGAGATTTGTTGATTTATCAGGAGACTGGGGTGTGTCGTGTGGAGGAGATCGGCCCGCCGCCGTTTGCCCCCAAGGAGAAGCGGGATTACTATACCCTGGTTCCGCTGCGCGGCTCCGGAACCATTTACGTCCCGGTGGACAGTAAGGTGTTTATGCGCCCGATTTTAAGTCGGGAGGAGGCGGAAGAGCTGATCGAACGCCTTCCGGAGATCCAGCAGGCCCATGTGGAAAACCGGGATTACCGGGCGCTGGCCCAGCAGTACCGGGAATTTTTGGAGTCTCACCGCTGTGAGGACCTGGTCCAGCTCATCAAGGCGGTGTACTTCAAAACGCAGAAGCAGAGCCGGGCGGGCAAGAAGCCCAGCAAGGTGGACCAGGAGTTTGGCAAACGGGCCAAGTCCCTGCTCCACGACGAGCTGTCTGCCGCCCTTGGCATCCCCTTCGAGGAGGTGCCGGAGTACATTGCAAAGCGCCTGGGCGCGGAAAAAAACCAGCCGGAACCCGCTACGGCGGCGACATAACCCAACATTTTGATGGCCGGCCCAGCGCCGGCCATTTTCGTATTGTTATAAAGATTATAACTATTTAGAAATAATAGGGCCAAAATCGGGGAGGAATCGGTTGAGATTCCAATCTCCTCTTGCGCATTTGCAGGATTTGTGGCAAAATAAGACCCGGAGCAAACCACCTGGCTTGCGGCAAGGAGGAACGGTATGGACCCGAAAAAACAAGCTCTGGGAGTCGTTTTAGCCATCGCGCTTTTGTGCGCGCTGTTGCTGATGCGCGGGGACGCCGCCGGACAGACGTATGAGACCGGGGCACCCGCGGCCAGCGGAGCCTACTCCTGTCTCCTCCCGTGCCCCTGAGAGGGCGGGGAGGAACGGACGGATTTGCCCGGTTGGCGACCACCTAAGAGAGGCGGACGGGCCATCCCGCTGCACTGGCAGCGGGGTGCGGATAAGGCGGCAGATACCGCCGCAGAAGAATTTTTTGATCGTTATCCCTGCGCGGGACCCCGCGCTGTGATAAGGAGAAACGCAGGGGGGCCGTACTTCGGCTTTTGGAGGATGACCTGAGTGCGATTCAAGGAGGAGAAAGCGTGAAACAGCAGTATCAAATCGTGCACAAGAAAGTGCTGACGCCGGAGATCAGCCAGATCTCGGTCCACGCGCCGCTGGTGGCGGCCAAAGCGAAAGCGGGACAGTTTATCATCCTGCGGGTGGACGCGGACGGGGAGCGGATTCCCCTGACCATCTCCAGCGCGGACAAGGAGAACGGGACGATCACCGTCATCTTCCAGAAGGTCGGGGCCACCACCCTGGACCTGGATCAGCTTCAGGAGGGGGATTGCCTCCACGACTTCGTGGGCCCCTTGGGGGAGCCCACCCATGTGGACGGATACGGCCGGGTGGCCGTCCTGGGCGGTGGCCTGGGCTGCGCCATCGCTCTGCCGGTGGCCCGCGCCCTCCACGAGGCGGGCAACCAGGTGGATCTGATCGCCGGATTTAAGACAAAAGACATCGTCATCCTGGAGGAGGAGATGTCCAAGGCCTGCACCGATCTGTATGTGTGCACCGACGACGGCAGTTACGGCTACCACGGCTTTGTCACCGGCAAGCTGGAGGAGCTCATCAAGAGCGGCGTAAAGTATGACCATGTGTTCGCCATCGGCCCGCTGATGATGATGAAGTTTGCCTGCAAGCTCACCAAGGAATACGACATCCCCACCCCCGTGAGCATGAACCCCATTATGATCGACGGCACCGGCATGTGCGGCGGCTGCCGCCTCACCGTGGGCGGCGAGGTGAAGTTCGCCTGCGTGGACGGCCCGGACTTTGACGGCCACCAGGTGGACTTCGACGAGGTGATCGCCCGGAACGCGACCTATAAAGATTTTGAAGCAAAGGCGAAAGAGGCTCACCTCTGCCGTCTGGGAGGAGGCGCCCTCAATGGCTAATATGCAGATGAATAAAACCCCCATGCCCGAGCAGGACCCCCAGGTCCGCAACCACAACTTCCTGGAGGTGGCCCAGGGCTACACCCTGGAGCAGGCCATGAACGAGGCCCAGCGGTGCATTCACTGCAAGAATCCTGCCTGCGTCAGCGGCTGCCCGGTAGGCATTCCCATCCCCGACTTCCTAGCTAAGGTGGCCGAGGGGGACATCGCCGCTGCCTATGAGATTTTGTCCAACGCCAACGCCCTGCCCGCCATCTCTGGCCGGGTCTGCCCCCAGGAGAACCAGTGCGAGGGCAAGTGCGTCCGGGGTGTGAAGGGGGAGCCCGTGGCCATCGGCCGGGTGGAGCGCTTTGT
>CALWWF010000050.1 GCA_944385165.1 uncultured Oscillospiraceae bacterium
AAATACGGCACCGACCTGGTGGAGCGGGCCCGGCAGAACAAGCTGGACCCCGTCATCGGCCGGGACGACGAGATCCGCAACGTCATCCGCATCCTCTCCCGGAAGAGCAAGAACAACCCCGTCCTCATCGGCGAGCCCGGCGTGGGCAAGACCGCCATCGCCGAGGGCCTGGCCCAGCGGATCGTCAAGGGGGACGTGCCCGCCTCCCTGAAGGACAAGACCATCTTCGCCCTGGACATGGGCGCCCTGGTGGCCGGGGCCAAGTACCGGGGGGAGTTTGAGGAGCGGCTGAAGGCCGTGCTCAACGAAGTGAAGAAATCCGAAGGGGGCATCCTCCTCTTCATCGACGAGCTGCACACCATTGTAGGCGCCGGCAAGACCGAGGGGGCCATGGACGCCGGCAACCTCTTAAAGCCCATGCTGGCCCGGGGGGAGCTGCACTGCATCGGCGCCACCACCCTCAACGAGTACCGGCAATACATTGAAAAGGACGCCGCCCTGGAGCGCCGCTTCCAGCCCGTCATGGTAAGCGAGCCCTCGGTGGAGGACACCATCGCCATCCTCCGGGGCCTGAAGGAGCGGTACGAAGTCTTCCACGGGGTGAAGATCCAGGACGGGGCCATCATCGCCGCGGCCACCCTTAGCAACCGGTACATCACCGACCGGTTCCTCCCCGACAAGGCCATCGACCTCATCGACGAGGCCTGCGCCCTCATCCGCACGGAGATCGACTCCATGCCCACCGAGCTGGACGTGATCCAGCGGAAGATCATCCAGCACGAGATCGAGGAGGCCGCCCTGAAAAAGGAGACCGACCACCTCTCCCAGGAGCACCTGGCGGAGATCCAGAAGGAACTGTCCGACATGCGGGAGGAGTTCAAGGCCAAGAAGGCCCAGTGGGACAACGAGAAGGACGCCATCAGCAAGGTCCAGCAGCTCCGGGCCGACCTGGAGGAGGCCAACGCCCAGCTGGAGAAAGCCCAGCGGGAGTACGACCTCAACCGCGCCGCCGAGCTGCAGTACGGCCAAATCCCCGCCCTGCGCAAGGCCCTGGAGGAGGAGGAACGCATCGCCTCCGACAGCAAGGCCCGGTCCTTGCTCCGGGACAAGGTCACCGAGGAGGAGATCGCCCGGATCATCGAGCGCTGGACCGGCATCCCCGTGGCCAAACTCATGGAGGGGGAGCGGGAGAAGCTCCTCCACCTGGAGGACATCCTCCACCAGCGGGTGGTGGGCCAGGACGAGGCCGTGCGCCTGGTGTCCGAGGCCATCCTGCGCAGCCGCGCCGGCATCGCCGACCCGGACAAACCCATCGGCTCCTTCCTCTTCCTGGGCCCCACCGGCGTGGGCAAGACCGAGCTGGCCAAGGCCCTGGCTGAGGCGCTGTTCGACAGCGAGAAGAACCTGGTGCGCATCGACATGTCGGAGTACATGGAGAAGTTCTCCGTGTCCCGGCTCATCGGGGCGCCTCCCTGGTACGTGGGCTATGAGGAGGGCGGCCAGCTGACAGAGGCCGTCCGCCGGCACCCCTACTCCGTGGTCCTCTTTGACGAGGTGGAGAAGGCCCACCCCGACGTGTTCAACATCCTCCTCCAGGTCCTGGACGACGGCCGCATCACCGACAGCCAGGGCCGGACGGTGGACTTCAAGAACACCATCCTCATCCTCACCTCCAACCTGGGCTCCCAGTATCTGCTGGAGGGCATCGATGCGCAGGGGGAGATCTCCCAGGAGGCCCGGGACCAGGTGGACCAGCTGCTCAAGCGTTCCTTCCGGCCGGAGTTCCTCAACCGCCTGGACGAGATCGTCTACTACAAACCCCTCACCAAGGAGAACATCACCTCCATTGTGGACCTGCTCATCGCCAGCCTGAACCAGCGCCTGGCCGACAAGCAGCTGAAGGTGGAGCTCACCCCCGCCGCCAAGGCCTTTGTCATCGACAACGGCTACGACCCCCTCTACGGCGCCCGGCCCCTGCGGCGCTTCCTCCAGCACACCGTGGAGACCCTGGTGAGCCGGAAGATGATCGCCGACGAGGTCCTGCCGGACACCACCCTGGTGGTGGACTGCCAGAACGGGGACCTGGTGGTCCGGTGAGGCTGCCCCGCCCCGTCTGCATAGAAAAGCATAGCGCCGCCGGAACATCCGGCGGCGCTGTTTTGCTGTCTTGGGGGTTATTCCGCCTCTAAGGCGGGGCTCTTCTCGTAGGCAATGCGGGGGTAGGGGTCCTCCTCCACATAGATGGTGCCCCGGGGGAGGAAGCCGTTCTTTTTCAGCAGATTCTGCATCACCCGGTTGTCCCCGTGGGTGTCGATCCGCAGGTGGCCGCACTGGGCATAGGCCCACTGGAGGCAGAAGGTGCCCGTCCCCGGTGCCGAGGCGTCGGCGGCCAGCCGGTGGACCACCCCGTAGGGGCTGTGGTCCCCCCAGGCCCCGTCCTCGATGCGGCGGTAGGTGGGCTCCACGTCCTTCCCCTGGGTGAAGAAAAAGGTGCCCACCACCCGCCCGGCTTCCAGGCATACATAGCTGTGCCCCTGGGCGATGTCCTGGCGGAGCAGGGCCTCCGGGGGCCAGTGGGTGGGCCCCCACTGGTTGGGGTTGCCGTGGTCGGCCATAAACTGCCGGGCCTGGGCATACAGGGCCAGCAGCCGGGGCAGGTCCTCTAAGGTGGTGCGGCGGATCTCCATAGGGTCTGTACTCTCCTTTCACAGTCCCACGCCCCTGCGCCCCTGGCGGGGTCGGAGGGCTGTAAGACCACAACATGATGGTTTCTCTCATTCTACCACATCAGCGCATCCTTTTCCATCCCTTCCCCCAAAAAACTGCCCCAGCCCGGCGCGGAACACCGCGCCGGGCTGGGGGCTAGGAGGAATCAGACACGGGTCTAGCATCGTCAATGACACCCTTCGCAGGAGATCCCGGGGAACTGCTCGGGGTCATAGGGGAGGTGGTTGCGGTCGTAGTAATCCTTCAGGGCGGCTTTCACGGCCTCCTCCGCCAGGACGGAGCAGTGGAGCTTGTGGGCGGGCAGGCCGTCCAGGGCCTGGGCCACCGCCCGGTTGGTGAGGGCCATCACCTGAGTAAGGGGCTTGCCCTTGATCATCTCCGTGGCCATGGAGCTGGAGGCGATGGCGCTGCCGCAGCCGAAGGTCTCAAACTTCACGTCAGTGACGGTGTCGTGGTCGATCTTTAGGTAGATCTTCATGATGTCCCCGCACTTGGCGTTGCCCACCTCCCCCACGCCGTCGGCGTCCTCCAGGACCCCCACGTTCCGGGGATGGCGGAAATGGTCCATGACTTTTTCACTGTATAACATAGCTGCGTTCTCCTTTCTGCAGCTCCCGCCAGACGGGAGACATGCTGCGTAGGTACTCTACCACCTGGGGGATCTCCCGGAGCATGGTGTCCACTTCGGCCTCGGTGTTCTCCTGGCACAGGGACAGGCGGAGGGAACCGTGGGCCACCTCGTGGGGCCGGCCGATGGCCAGCAGCACATGGCTGGGGTCCAGGGAGCCGCTGGTGCAGGCAGAGCCGGAGGAAGCGCAGATGCCCTTCTCGTCCAGCAAAAGCAGCAGGGACTCGCCCTCGATGCCCTCAAAGCAGAAACTTACATTGCCGGGCAGCCGGTGTGCGTGGTCGCCGTTCAGCTGGCTGTAGGGAATCTGGTCCAGGCCCGCGATCAGCCGGTCCCGCAGGACGGTGAGCCTGGCGGCGTTCTGGTCCATGGCGGCACAGGCTTCCTCCAGGGCGGCGGCCATCCCCATGATGGCGGGGATGTTCTCGGTGCCCGCCCGCTTGCGGCGCTCCTGGGCGCCGCCGCAGATGAGAGGCTCCAGGGAAACGCCGCCCCGGGCATACAGGGCGCCGATCCCCTTGGGGCCGTGGAACTTGTGGGCGGACAGGGAAAGCAGGTCGATGTTGTCTGCCTTCACGTCAATGGGCAGATGGCCCACCGCCTGGACGGCATCGGTGTGGAACAGCACCCCTTTCTCCCGGCAGACCGCCCCGATTTCCCGGATGGGCTGGATGGTGCCGATCTCGTTGTTGGCGTACATGACCGTCACCAGGCAGGTGTCCTCCCGGATGGCGTCGGCCACCTGCTGCGCCGTCACCAGACCGGTGCTGTGGACGTCCAGCAGGGTGACTTCAAAGCCCTGCTTTTGCAGCTTTTCCAGGGTGTGGAGGACGGCGTGGTGCTCAAAAGCCGTGGAAACAATGTGCTTTTTGCCCTTGCGCAGCCCCAGGGCGGCGGCGGACAGGATAGCCTGGTTGTCGGCCTCGCTGCCGCCGGAGGTAAAGGTGATCTCCCGGGGTTCGGCGTGGAGGGCGGCGGCAATCCGGGCCCGGGCATCTTCCAGGGCCTCTTTGGCCTGCTGGCCAAAGGCGTACAGGCTGGAGGGGTTGCCATAGGATTCTTCCAGATAAGGCAGCATGGCATCGATGGCCGCCCTGCTCATCTTGGTGGTTGCGGCATTGTCTGCGTAAATCATAAGATACTCCTTGGTGTTGTAGTCGCAGCGGCGGGGGACAGAGGGCCTGTTCACCGCCAAAG
>CALWWF010000051.1 GCA_944385165.1 uncultured Oscillospiraceae bacterium
TGCCCGCCACCCCCAAGATCTCGCCGCCCCGGATGTAGAAGTTCACATGGTCGATGGCGGTGGCGCCCTCGTCGTTTAAAATGGTCAGGTCCCGGATCTCCAGCAGGGGCCGGGTCTTCTCCACCACAGGGCGCTGGATGTTCAGGTCCACCTTCCGGCCCACCATGTACTCGGTGAGTTCCTGCTCGTTGGTGGAGGCGGTGTCCACGGTGCCGATATACTCCCCCTTGCGGAGGATGGCCACCCGGTCGCTCACCTCCAGCACCTCGTTGAGCTTGTGAGTAATAATGATGATGGAGTGCCCCTCCTCCTTCATCCGCCGTAACACTCCAAAGAGCTTCTCAATCTC
This sequence comes from uncultured Oscillospiraceae bacterium, assembly GCA_944385165.1. Taxonomy (GTDB): domain Bacteria; phylum Bacillota; class Clostridia; order Oscillospirales; family Oscillospiraceae; genus Lawsonibacter. The sequence goes on from CALWWF010000051.1 coordinate 350, forward strand.
CTGGACGGTGAGCACGGCGGTGGGCTCGTCCAGGATGATGACCCTGGCCCCGTAGTAGAGCACCTTGATGATCTCCAGGGTCTGCTTTTCGGACACGGCCATATTGGCCACCTTTTTCCGGGGGTCCAGGTCAAAGCCAAAGCGCTTGGCAGTGTCCGCCACCTCCTGGTACCGGTCCCGGCCCAAAAGCATCCCGGTCTTGCTGCGGCCCATCCAGATGTTGTCCGCAGCGGAAAACACCTCCACCAGCTTGAAGTGCTGGTGGACCATGCCGATGCCCAGGCGCTTGGCGTCCTCCGGGGAGGCGATGGTGGCCGGCTTTCCGTCCACCAGAATCTCTCCCCGGTCCGGGGCGTAGATGCCGGAGAGCATATTCATCAGGGTGGTCTTGCCGGAGCCGTTCTCCCCCAGCAGAGCCAGGATCTCCCCCTTCTTCAGGGTCAGGTTCACGTCCTTGTTGGCTACCACGCTGCCAAAGGTCTTGGTGATGCCCCGCATCTCGATGGCATAGGGCTGCTCCGCCATTGGCCTCACTCCTTTCTCCTGTGGCTGTCAATCCACACGGGACGGCGGATCATATTTGTTGATCCGCTCTCCCGCAGGGGTTGTTTTCGTTTCTTGCTTGGGGATTTCGCCGCTGCGGCGGCGAGGGGATGTTTCGCCGTCTGCGGACGGCGACCTACTTTGCCCACGGCGGCAAAGTAGGCAAAACGCCGCCGGGGACGGCTCAGACGGGCGCTCACGCGCCCATATTCGCCCTCCCTACCCCCTCTGGCCCTTTGGGCCATCTCCCCCTGACAGGGGGAGTCGGCCCCGGACCCCATTACGGGGGACGCCCTCTTGTTTTGGGGATGGACATTACCGGCGCGCAAAATCTGAGTGACTTTCCACAATTTAATCCGGCCCCACTGGGGGCCTGGGTTCGCAAAATTTGTATTCGGTGCAGTTCAATCAATGCGCCTGGGCTTTTCAAGCCAACGGTACCTGGGCCGTTGACGGCGGGAGCCCCAAGGGGTTTCCCCACGGTTTTTCAAGAACGTGGGCGGAAAAGCGGGAACCACGGGCCGGTCTGGGACCGGCCCCTACGGCGATTTTGGAACCGTTTCAGGGTTTTCGTAGGGGCGCACAATGTGTGCCCGTAAAGCCTTCCCTTGGGGGAAGGTGGCCCGAAGGGCCGGATGAGGGGGCGGTTGTCAGAAGGGGATGAAATCAAGATGCGCACCCTCATCAGTCAGCCTTCCGGCTGACAGCGTCCCTACCCCCTCTGTCTCGCTGCGCTCGACATCTCCCCCTGATAGGGGGAGTCGGCCCCCTTGTAGGGGGAAGCCTTAATGGGCGGCCCAGGTGTGCCGCCCCTACGGCGTTGGACGAAGAGAATCCCAGCCCTGGCGGGAGGCCCTTGGGCCTCCCCTACGCTTTCAGTCTCCCCAGAGGCGAAGCGAAGCTTCGCACAAAGTTCTTTTGCACCGCGTTTCTTGCTTCGCTGCGAAACGTGGATGGATTGCACGTGAAAGAAAACCCTGATGGTTTTCTTTCACACTATCTTTCCTTCCGAATCCTGAAAACTATCACAGAGGCGAAGCGAAGCTTCGCAGAAAGTTCTTTTGCCTACTTTTCTTTCAAGAAAAGTAGGGGGCCGACCGGATTTCCGGCCGGCCCGGGCAGTTTCCTGTTTGCTCGGAGGCGAGCGCCTTAGTTGGCGCTCACCACGCCCTCCACAAAGTAAGGCATATTGCCGGTGATGACGGAATCATCTACGGACTCGCCGCCGGCGGCCACGATCACAGGATCGCGCTCCACCAGAACGCCGTCCACCAGCTCCTGGCCGTCGCAGCGCAGATCGGCGTCCTCCTGCTCCACGGAGACGGTGCCGTCGTCATTGACGGTGACATGCAGCTTGGTGCCGGTAAACACGTCCCAGTCGCCGGAGACGATGAGCTCACGGACGGCCTCGATGGCCTCGGCGGTGCCAGGGGCCACGGTGGCCTCGTTCAGGGGGGACACGTCCACGAAGCCCTCAGCCAGGCCGCCGTAGTAGGCGGGGCCGCCCATGGCGGTGACGAAGTTCTCCGCGCCGCCGCAGGTCATGGCGGCCTCGATGGCGGTGTGGTAGTACACGTTCCAGTTCCAGATGGCCGCGGTCAGGTGGGCCTGGGGGGCGTCGGCGGTCATGTCGGAGTTATAACCGCAGCCGAACACGCCCAGGTCCTGGGCCGCGATCTGGGGCTGGGCGGAGTCGCAGTGCTGGGCGATGACGCCGCAGCCGAAGGACTGAATCAGCTCCTCGGCGAAGGCGGACTCGTTGACCTCGTCGGCCCAGGCGCCCAGCTCCTTGACGTACACGGTGGCGTCGGGGTTGACGGCCTGGACGCCCAGGGCGAAGCCGTTGATGCCGGAGGCGGTCTCCGCGTACTGGCGGCCATAAGCGGCCACATAGCCGATGTTGTTGTTGCCGGTCTCCAGGCTCTTCAGGCCGGCGGCGATGCCGGTGAGGTAGCGGGCCTGATAGGCGCGGCCGAAGTAGTTGTTGAAATTGGTGTCGTTGGACATATAGCCGGTGGCGTGGGAGAAGATCACGTCGGGGTACTCCTCCGCCTTGTCGGCCAGGGCCTGCATATAGCCGAAGGAGATGCCGAAGATGATGTTGCAGCCCTCACCCACCAGGGTGTCCACGGCGGAAGCGACCTGGTCGTACTCCTCCGCCACGTTGTCCACGATGGCCAGCTGGGTGTCAGGGTCCAGACCCAGCTCCTCCATGGCGGTCTGGATACCATGGTTGTGGGCATAGGTGTAGCCCGCCGTGTCGCTGCGGCTGTTGATATAGATGGCGCCCACCTTAAAATCGGCGGCGTCCGCCGCGGTGCTGCCGTCCCCGGAACCGGAGACAGAGCCGGAACCGCCGTCACTGCTGCCGCAGGCGGCCAGCCCCAGGACCATGCCCAGAGCCAGGACGAATGCGAGAATTCTCTTCTTCATTCCAATAATTCCTCCTTTTTTCTCGTTGCTGTTGGTTCGTTTCATGGGTTGCCTTCTTTATTAAAACCACCTTACGGGGGTTTTAATCCAATGTTGTGAATAGAGGGTTCCGCCCTGCGGGGCGGGTTACTTTCTGCCCGGGCAGAAAGTAACCAAAGAACCGCCAAGGGACGGGCTCAGGATGGGCGCTCACGCGCCCATATTCGCCCTCCCCCTGGACCCCCATTTACGGGGGTCCCTCCTGAAAGTGGCTGCATCATTTCCGGCGCGCAAAATTTGAGTGGCGGTCTAAATTCCTCCCGCCCCACAGGGGGCTGGCTTGGCAGAAAATTTTAAATGATGCGGTTTCATCACCGCGCCTGGCTTTGCCGAGCCAACGCGCCCAGTGCGGATACAGCGGGAGCTCCAAGGGGCTCCTCTACGTTTTTTCAAAAAACAATGCGGAACCCGGGAGCCACGGGCCGGTCTGGGACCGGCCCCTACGGCGATTCCGGAACCGTTTCAGGGTTTTTGTAGGGGCGGGTCCCAGACCCGCCCGCCGTCCCTCAGCCGCTTTGCAGGGGCGCATAGGTTGCACCCGCAAGCCTTCCCCTGGGGGAAGGTGCCGAGCGAATGCGAGGCGGATGAGGGTGTGTCATAAAGAAAGATGCGGAAATACGATGCGCACCCTCATCAGTCAGCCTTCCGGCTGACAGCTTCCCCCTACCAGGGGGAAGCCTTTGCGGGCGCCCCAAGGGGCTCCCCTACGGAGTTTCAAGAACGTGTGTGAAGACCGGGAGCCGCAGGCCGGTCAATGCCCAGCCCCTACAGCCAATCCGGGATTTCCCGAGGCAGGCGTTTCCCGTCCCCCAATTCTTCATTCTTTCCCCGCTCCGTCCCCGGAAAAATTGTCAATTGTCAATTAATCCACGAATTCCACGCCGGTCTCCTCGCTCATGGACTTGATCCGGGCCAGGGACTCAATGCGCAGCCCCTCGGCCCGCAGCCGGTCACCGCCGGGCTGGAAGGCCTTCTCGATGACGATGCCCGCGCCCACCAGCTCCGCTCCGGAGTCCTTCACCAGCCGGGCTAGCCCCTCCAGGGCCGCGCCGTTGGCCAAAAAGTCGTCGATGAGCAGCACCTTGTCCCCGGGACCCAGAAACTCCTTGGCCACGATCACGTCGTACACCCGCCCGTGGGTGAAGGACTCCACCTTGGTGGTGTACACGTCCCCGGCGATGTTTTTGGTCTGGCTCTTCTTGGCGAAGATCACCGGACAGTGGAAGTACTCCGCGGTGATGCAGGCGATGCCGATGCCGGAGGCCTCGATGGTGAGGATCTTATTCACCTCACAGCCGGCGAAGCGGCGCTTGAACTCCTTGCCAATCTCTGCGAACAGCTCCACGTCCATCTGGTGGTTCAGAAAGCTGTCCACCTTCAGCACGTCGGTGCCCTTCACCTTGCCGTCCCTGCGGATCCTTTCCTTTAAAAGCTCCATGATGCTTTCTCCCCCTTCTCCGCCCAGCCGGTCTGACCGGCGGGACGCCGGAAAAGAACGGCGTGGCCCGGATGATGCGGGCCACGGTCGAGAGCGATACAGTATTATTCTACCGAATCTCCCTGTATTCTGCAATCCTTTTTTCCCTCCGCCGGAAAAATTTTTCACCCCTTTCCCTTTTATTTTTTCCTTTTTCTCACAAAACGACAGGAAGACTCCCCTGCGGGCCCTCTTCCTGTTAAGGTTTTTTCTTTACAGTTTGTTCCCTGATCACACTTCCGTTCTGCGCAAAATTTCCCTGGAAAATATTGGGCCACTCGACGGCCTTCGCCCTTTTGTTTTCCGAAATATGGTAAACTGTAGATAGCAAAATCTGGAAATCATGCACAAAGGAGGTTTTCCTATGCAGCTGCTGCGCAGAAAGGGGATACTGGACTCCACCCGGGTGCTGTTCCTCCCCATCCAGTCCATCTCCCCCAACCCAGACCAGCCCCGGCGGGTGTTTTCTCAGGAGGAATTGGAGGAGCTGGCCGCCTCCATCCGGGCTCTGGGCCTGCTTCAGCCCCTCACCGTCCGGCGGGGCACGGACGGGGGGTGGGAGCTGGTGGCCGGAGAGCGCCGTCTCCGGGCCGCCAAGCTGGCCGGGCTGACGGAGGTGCCCTGCATCGCCCTACAAATCGACCGCCAGCGCTCCTCCCTGCTGGCCCTGGTGGAAAATTTGCAGCGAAAGGACCTGGACTTCTGGGAGGAGGCCCTGGCCCTGGACAAGCTTATCTCCACCTACCACATCTCCCAGGAGGAGGCCGCCCGGCGCATCGGCAAGAGCCAGTCCGCCGTGGCCAACAAGCTGCGTCTGCTGAGGCTCCCCGCCCCGGTCCTGGAGCGCCTCCGGGATGGGGGCGCCACTGAGCGCCACGCCCGGGCCCTCCTCGCTCTGAACGACCCGGAACTCCAGGCCCAGGCGGCCCAGGCCGTCCTGGACGGCCGCCTCACCGTGGCCCAGACTGAGGCTCTGGTGGACCAGCTCCTCCACCCTGCCCCCGCCGCCCCTCCTGCCCACGCTCCCCGCAAGCCCCGCCGGGTCTTTGTGGTGAAGGACGTGCGCCTGTTCCTGAACACCGTCAACCGGGGTATGGCCCTGATGCGGGCCGCCGGGGTAGACGCCCAATGCCAGCAGGAGGACCGGGACGGAGAGATTTTGTTGACCATCCGCATCCCCCAAGGGAGCGGAGCAAAGACAGCCCATGTTTCACGTGAAACGAATTCAATTGACAATTGACAATGGACAATTGACAATTATTCCGAGACTAGAGCCCCCCTGCTTTTTTAGGATACCGGTGTGCCCTCCGCAGGTGTCCACGGGAGTAATACACTGGGCCGCCTGTCCGGCGGGTGAGGTTG
>CALWWF010000052.1 GCA_944385165.1 uncultured Oscillospiraceae bacterium
GGGTATTCTTCTTGTTCTTCATGGTGTTGTAGTTTCTCTGCTTGCACTCAGAGCACCGCAGGGTGATCTTAATGCGCGCGCCGGCTTTGCTTGCCATACGTTCGGCACCTCCTTATTGTTTTGCGGGAAATCCGCTGAAAAGGCCGCAGCAACGAAAAACGCCGGATGCGGCCTAATGCCGAATCCAGCGTCATACCAGCGCAGAAAACCAGGGGCTCTCTGCGCTTTTGAAGACGTTACGGTGGACTTCGGCGATTGCCTCCCTGTGTTCCGGTCTGGCGGAGGAGGGGGTCGGGCCGCATGACACCGTAAAAATGCGCACGACAAAAAAGCCCCTTTCACAGGTAATTGCTAATGTACCATACTTGTCCGCCGCTGTCAAGAACTTTTTTCGATCAAAATCAAATATACGGATACGGAATACGGATGCAGGCGGTCCGGGTGGCGGTTGACCGGGCGGGACCTTTGGGGTAGAATAAAGGGCACGCTGTATTTGTAAAGAATTTACTTAGATCAAACCAATAAGGAAGAGAACTATGCTGGATCATCAAGAAGAACTGCGCTTTTGCAAAGCCCGCCGGGAGGCCATCGCCCGGGACTTCCCGCAGCTGAACCCGGAGCAGCGCAAGGCGGTGCTGGCCACGGAGGGCCCCCTGCTGCTGCTGGCGGGGGCGGGAAGCGGCAAGACCACCGTGCTCATCAACCGCATCGCCAATTTAATGAAGTATGGCCGGGGCTCGGACAGCCAGGAGGTGCCCGAGTGGGTCACCTCCGGCGATCTGGTCTTTTTGGAGGAGTACGCCGCAGGGAAGAGCGCTCCCGCCCCGGAGGACAAGGAGCGCCAGGAATACCTGTGCCGCCTGGAGCCCGCCGCCCCCTGGAGCATCCTGGCCATCACCTTTACCAATAAGGCCGCTGGGGAGCTGAAGGACCGCCTCACCGCCCGGCTGGGGCCGGAAGCGGAGGACGTATGGGCCTCCACCTTCCACTCCGCCTGCGTGCGCATCCTCCGCCGGGACATCGACCGGTTGGGGTTTGCCTCCTCCTTTACCATCTACGACACCGACGACTCCCTGCGGGTGGTGAAGGACTGCCTGAAGGACCTGAACCTGGACGACAAGCAGTTCCCGCCCCGGTCCATCCTGGGGTATATTTCCCGGGCAAAGGACGCCATGAAGCTGGCTGAGGAGTACCTGGCCGAGTGCGAGAGGTCCGGGGACTACCGCCTGACCAAGATTGCCAAGGTGTATGTGGAGTACCAGCGGCGGCTGTGGGAGGCCAATGCCCTGGACTTTGACGACATCATCCTCCACACCGTGCGCCTGCTCCAGCAGTTTGATGACGTACGGGCATATTATCAGAAAAAATTCCGCTATGTACTCATCGACGAGTACCAGGACACCAACCACTTGCAGTATCTGCTGGCCTCCACCCTGGCGGGGGGGTATGAAAATTTCTGTGTGGTGGGGGACGACGACCAGTCCATCTACCGCTTCCGGGGGGCCACCATCGAGAACATCCTCTCCTTTGAGCAGCAGTACCCCGCCTGCCGCACCATCCGCCTGGAGGAGAACTACCGCTCCACCAAGCACATCCTGGAGGCGGCCAACGCGGTCATCCGCCACAACCAGGGCCGCAAGGGCAAGGAGCTGTGGACGAAGGCGGGGGAGGGGGAGAAGCTCCACCTGTATGCCGCCATGAATGAGAGCGACGAGGCCCAGTATGTGGCCGCCCGGGTCTTGGAGGACTACAGCCAGGGCCTTCATTGGAAGGACCACGCGGTCCTCTACCGGATGAACGCCCAGTCCAACCAGCTGGAGCAGGCCTTCAAGCGCAACGGGGTCCCCTACCGCATCATCGGGGGCACCCGCTTCTTCGACCGGGCGGAGGTGAAGGACATGATCGCCTACCTGGCCGTCCTGAACAACCCCGAGGACGACCTGCGCCTGACCCGGATCATCAACAATCCCCCCCGGGGCATCGGCCCGAGAACGGTGGAGGCCGCCCAGGAGGTCGCCCGGCGGGAGGGCACCTCCCTGTACGCGGTCATCGACAACGCCCGCATGTATCCGGAGCTGGAGCGCTCGGCGGGGAAGCTGGCGGCGTTCACCAACCTGATGAGCGAATTGAGTGAACTGCTGGGAAAACTCCCCCTGGACCAGTTCTATGAGGAGCTCATCGTCCGCACCGGCTACGGCACCATGCTGGAGAGCAAGAACACCGTGGAGGACCGCACCCGCCTGGAGAACGTGCGGGAGCTGCTCACCTCCATCCACGGGTACTTAGAAAACGCGGGGGACGAGCCATCCCTGGCCGGGTTTCTGGACGAGATCGCCCTCTATACCGACCTGGACAGCCACGACCCGGACCAGGACTGCGTGGTGATGATGACCATGCACTCGGCCAAGGGGCTGGAGTTCCCGGTGGTCTTCGTGGTGGGGGTGGAAGAGGGCATCTTCCCAGGCATCCGGGCCATCGGGGAGCAGGACGAGATGGAGGAGGAGCGGCGGCTGTGCTATGTGGCCATGACCCGGGCCAAGGAGAAGCTCTACCTCACCTGTGCCAACCAGCGGATGCTCTTCGGCCGCACCAGCGCCAACCGCCCCTCCCGGTTTTTGGAGGAGATCCCCCCGGAGCATCTGGAGAAGTCGGGACGGAACTTCCTGGACGATTCCTCCGACTGGGGGGGCGTCCCCAGCCGCGCCTCCGGCTACGGGGGCTACGGGCAGCGGGGAAGCTACGCCGGCGGAGGAGGCCGGAGCCCCTTCGACCAGCGGCCTCAGTACGAGAGCCGCCGCAGCGGCGGGGACTACGGCGGCTTTGCCCGGGCCATGTCCGGGAGCGGGAAGACTCGCCCGGCTGCCCCGGCTCCCGCCGCCTCCAAGGCCGGGGCCGCCGCGGACCCTGCCACGTTCCACAAGGGGGACATGGTAGAGCACAAGGCCTTCGGGAAGGGGATGATCCTCTCGGTGCAGAAGATGGGGGGAGACGCCCTGGTGGAGATCGCCTTTGACAACGTGGGCACCAAGCGGCTGATGCTCAAGTCCGCGGCGGCCCACATGAGCAAGCTCTCAGATTAAAACGGAAATCATCTGCGGCTCTCCCAGGTCTCAAAAGAGGCTGGGAGGGCCGCTTTGCCCGTGTTCAGGCGGAGGAAGCCTTGACAGACCCGGAGAAATGTGGTTTTCTGATAAGAGATTTTGGAGAAAAGAGGACGGAACATGGAGCGGTTTACCTTGGCGCGGGCGCTGGTGCTGGAGGCCGGCGCCGCCCTGCGGAGAAGTTCCCTGCAAAAGGAGGAGGTCCGGTATAAGACCGGGTACCAGGACCTGGTGACCCGGTGGGACCAGGAGACGGAGCAGTTTTTGCGCCGGGAGATCCTCTCGGCCTTCCCGGAGGACGCCATCGTGGGGGAGGAGTACCCCGCCTCGCCCGGCGGGACGGAGGGGGCGGTGTGGTACCTGGACCCCATCGACGGCACCACCAATTTTGTCAGCCAGCACCGGAACTATGCGGTGTCTGTGGGCTGCTGGAAGGGCGGGGAGCCGCAGTTCGGCCTGGTGCTGGACGTGGAGCGGGAGGCGCTCTACTGGGCCAAGGCCGGGAGCGGGGCCTGGCGGGATGAGACCCCCATCCGCACCGCCCCCCGGCGGGAGGTGAGCGAGCTGCTGCTCACCGCCCCGGGGGTGGTGAATACCTTTTTGAAGGAGCACCCCCGGCGGGCGGGGCTGCTGCGCCTGGCCGGACAGGTGCGGGGGGTGCGCTGCCTGGGGTCGGTGGCCCTGGAGCTGTGCGCCGTGGCGGCGGGGGAGGCAGACGTGTTCGTCACCCTGCGCTCCTGCCCCTGGGACCACAACGCCGCTCGCGTCATCCTCACCGAGGCGGGAGGAAGCTTATGCACCCTGGAGGGCGGCCCCCTCCCCCTGGAGGAGCGCACCGCCGTCCTGGCGGCCAACTCCCCCCAGGTGCTGCGCCAGGTGCGGGAGGAGTTTCTGGAAGAGCAGGGTTTGACAGGGGGAGCGGGATAGAGTAAACTACTACTAACGAGTTGAAAACGGTTCCAGAAAGGAGGAGGCTATGAAGCGCAACGCAAAGGTATCCACCGCGGTAATCCGCCGCCTGCCCCGGTATTACCGGCAGCTGTCCGAACTGCAGCGCAAGGGGGTGGTCCGCATCTCCTCCAGCGCTCTGGGCAAGTCCATGGGGCTGACCGCCTCCCAGATCCGGCAGGACCTGTTCTGCTTCGGCGGCTTCGGCCAGCAGGGCTACGGCTATAAGGTGGACGGGCTGAAGGAGCAGATCGGGGAGATTTTGGGCATCAACCGGGGCCACACCATCGTGGTGCTGGGAGCGGGCAACCTGGGCCGGGCCCTGATCGAGAATTTCAAGTTCTCCAGCAACGGCTTTCAGCTGCTGGCCGCCTTCGATGTGCAGGAGGGGACGGTGGGCAGCCACATCGCCGGAGTGCCGGTGTACCACGCGGACACCTTGGAGGACTTTTTGGCGGAGCACCCGGTGAGCGTGGGGCTGCTGACGGTGCCCAAATCCGCCGCCCAGGTCATGGGGGAGCGGCTGGTGGCCGCCGGCGTCCAGGGGATCTGGAACTTCACCAACTACGAGGTCTCCTTCCCCGGGGCGGACGTGGTGGTGGAGAGCGTCCACTTTTCCGACAGCCTGCTGACATTGAGCTATCTGATTTCCCAGCGGGAGGACGGAGACGAGGAGCGAGACGAGACATGAGACACCATAAGGTTCGGACGGCTGTGTGCGCCCTGGCGCTGTGCGGGGCCTTGGCCGGCGGGGCCCTGGCCCTGGGGGGCGGGGAGAGCCTGATCTCCCTGAGCTATCTCACCCAGACCTTCCTGCCCTCCGCCCAGAGCAAACTGGAAGAGGACTATAACCAGGCTCTCCAGTCCGCCTACGACCAGGCTGTGGCCCAGGTCCAGGGGGGCGAGAGCGCCCAGGGGGGCGGGCTGTACAGCGCCGACTTCCGCAGCCGCACCTTCTCCCAGGGGGATGTGCTCACCCTGCCCACCGGCTCGGGGCTGATGGTGCTGGCGGGCAGCGGGGATCTGACCCACTCCGGTGCGGTTATCGACGTGACCGATGGGACGGCGGTCCCATCCGGGACCGGCTTGACGGCGGGGCACCGGTATCTGGTGGGGGAGGACACCTCCGCGGTGCTGATAGTGCGCTCCGGGGCCATGTACCTGGGGCTGGAGGGGAGCTATCAGTTTGCCGATGCAGGGACCCAGGCTCTCCCCTTTGTGGACGTGGCCCAGGGGGACTGGTACGAGAGCGCGGTGGCCTACGTCTATGAAAACGGCCTGTTTTCCGGCATGAGCGCCGACTCCTTCGCACCCAACACCCCCATGAACCGGGCCATGCTGGTGACGGTGCTCTACCGCCTGGCCGGCTCGCCGGAGGCGGAGCTGAGCGCCGCCCAGGCCAGTTTTGCCGACGTGGCCCCGGACAGCTGGTATGCCCCCTATGTGCGCTGGGGCTATGTCCAGGGGATGGCCGCCGGGATGGGCGAGGGGTTCTTCGCCCCGGAGGAGAACGTCACCCGGCAGCAGCTGCTGGTGATGCTCCACAGCTTCGCCCGGCAGTATCTGGGATGGGAGCTCACCGGCGCGGCGGACCTGTCCCTCTACGGCGACGGTGGCGCGGCGGCCTCCTGGGCCCGGGATGCGGTGTCCTGGGCGGTAGCCAACGGGCTCATCGTCCCCTCGGCGGAGGGGACTCTGCGCCCCACCGACCCGGCCAGCCGGGCGGAAGTGGCCACCATCCTGATGAACTTTGCCCGCCTGGCCCCGTAACCCTTTCCCTCCCGGGGCATAGAATGGATTGAGCGCGGCGGAAGCGCCGCCTCAAGACTTCATAACGGGAGGGACCTCATCAATGGGATGCGGCAATAACGGTTTTGGCGGCGGCGGCTGCCTGTGGATCATCATCCTGATTCTCATCCTGTGCTGCTGCTGCGGCAACAACGGCGGCTGCGGCAACAACGGCGGCTGCGGGAACGGCTGCGGCAATAGCTGCGGAAACGGCTGCGGCGGCTGCTGCTAAGGCGCGGCCCGAAACGGGTATACAGGGAACAGCGGCGCGTATCCTCCCGGATACGCGCCGCATTTTTGCGCGCCGTAAGGTAAAAACAGAAAAAATTTCCCCAAGAAAAAGGAAAAATTTCGGGGGAATTCCATGCAATATAGGAAAAGAATGATTGCAATTTTATCAAAAAAGGTGTATCATAAAGGCCAATGAGCCGCCCAGCCGCAGGGCTTGGGCCGCCCGGGCGCTCCGGCGGGGCGGGGAAAGCCGTCCGCAGCGGAGCCTCTTCCGTTTCTGCCCCTGGCCTGGGGCGGGCGGAGCGTTCGTTCCGGCGCACGCACCGGCGGTTTCCCCATTCTTTCGACCTGCCGAAGAGGGGGGAGCCGGCGGGCTTTGCCGCGCCGTGCGGCGGAAGGAAAAATGACGGATAAGAAGTTAGGGAGGGCTGTGAGAGAGCCGGGTACAAGCTTCCATGGGAGAGCGGAGCGCCGGCAGAAGAGATACGATTTATATTTTCCCCAGCGATTGCAGTATAGGGAGGTTGAAATCCGAATGAGCAAATTTCTCAAACGCTCTGCACAGGGCGCGGGCGTTCCGCACGAGAAGCGGACGGCCGGCCTTGAGACGGTGGCGATGCCGCTTCCGTCTAAGATCGTTCTGTCCATGAACCAGCACATCGGCGCTCCGGCGTCTCCGGTCGTGGCCAAGGGCGATCAGGTGTATGTGGGCACCGTGGTAGGAAAGGCGGGGGGCTTCGTCTCCGCCGACATCCACTCCGGCGTCTCCGGCACGGTCTCCGAGATCTCCACGATGGTGGGCTCCAACGGCGCGACCCAGACCACCGTGGTCATTACCCCCGACGGGGAGCAGAAGGTGGACCCCTCCATCGCCCCCCCGGAAGTGACCGATTTTAAGTCCTTTGTAGACGCCATCCGCTCCAGCGGCCTGGTGGGTCTGGGCGGCGCAGGCTTCCCCACGGCGGTGAAGCTGTCCCCCAAGAACCTGGACGAGATCGACACTCTGCTTATCAACGGCGCCGAGTGTGAGCCCTATATCACCTCGGACCACCGGTGCATGCTGGAGGATACCCACTTTATCCTCAGCGGCATCAAGGCCGTGATGAAGTATCTGAACATTCCCAAGTGCATCATCGGCGTGGAGGGCAACAAGCCCGACGCTATCGCCAAGCTCCAGTCCGCCATCGACGTGGCCGGCATCGAGGTGAAGACCCTGCCCTGCCGCTACCCCCAGGGCGCTGAGAAGGTGCTCATTGAGAACTGCACCGGCCGGGAGGTCCCCTTCCCCGGCCTGCCCTCCGACGTGGGCGTGATCGTCATGAACGTCACCTCCACCGCCTTTGTGGGCAAGTACTTAGAGACCGGCATGCCCCTGACCACCAAGCGCCTGACCGTGGACGGCGACATCGTCAAGGAGCCCAAGAATGTGGAAGTCATCATCGGCACCCCCATCCAGGAGCTGCTGGACTTCTGCGGCGGCCTCACTGCCCAGCCGGGCAAGGTCCTCTACGGCGGCCCCATGATGGGCACCTGCGTGGCCAGCCTGGATCAGCCGATTTTGAAGAACAACAACGCCGTTCTGGCCTTCTCTGAAAAGTGGGCCCACCTGCCCAAGAAGACCAACTGCATCCACTGCGGCCGGTGCGTCAACGCCTGCCCCCTGGGTCTGGCGGCCAAAGACATCGTCAAGGCCTATGAGAAGGGCGACGTGGACCAGCTCAAAGAGCTTAACGCGGATCTGTGCATGAGCTGCGGCACCTGCTCCTTCGTCTGCCCCGCCAAGCGGCCTCTGGCCCCCTCCATTGCCCTGGCGAAAATCATGATGAAGAATGGAGGTAAAAAGTGATGGACAATCAAAAGCTGATCGTAACCGCCGCGCCTCACATCACCAGCGCGGACAGCACCCAGAAGATCATGCAGCGGGTGTGCCTGGCCCTGGTCCCCACGCTGATTGCCTCTGTCATTATCTTCGGGATCAACGCTCTGGTCCTGGTGGCCGTGACCGTGATCTCCTGTGTGTTCTTTGAGTGGGCCTACTGCAAGCTGATGCACCGAGAGGTCCCCATCGGCGACTTCTCCGCCGTGGTCACCGGTATGCTGCTGGCCTTCAACATGCCCGCCACCCTCCCCTGGTGGATGGCCATCGTGGGCGCGTTTATCGCCATCGTGGTGGTCAAGCAGCTCTTCGGCGGCCTGGGCTATAACTTCGCCAACCCCGCCATCGTGGGCCGCATCGCCATGGCCATGGGCTTTGCCGGGGCCATGTCCAACTACCCCCACCCAGTCAGTGAGATCGACGCCTTCTCCACCGCCACCCCCCTGGCCGTGGCCGGCGAGGTGGGCTCTGACAGCTACCTGACCCTGCTGCTGGGCGTGCACGGCGGCGTGCTGGGCGAGACCTGCGCCATCACCCTGCTTATCGGCGGCATCTTCCTGATCGCCACCAAGGTCATCAGCCCCACCATCCCCGTGACCTATCTGGCCACCGTGGCGGTGCTCAGCCTGGTGGCCGGCCAGGACCCCATCTATCAGCTCCTCTCCGGCGGACTGCTGCTGGGCGCCTTCTTCATGGCCACCGACTATGTGACCTCGCCCACCACCACCAAGGGCAAGCTGATTTTCGGCCTGGGCCTTGGCATCATCACCTGCGCCATCCGGTTCCTGGGCACTATGGCAGAGGGCGTGTCCTTCTCCATCCTGCTGATGAACCTGACCGTCCCCTATATTGAGGTTCTCACCCGTCAGGACCGCCTGGGCATCGCCAAAGTCAAGAAGAACAAGGAGGGTGCCGGGAAATGAACAACTGGAATCGCATTTGGAAGCCCATTGTGGTGCTGTCCCTCATCTGTGTCATCGTGACCGGCGCGCTGGCCGCCACCAATGAAGTGACTGCCCCCATCATCACGCAGGCCCGGATCGAGGCGGAGAACGCCGCCCGTGCCCAGGTGCTCCCTGAGGCTGACACCTTCAGCGAGGTGACCGGCATCACCGTAGACGGCGTGTCCGCCATCTATACCGCCGACAACGGCGCCGGCGCCGCCATCACCGCCTCCGCCAAGGGCTACGGCGGCGACGTGGTGGTCATGGTGGGCATCAACGCCGATGGCAACATCGAGTCCATCACCGTGACCCAGCAGGAGGAGACCCAGGGCATCGGCTCCAACGTGGTGGGCAACCCGGACTACCTTGCCCGTTACAACGGCCTGTCCGCCGCCGAGCCTCTGGTGCTCAATGAGGACGTGGACGCCTATACCAGCGCCACTGTCTCCAGCACCGCGGTGATCGATGCGGTGAACGCCGCCATCGAAGCCTATAATCAGATTTCTTGAAAGGCGGTGAGTCGAGATGAGTAGTAATAACAAGCTGAAGGTTTTTACCAACGGCATTTTGAATGAAAACCCTGTACTGGTGCTGGTTCTCGGCACCTGTCCCACCCTGGCCACCTCTACCATGGCCTCCAACGGCATCGGCATGGGCCTGGCGGCCACCTTCGTGCTGGTGTGCTCCAACATCGTCATCTCCGCTCTGCGGAAAGTGATTCCCAATCAGGTGCGTATCCCCTGCTACATCACCGTCATCGCCGGCTTCGTGTCGGTGGTGCAGATGCTGGTAGAGGCCTTCGTGCCCGCCCTTGACGAGGCGCTGGGCGTGTACCTGCCCCTGATCGTGGTAAACTGCATCATCCTGGGCCGCGCTGAGATGTTCGCCTCCAAGAACGGCATCGTGGATTCCGCGCTGGACGGCCTGGGCATGGGCATCGGCTTTATGCTGACGCTGACCATCATGGGCACCATCCGTGAGATCCTGGGCTCCGGCACCTGGATGTCCGGCCTGGACGGCCTGTTCCCCTTCCTGCCCGAGGGCTTTGCCATTCAGGTCCTGCCTGAGTCCATCGACCCCTTCACCATCATGACCAGCGCCCCTGGCGGCTTCTTCATCTTCGGCGTGATGATGGCGGCGGCCACCTGGCTGACCACCCGTCCCAAGAAGGAGAAGGCCTCCGCCCCTGCTGAGACTGCGGAAGGAGGGAATGCGTAATGGCTGTCGAGCTTGCCGTTATTTTCTTCTCCATGATCCTGGTGGACAACTACGTGCTGGTCCAGTTTTTGGGCATCTGCCCCTTCCTGGGCGTGTCCAAGCGGCTGGACAGCGCGGTGGGTATGTCCCTTGCCGTCACCTTCGTCATGGTGCTGGCCACTGCGGCCACCTGGCCCATCCAGATGTTCCTGCTGACTCCGGAGAGCGGCGCGTGGGACATGGGCTATCTGCAGACCATCGTGTTCATCCTCATCATCGCCGTTCTGGTACAGCTGCTGGAGAGTATCCTGAAGAAGTACATCCCCGCCCTGTATAAGTCCCTGGGCGTGTACCTGCCTTTGATCACCACCAACTGCACCATCCTGGGCGTGACCGTGCTGAACATCGACAACGGCTATAACTTCCTGGAGAGCATCGTGTGCGCCGCCGGCGCCGGCATCGGCTATCTGGTGGCCATGGTGCTGTTCTCCGGCGTGCGCCGCCGCGTGGAGGAGGCTATGCCCCCCAAGTGCTTCAAGGACCTGCCCATCACCCTGGTTGCCGCGGCGATGGTCTCCCTGTCCTTCATGGGCTTCGGCGGTATCGTCGAGAACATCTTCGGCGTGTGATGTAGGAGGGGGAGAATAAGCTATGAATATGATTCTTATGGCCGTGATCTTGGTCACGGTGATCGGTCTGATCGGCGCGATCATCCTGGTGATGGCCTCCATCGTCATGTACGTCCCCGTGGACGAGCGGGTGGAGCAGATCACCGGCGTGCTGGCCGGGGCCAACTGCGGCGCCTGCGGCTGCGCGGGCTGCGCCGACTATGCCAAGAGCATCGTGGAAGAGGGCAATGCCATCAACAAGTGCATCCCCGGCGGCGCCAAGACCGCCTCCGCCATTGCGGAGATCATGGGGGTGGAGGCCGGCTCCATGACCCCCATGAAGGCGGTGGTGGCCTGCTCCGGCACCTGTGAGAAGACCTCTAAGCGTTATACCTTTGAGGGTATCTCCAGCTGCCAGGCCGTAAAGGGCCTGTACGGCGGCGACGGTGCCTGCCAGTACGGCTGCCTGGGCTATGGGGACTGCACCCGGGCCTGCGCCTTTGACGCCATCCACATCGTGGACGGCATCGCCAAGGTGGACCGGGAAAAGTGCACCGGCTGCGGCGCCTGCGCCGCCGCCTGCCCCAACCATGTGATCGAAGTGGTGCCCGAGCACAAGCGCAAGCCTGTGGTCCTGTGTCAGAACAAGGACAAGGGCACCCAGACCCGGAAGGCCTGCTCCGCCGGGTGTATCGGCTGCATGAAGTGCGCCAAGGCCTGCCCCAAGCAGGCCATCACCGTGGAGAACAACGTGGCCTACATCGACCAGGAGAAGTGCGTGGGCTGCCAGCTGTGCGTGAAGGAGTGCCCCGTGGGGGTCATCCATGTGCCCGCCAATATGTAACACGGTATTTTTCAAAACCTGCAAAAAAGTCCGGACCCAACAGGTCCGGACTTTTTTGCGCTTGAAAGAGGAGACACTCATCTGAAAATTTTCTGAAAAAACAGCTCGTTTCGATTGACAAAATTTCAGGAATCCGATATGGTTAAATTGTCAAAAAGCCGTGAAGGAGGTCTGAAAATGTTTGAGCAGTCTGAATGGAAAATTGTCGCCAGCGAGAAGCTGCGCACCATGTGGAGAGGGCAGGTCGTCAGTATGGCGTCGCTGATCTTTCTGTTGGTCTCTCTGGTGATGATGCTGGCCGTCTTGGCGGCGAATCCTTATAGAATTGTGGTGGGTGGCGGCGTGGGCTTTACGCTGTTTCTTACTTTGGGCAGCGCGATTGCGATGCTGGTGGGCGGGATCGTGTATCTGGTGGGCCTGTACGGCCTGCGGAACATCCAGCCGGAGTACCGCACAGCCTTTTATCTGGAGC
Source organism: uncultured Oscillospiraceae bacterium (assembly GCA_944385165.1). Taxonomy (GTDB): domain Bacteria; phylum Bacillota; class Clostridia; order Oscillospirales; family Oscillospiraceae; genus Lawsonibacter. The sequence goes on from CALWWF010000052.1 coordinate 12,010, forward strand.
TGGTCCGAATCGTCCTGTCTCTGGTGAGCGGTTTGGCGGGGGATGAGTCCCTGCTCGCCAGTGTGCTGGACATTGCCGACACTGTGCTCAATCTGGTGATCTTGTGGCTGGTGCTTCAGGCCACCGGACGCATCCTGGGGGAACTGGGGCGAGAGGACCTGGTGCAGCGGGGAAAGACGGTGTGGATTCTGAACCTGGCCACCACGGTGGCGGGCGTGATTTTGGTACCCCTGGGGATGGGGTCGGTTTTGACGATCCTCATCGCCATTGCCGCATTGATTGCCTCGCTGGTGGCTGTCTTCTGGTACATTGGCTACCTGGGCCGGGCGGCGGACGCGGTGAAGGAAAGCCTTTGATAAACCCACGCAACAAGCTCCGGGGCGGCCCGAGGCCGCCCCGGGGGCGAAGCGGAGCTTTGCAGAAAAGTTTTCACACGATCTTTTCTCCGAGACCTGAAAATTGCCGGAGAGGCGAAACGAAGTTTCGCACAAAATTCTTTTGCCTACTTTTCTTTTTAAGAAAAGTAGGGGGGTTGACAAGTGGGGAAGAAGCGGCTATAATAAGCCCAACAACCAAACAAGCAGAAAACCTGTGAGAAAGAGTAGTAGCCAGCGCGGCAAACCTTCAGAGAGTCCTGGGCGGTGGGATCAGGACGGGGAGCGGCTGTGTGAATGGGCTTTCGAGGGCGGCTTGAACGGCGGATAGAAGCGCTGAGTAGATGCCGACGGGGACCCACCCGTTATCCATCGGGCACGCGTGATGGCGCGTGAAGCGAGCGGATGCATTTTTGCATCAATTTGGGTGGTATCGCAGGAGTTACAGCTCTTGTCCCAGAGAGGGGACGAGGAGCTGTTTTTTTATACTCTCAAGCAAAGGCCGTTGGCAGCGGCCCCTCCATCACCCACCCAAACCAAATTTTCGCCCAAACCGGGCAGACTATGGAGGTAACACCATGAAAAAGAACACTGTGAAGAAGCTGTTTGCTGCGGGCCTGTTTCTGTCTCTGGCCCTGTCCCTGGCTGCCTGCTCTGGCGGAGAGTCTGAAAGCTCCGCTTCCACCGGCGGCGACGGCGGCACCGTTTATAAAGTGGGCATCTGCAACTATGTGGACGACGCGTCCCTGAACCAGATCGTGGACAATATCCAGACCCAGCTGACCGCCTTGGGGGAGGAGAACGGGGTCACCTTTGATGTGGACCTGGAGAACTGCAACGGCGACGCTACCGTCCTCAACCAGATTATCGCCAACTTCATGGCCGACGACGTGGACCTGATGGTGGGCGTGGCCACCCCTGTTGCCACCGCCATGCAGTCCGCTACCGAGGACAGCGGCATCCCCGTGGTGTTTTCCGCCGTGTCTGACCCGGTGAGCACCGGGGTGGTGGCCAGCCTGGAGGCCCCCGGCTCCAACATCACCGGCACCTCCGATTATCTGGACACCAACGCCATCATGGACCTGATCTTTGCCGCCGACCCGGATGCGGATCAGATCGGACTTCTGTATGACGCGGGGCAGGACTCCTCCACCACCCCCATCGCCCACGCCAAGGAGTACCTGGATGAGAAGGGCATCGAGTATGTGGAGCGCACCGGCACCACCACCGACGAGGTGATGCTGGCCGCCCAGGCCCTGGTGGCGGACGGCGTGGACGCCGTCTTTACCCCCACCGACAATACCATCATGACCGCGGAGCTGGCCATCTACGAGACCTTCATTGACGCGGGCATCCCCCACTACACCGGTGCGGACTCCTTCGCCCTGAACGGGGCCTTCCTGGGCTATGGCGTGGACTACGCCAATCTGGGCGTGGAGACCGCCAACATGGTGGCGGACATTCTGATCAACGGCGCCGACCCCGCCGAGACCCCGGTGATGACCTTTGACAACGGTACCGCCACCGTGAACATCGAGACCTGTGAGGCCCTGGGCCTGGACTATGACGCCATTGCCGAGACCTTCGCCCCCCTGTGCACCAAGGTGCAGTCCATCACCACGGCGGAGAGTTTCGACGATCTGGCGCAGTAAAACTTTTTCTATAACATCCAGAAATCACATCACGCCGGTCTGAGTCCGGCACACGGCAAGGGGACCGGAGCGAAAGCTCCGGTCCCTCCCGCCGCGAGAGGAAGGAGGGATCGCCATGGACCTGGCGTTGGTCCAGACCGCCCTGGAACTGGGGCTGATCTGTTCGCTCACTGTCCTGGCGCTGTTTTTAAGTTATACCATGCTCAACGTGTGTGACCTGTCCACCGACGGGTGCTTCACACTGGGGGCCGCTGTGGGGGCGGTGGTGGCCATCTCCGGCCACCCCTTCCTGGCCATCGCGGCGGCTATGGGGGCAGGGGTGTGTTCCGGATTTATCACCGCCTTGCTCCAGACCAAAATGGGGGTGGACAGCCTGTTGGCGGGCATCATTGTCAACACGGGGCTGTACTCCATTAACATCGCAGTGATGAGCGGCTCGTCCCTGCTGAATATGAACCAGACCGATACGGTGTTTACCATGGTGCGGGACGCCCTGGAGGGCACCCCCCTGGCCGGACAGTACCGGCTGGTGGTGGCGGCGGTGGCCGTGGCGCTGGTGGTGGCGTTCCTGTCGCTGTTTCTGAACACCCGGCTGGGTCTGGCTATCCGGGCTACGGGCAACAACCCGGACATGGTGCGCTCCTCCTCCATCAACCCGGCCTTTACCACCGTGGTGGGGCTGTGCGTGGCCAACGCCTTCACCGGCCTGTCCGGCTGCCTGCTGGCCCAGTCCCAGCGCTCCGCCGACGTGAATATCGGCACCGGCATGGTGACCATCGCTCTGGCGTCCCTGCTCATCGGCGGCACCGTCCTGGGCAGAGGGGGAATCTTTACCCGGGCCTGCGGGGTGGTGCTGGGCTCCTTTATCTTCCGCCTGGTGTACACCATTGCCCTGCGCTTTGATATGCCGGCCTTTATGCTGAAGCTGGTGTCCTCCATCATCGTGGTACTGGCCATCTCCGGACCTTACCTGAAGAGCCGCTGGCCCATGATCCGCCGCCGTCTCACTTACCGCTCCACGGCGGGGAAAGGGGGTGGGGAGCAATGCTGACCCTGTCTCACATTTCCAAAACCTTTAATCCGGGTACTGTCAACGAAAAGCGCGCCCTCACCGACCTGAGTCTCCACCTGGAGCCCGGCAGCTTCGTCACCATCATCGGTTCCAACGGGGCGGGCAAGTCCACCCTGTTCAACGCCATTGCCGGCAGTTTCTTCGTGGACAGCGGCTCCATCCTGGTGGATGGGCAGGACGTCACCTTTATGCCCGAATATAAGCGGGCCAAGCAAATGGGGCGGCTGTTTCAGGACCCCATGCGGGGCAGCGCCCCGGGGATGACCATCGAGGAGAACCTGGCTCTGGCTGCGGGCAGCGGCGGCTGGTTCTCTCACATGACCGGAGGGGACCGGGCCCGTTTCCGGGACCAGCTGGCCCTGCTGGGAATGGGGCTGGAGGATCGGATGAAGCAGCCGGTGGGGCTGCTGTCCGGCGGGCAGCGCCAGGCTCTGACTTTGCTCATGGCGACCATGCACCCGCCCAAGCTGCTGCTGCTGGACGAGCACACTGCGGCCCTGGACCCGGGAACGGCGGAGAAAGTTTTAAATATCACCAAGGACGTGGTGGCACAGCACCATATCACCACCCTGATGGTCACACACAACATGAAAAACGCCCTGGAGCTGGGCGACCGCACCCTGATGATGGATGGGGGGCGGATCGTCCTGGACGTCCAGGGGGAGGAGCGAAAGGGCATGACCGTCAGCGACCTGCTGGAGCGCTTCCGCGCCGGAGCGGGCAAGGAGCTGGACAACGACCGCATCCTTCTCTCTGAATAAACAGTAAAATAGCCGCCTGCGGGCGGCTATTTTTTATGTTACGCTTCCTGTTCATTGAGCGGCTCCAGGGTCACGGTGACCGGTACCCCCATGCCACGCTCGTCCAGGAACCAAACCATCAGCGGGGCGGCGATGTCCTCCTCATAGGGCTCCGGGAACGTCTCGAACTGCTCCGTCCCGTCCGTATAGCGCTTCACGGCCAGGGTATAGGCCGCCCCCTCCGCCCAGGGGAGGGGCCACTCCCCATCCAGGGCCAGGGCCTCCCCCTGGGTGAGGACATCCTCCCGAAGAAGGGCGTGGTCCCCGCTGTACTGCTGAACGGTGACGGACTCCAGGCGCTGGGTCCACTCGATGGAGACGGAGACCTCCAGCCCCGCCTGGGACTCCGCCTGGTCGTTGAGGCTGGCGGTCATCTCTGCGCTGCGGCCGATGGTGACACCCCCGGAGCCGCCCACCCGCTCCGCATCCCCGGTGAGATAGATGCTCCTGTCCCGGCGCTGGAATACCGGGTAGAGGGCCATCACCCAGGAGGTATCCGCCGCCCCGCTATCCGCCAGAACCGGTCCCACATAGACCGTCCCGGTACAGGTATAGGAGGTACCGGCCTCCGAGGTGTTCTGATTCATCTCCGTGCGCTGGATCTCACTCTCGCTCAGGCGCACCACGCAGGGCTCCTCCTCCCCGTTGGGGCCGGTGGGGTGGGTGTGGCCGGGCTCATAGCTGGGAAAGAAGAAGTCCAGACCCTCCAGATCGCCGAAAGTATAGCTCCAGTCCTCCTGTTTTTCCCCTTCCAGCACATATTTCGTGCCAGTGAACACGTTCCCCACGGAAACCCAGGAAGTGGCCTCGTATTGTTCAGAAGGAGGAACAAAGGCGTCCTCATACACCAGGTAAAAGCCGATGAACTCGTCCAGGCCGGAGGCGGCCCACTCCGGCTGGGCCAGGCGGCACCCGGCAAGGGAGAAGGTCAGGACCAGGGCCAGTCCACCGGAAATCCAATTACGTCTCTTCATGGCCGTCCTCCAATCGTCCGTCGAAACGCAGGATGTCCCCCACGTCGCATTGCAGATAGTAACAGATGCGGTTGATAGTGTGAAAGCGCACGCCGCTGGCCTTGCCGGAGCGGAGGATGGACAGATTTGCTTCCATGATGCCCACCTGGGCGCACAGTTCCTTGGCGGTCATGCCCCGCGCCTTCAAAACTTCGCTTAGATGTACCGTGATGGCCAAAGCAAACCTCCTGTGGTTTCAGATAGGAGTGATGAGATAGGAGATAGGGGATATTGCGGGATACCCCAGCCAGGTTCTTCTGGATTCGGCCTGTTTTCCGGCTGGGCTGCCCTTGATTCCGACAGGAGCCGCTCCAGAGGTGGATCAACTCCTATCTTCTATCTCCTATCTGTTCAAATGATGGAGTCGTTGTCATCCTGGAGGACTTTCCCCCGCTGGAGGCACCGGCACAGCAGATAGAGGGCGGCGGCAAGGATCAGGGGGATCAACGGGAAATTCAGGGAGACCTGAACCATCTCCACCTGGCCGAACAGAGTCAGCTTCACCAGGCTGACCGCCAGGGTCAGCACCAGGGTAATCTGGATGGCCAGACGGCACCGGCGGGCAGCGGCCGCACACTGGACGGCGCTTTCCCCACTGAAGGGCCCCTGGGCCAGGGCGGCGGTGAGATCGGCCCCCAACAAAAGTACCCAGGCCCCCAGCAGGTCGGGGACCAGCTCCGCCAAAGTCAAAATAGCCGCAAGCCACTGGCTTCCCGACGACATGACCAGATCAAAGGGGCCTCCTGCGATCAACTGCCCAATAGCAAGCTGTTCCGGTGCAGGCCCTTCCACTGCCGCGGCTAGCGCTCTGGTTCCACGGAGGGCGGCAGAGAACACCAGGAGGACCGCGCAGGCGGTGAGCAGAACGCCCAGCACCCGGGAGAGCGTTTGCAGCGGGCTCCCCTCCATGGCCCGGAGCAGACGCAAAATCCCCCAGACAATCAGGTCCGCCGCCGTCACCATGAAAAAGGCCATCAGCCATACCTGTGCGGCAAAGGAAACCGGGATGTGGGTGGGATTGACGGTGAAATAGGACAGGATAAAGAGGAGGAGGGAGGCCAGGGGCAGCAGTCCGTCCTCCCAGTGCAGGGGACCCCGCCTCCGCAGCAGCGCCAGCAGCAGAAGGGGGAGGGCGGATACCAGGAGCACCAGGGCCCAGGCCAGCACGTTCCCCGCCGTCCCGGACAGGGACAGGGCGCGCAGATATTCTCCGGCGCTCTCCAGGGGGCGGGAGAGGGCCTGGGCGGCCTGGAGCGGAGAAAGCAGGGGGAGAAGCGCCCCCGCCAGGGCGGCGCACAGCAGCAGGGCGAATCGTTTGACCGTCATACCGACCCCTCCAAAAATTATTGTTATACGATAATTCTAACTTGAGTATATCAAAGAATGATCGTTTGTCAATCATTTTTTGGAAACCGCCGGGCACGGGGGGGATGAATTTGCATATGGAAAGAAATATACAGGATGCTATTCATATTTATTCAAAATCTACGAAAAATTTTGGGAGGATTCGGATAATTATGCGAAACAAGGGGTTGCAATTCCGGGGAGGGAGTGGTAAACTGTTCCCAATGGACCAAGCCGGGCCCGGCTGTGCCGGGACCCGATACCAAATTTGGAGGGAATGTTATCATGTCTGAGATCAAAAAAGTTGTGCTCGCCTATTCCGGCGGCCTGGATACGTCCATCATCATCCCCTGGCTGAAGGAGAACTACAATAATCCGGAGATCATCGCTGTCTCCGCCGACGTGGGCCAGGGGGACGAGCTGGACGGCCTGGAGGAGAAGGCCATCAAGACCGGCGCTTCCAAGCTGTACATCGAGGACCTCACCGACGAGATGGTGGATGAGGTCATCGTCCCCTCCATGATGATGGGGGCCAATTACGAGGGCTACCTGCTGGGCACCGCCTTTGCCCGCCCGGTCATCGCCCGGCGGCTGGTGGACATCGCCAAGAAGGAGAACGCCGACGCCATCTGCCACGGCTGCACCGGCAAGGGCAACGACCAGGTGCGGTTTGAGCTGGCCATCAAGCGCTTTGCCCCTGAGATGAAGATCATCGCCCCCTGGCGGGAGTGGGACATCAAGGGTCGTGACGAGGAGATCGACTACGCCGAGGCCCACAACGTGCCCCTGAAGATCTCCCGGGAGACCAACTACTCCAAGGACAAGAACCTGTGGCACCTGTCCCACGAGGGCCTGGACCTGGAGGACCCGGCCAACGAGCC
>CALWWF010000053.1 GCA_944385165.1 uncultured Oscillospiraceae bacterium
GGTCTGACGGTTCTTCAGGGTGTTCAGGCCATGCTGCAGGGCGGGAGAGGTGGACTTGGCAGTCACCTGCTGACGACCCTTGCGGACCAGCTGATTAAAAGTAGGCATGTTTTTCCTCCTTTCTGAACGTTCTGCCCCTGTGGGGCATGGTATTTATTTTAACAAAATAAGGGGACCTTATTCTGCTAAAACCAAAAAGAATAAATTTTTACACCAGGACGGCCACGGCGGCCCCCACGGCAATGCCGCAGGCCTCGCCCAGCGCCTTCATGGTGTCCACCTGCTCGATCCGCACGCCGGTGCGGACCGCCTCCTGGACCAGAGGCTGAAGCAGACGTGGGTCGGCGTCCTTGGCCATATAGAGCTTCTTGGCCCGGCCGTCCTTCAGGGCCCGGCGGGTCTGCTTGGCTCCCACCACTTTGCTGCCCTGCTTGAGTTCTTCCAGCATTTTCGGTGCCCTCCTCTCCCCCGCTCTGCGGGGGCGTTTCATCGGGTAAAAGGGCGCAAATGCCCTTACCACCGCAATTTGGTATTGTAGCATGTTTCTCATAGGGAGTCAAGACGGAATTTGGGAAAAATTTTGTGTATTTTCCACCCTCCACCTCGTTCCCCCGCCGCAGCGTCCTGGTGTATAAAACCCCCGCTCCCTGGAAATCCTACTTCACCAAAGGAGGCGATGGGGTTGAATGCCCATGTGAATGAAAACTGCATTGGCTGTGGCCTGTGTGTCAATATGTGCAGCGCTGTCTTTCTCATGACCGAGGAGGGAGTAGCCGCCGCCAAGGACACCATCTACCCGGACCAGGAGGGGTTCGTCCAGGAGGCGGCGGAGAGCTGCCCGGTGAACGCCATTGAAATCCAGCCGTAGGTTTTTTCCAGGAAAAAAGCGGAACGCCTCTTTGCACCAAGGCGTTCCGCTTTCTTCTTCCGCCTGCTGAACCTGGCCCGGTCAAGCCGCATGCAGCCCGGCCTGTACCAGGCGGCGGCGGATTACCGGCCCTGCCGTCATGGCAGCCAGCATTTTCACCAGATCCCCCGGAATGAAGGGGATCACACATAGCCCCAGGGCCGCCACAGGCGTGCTGTCCATGACGAAGCAGAACCAGACCGTGCCCAGGGCATAGCACACCGCCGTGCCTACGATCATCCCGGCCAGTTGGATGCCCCGGCTCCGGTACCGGTCAATCACCAGCCCCGCGATCACCGCCATGGGCAGAAAGCCCACGATGTAGCCGCCGGTGGCCCCGGCCAGCTTGCCCAGCCCGCCGGTAAAGCCGGAGAACACCGGTACCCCCACCATACCGATGAGCATATAGACTAGATAGCTCACCGTGCCCCACTTCCAGCCCAGCAGGTAGAGGGACAGGTAGATGGCCAGGTTGGTAAAGGAGATGGGCACCGGCCCGATGGGGATGGACATGGGGGCCAATACACAGGTCACCGCTGCCATCAGGGCGGTCACCGCCATGAAATAGGTCTTTCGCTTCTGGCGTACTCCCGCCGCAGTCTCTGGATGCATGATTGTTCCTCCTTATTTAACATTAAACCGTCAGATCTGATACCCAAGTCCGGCAAACATGGCCCGGTCCCCGGCGATGCTGGTGCCGGTGGTGGTGAGCATGTCCCCGGTGATGGCCGCGTTGGCCCCGGATTGGAAGAGTTTCCGTCCGCCGTCGGCAAAGCGGCCCCGCCCCGCCGCCATCCGGATCCACGCGGTGGGATTGAAGCACCGGAACATGGCCACCGATCGCAGCACTTCCTCCTCCGTCAGGGGAGGCAGGCCCTCCAGGGGCGTCCCCGGGATGGGGGTGAGCAGGTTCAGCGGAATGGAGACCACCCCCAGCTCTGACAGGTCCAGGGCCATGTCCACCCGGTCCTCCCAGGTCTCCCCCATGCCCAGGATGCCGCCGGAGCAGATCTCCAGCCCCGCGGCCTTGGCCCGGCGGATGTTTTCTATCTTATCGTCATATGTATGGGTGGTGCATATATAGGGGAAGTACCGGCGGGAGGTCTCCAGGTTGGCGTGGAAGCGGGTGGCCCCGGCCTCCTTCATCTGCCGGAACTCCTCCTGGGTCTGAAGCCCGTGGGAGGCGCACAGCGCAAGGCCAGTCTCCGCCCGCAGCCGGCGGTAGGCCTCCAGGGCGTGCTCCAGGTCGGGTCCGTGGATTCCCCGCCCCGCCGTTACGATGGAGTAGCGGCGGATCCCCGCCGCCTCGTTCCGCTTCCCCTCCTCTACGATCTCCGGCACGCTCAGAAAGGGGTACTCCTCCGCCCCGGTGTGGTAGTGACAGGACTGGGCGCAGAACTTGCAGTCCTCGCTGCACCGGCCGCTGCGGCCGTTGACGATGGTACAAAGCTCCCCCTTGTCTCCGCAAAATGCCCGGCGGATCTCATCCGCCACCCGGCACAGTTCCTCCAGATCCATCTCCAGCAGTTTCCTGCCGTCCTCCCGGTCCAGCCGTCCCCCGCTTATGATCCGTTCTGCTAGATTTTCCATACGGCGTCCTCCCATTGTCAACCATTTTCTCAGTTAGTATACATTCTTTCCGCAGTGCTGTCAACTAAATTATTTTTTAGTTTACAATCTGTCAGGGCAACTCCGTTTTCTCACAACTCCCACCCAGATTCGAGCGGTATTTCTTGCTTTTTGCCGGGCTCCCCGCTATAATATAAGGGAAATTGAGCGGTAATTGCTTCTAAATCCGAAGCTCAGTCCGTTTTCTTCTCCCCCACAGTCCCTGTGGGAGGAGCTACAGCTGAGAGGAGATCCCCATGAATTGCAAACGATGGAAACGCGCCCTTTCCGCCGCCGCTGCTGCACTGGCGCTGGTCCTGACCATGTCTCTGCCCGCCGCTGCGGCAGACCCCCTCGCCTCCGGCGGGTTCGCCCAGGTGCTTATCTCTGCGGCAGAGACCGACATTCCTCAGGAATCCTTACCGCTGACGCTCTATCAGCGGGATTCCTCCAACACATTCCATCCGGTGGAGGAGCTGGACTTTACCACCCCGGTAAACCGGGTGACGGAGGACCTGGAATTCCACCTCACTCCCCAGACCCAGCAGGTAGCGCTCACGGTTGACTACCTCACCGATCTAGACGGGAACGGGGTCTATGAGCTGCTCAGCGGTCAGGACTCCCCCGTGGGAGACGTTCTCACCTCCTCCGGCACCCTGGCCTCCGCCAGCAGCGGACTGTCCACTGTCCTCACTTCGGGCCGGACCTATACCCTTACGGCGCAAACCCTTCTGGCCCGAGGCTCCGCCGCCATCCGGGACCGCACCACGCCGGGCAGCGCCAGCTATCTGGCCGGGATCGCCCCCACCGATCTTCAGCCGGAGTCAGTGCTCTATATGATTACGGTGTCCTACCACTCCGGCAGCGACAACGCCGACTATGAGCTGTGCTACTACCTCCGTCTCTACGGCCAGCTGCCCCCTCCCTCCGCCGCCGACTATCTGGATGTGGCGCCGGACGCCTGGTACTACGGTGCGGTGGACTTCGCGGTGTCCCGCGGCCTGCTCTCCGGCGCCTCCAGAAGCTACTTTCAACCCCAGGCGCCCCTGACCCGGGCCATGCTGGCCCAGACCCTCTACCAGCTCTCCGGTAAGCCGGGCAGCGGCCTGAGCCATTACACGGATGTACCCGACTCTGATTGGTGCTATCCCGCCATCTCCTGGGTCTCCGAAGCGGGGGTCATGAGTGGAAACGAAACAGCCTTTGAACCTGACCGCGCCCCCACCCGGCAAGAGCTGGCCCTGACGCTGTACCGCTTTGCTCAAATCTCCGGCTTAGACACCCGGGATCAGAGCGATCTGAGCGGCTACGCCGACGGCGGTCAGGTGGCCCCCTGGGCCAGGTCCGCTGTGGGATGGGCCGTATCCACCGGCCTTTTGGCCGGGCGCAGCTCCGGGAGTGAATCGCTCCTGGCCCCCAGCAGCACGGTAACACGGGCTGAATTTGCCGCCGTTTTGGAAACGCTCAGCGTAAGGGTGCTCTCCCAGTCTAAATAGCCCAGGAAACATGAAAAAGGCCGCCCATTGGGGCGGCCTTTTCGCGCTTCTGCGCGGCCTGCCGGTGATCCAGCAGGAATATCAAAAGCCCGAAATCCGGGCCGGTTCAGGACCGCATCCAGGAAGGGAAACCACAGGCACAGCCTTGCGGTTTTCGTTTCTTTGCCGTTTGCCATCGGACCTTTGCTCTCTATTTCCGCCGCAGCGGCCGGCCGGGCGGATTGCGGAGCGTTTCAGTTTTTACTTCTGGTCTTTTCGCCGTATTCTCTCCGGCACCGGCTTAAGAGAGGTTACCACCCCGGGGTATGCCCCCGAAACAGGCTCTCAATCCCGCCCCGCTTTATTCTCTGGAGAGGGATGTTTCGCGCTCTCTCGCCTTTCGCCAAAGGAGAGACGGTCCAGCATCCGTTGAAAGAAGCGGTCTGCCTTTCGTCCTGTGCGGTCCGAGTCTAGTATGTCCTCTCTTTCCTTGGCTATTCTGTTTAAAATTTGGAATATTTGTCCAGACTAGACATATCCTTACGGTAGATCACATTTCTCAGGAAGGAGTGACCCCATGGCCCCCCATCTGTCTTCCGCACGCCGAAAGGAAAAAGCCGCCCGGGAGGCGGAGCGCAAAGAGCTGATCGCCTCCCTGGCCAGCACCCGCACCCTTATCCAACAGGCCTACGGCGGCTTCAACACCGTCAGCGACAGCGATTTGATCGAGTCCTACGTCTTTGAAATCAAGGCGCTCCAGTCCCGGTACGACTACCTGCTCCGCCGGGTCAAAGAGCTGGAGTGCGCCCCATGACCGGCGGCCTCTCCCCCTGGGGGGCGCTAGCCCTTCTGCTGCTGGCGGCCCTGGCCCTGTTCCACCGGCCCCTGGGGCGGCTGTTCCGGCTGGCGGTGCGCTCCTCGGTGGGGCTGGCCGTCCTGGCCCTCTTCAGCCCGGTGAGCCACTTGATTGGCGTCAACCTGGGCGTCAATTTGGTAAACGCCCTGGTCCTGGGGGTGCTGGGCGTCCCCGGGTTTGGGCTGCTCCTGATGCTCCAGTGGGCGCTGCGGTGATCGCCCTCCCTACATGGACCAAGGCAAAAAATCAGGCGGATACGAAAATTTCCTTCTCGTATCCGCCTGATCTTCTGTCTATCAAAAGGAGCGGCCGCGCCCCATGGCAAAGCCAAGGCCCGCGCCGCACAGTCCGCCCACGATGTGGGTCAACTGGGAGATGCTGTCCCGGGTGGTCACAGCGCTCACCACTTCGCCCCCCAGATAGAGGACCACCACCAGGATCAGCGTCAAGGGAATGGCCCCCTCCCGCATCCCCGCCAGGGAGGAGAGCACGATCATCATAAACACGATGCCGCTGGCCCCCAGCAGGGCGGTGCCGGGAAAGCACACGAACTGCACCAGCCCGGAGGCCAGGGCGGTAAAGGCGATGCACCCCAGCAGACGGCGGCTGCCATACTTCTCCTCCAGAGGCGGTCCCACCACCAGCAGGAGCATGATGTTCCCGATAAAATGGCTGTAATCCGCATGGCCCAGCACATGGGTGAACAGGCGCACATAGGTGAGCGGGTCGGTCAGAGGGGCGCGGTAGACGCAGAACAGCAGTCCGGTGGACCGCTCTCCAGTGGCCATGCCCAGCAGCAGCGCCCCCAGCGCCAGAAAGCTGAAGGTCAGCACCACCGGGGCGTTATACTGGAGGCGCACCGTTTAGTGGTTCAGCACCCGGACCCGGATGACTCCCGGGATCTCCCGCAGCTCGTCGGCCACCTTGTCCTTGATGCGGCTGTTCAGGTCCACCATGGTGTAGGCGTAGTCCTTCCGGGACTTGTTGGTCAGGTTCTCCACGTTGACCCCCTCCTCAGCCAGGATGGAGGTGATGCGGGTCAGCATGGCGGGGATGTTTTTATGGATGATGCACACCCGGGAGATGCCGCTCCACTCCTGGGACACGTTGGGCAGGTTCACGGAGTTTTTAATATTCCCGTTGATGAGGTAGTCCTTGAGCTGGTCGGCGGCCATACGGGCGCAGTTTTCCTCGCTCTCCGGTGTGGAGGCACCCAGGTGAGGCAGGGCGATGACGTTCTTCACCCGGGCAATCTTGTCATCGGGGAAGTCGGTGATGTACCGGGCCACCCGGCCGGACTCCAGAGCCTCGATCATGTCGTCGTCGTTCACCAGGCCGCCCCGGGCCAGGTTCAGCACCCGCACCTGCCCCTTCATCTTGGAGATGGCGTCGGCGTTGATGAAGTCCTTGGTGTCGTTGTTATAGGGGATGTGGATGGTCACATAGTCGGACACCCGGTAGAGCTCATCCACGTTCTTTACCACATGGACGTGGCGGTCCAGCCGCAGGGCGGCGTCCACCGACAGGAAGGGGTCATAGCCGTACACATCCATCCCCAGGTCCAGGGCGATGTTGCACACCAGCGCGCCGATGGCGCCCAGGCCGATCACGCCCAAGGTCTTGCGGTAGATCTCCGGACCGGCAAAGGCGGACTTGCCCTTCTCCACCGCCTGGGCGATGTCCACGCCGGGGGTGTGGACCTGCTCCTGGACCCACTCCACGCCGCCGATGATGTCACGGGAGGCGATGAGCATAGCGGCCAGCACCAGCTCCTTCACCGCGTTGGAATTGGCGCCCGGGGTATTGAAGACCACGATGCCGTTCTCGCTGCACCGGTCGATGGGGATGTTGTTGGTGCCCGCTCCGGCCCGGGCGATGGCCCGCAGGGCGTCGGGGAAGACATAGTCGTGCATGGGCGCAGAGCGGACCAGGATGCCGTCCTCGTTCTCCACGTCGCTGCCCACCTGGAAACGGCTCTGGTCCAACAGGTCCAGGCCGGCCTGGGAAATTTTATTCATTGTTTTGATTCGATACATCGTGAAAACCTCGATTTCTCAACAAATGATTTGGTTTCAAGCAAAAAAGTTTCGCCGCCTTCGGGCGGCGAGCTTCTTTCTGGACGCCCAGAAAGAAGCCAAAGAGGCGCCAGGGCGCGGCTCAGGATGAGCGCTTCAAGCGCTTATATTCGCCGGCCCTGGACCCGGTTTTACGAGAGCCGCCAATTAGGCAAGCTGCTTCCTCATCGCAAAGGCGCGGGTGGTTCAGCTGATTGGCCTCCGGTCTATCACCGCTGCCGCTGAGAGTACGGTAACCTTTGGGCGATGCTCCTCCCCTACGGCATGGTAGGAGGCTCCCGCCAGGGTTCGCACCGGGAGCGTTGGCTGGGCAAAGCCAGGCACAGGCCGAAAACCGCACCGGGAACAAATTTTGCCCGCTCAGGGCCCCAGTGGGCCCGGAAGGAAACGCAGGCAAGCACTCTTGGTTTTGCGCGCCGGAAAGCACGCACCGCTCCTCAGGAGCGCGTCCCCCGTAATGGGGGGCCAGGGGACGGGCGGCATGGAGGCGGGACGGCGAAGCCGCTCCTGTCTCTCTGCGCCCGCCCCCTGGCGGTTCTTTGGTGACTTTCTGGCCGGGACAGAAAGTCACTCGCCGCCGGGGCGGCGAAATCCCCTGTGCTCTAAAGCATCAACCGTTGTTCTTGTCGAACTTCTTAATAAAATCGCACAGCTTCTCCACGCCTTCCACAGGCATAGCGTTGTAGATAGAGGCCCGCATCCCGCCGGTTTTCCGGTGGCCCTTCAGGTTGACAAAGCCCGCTGCGGTGGCCTCGGAGACAAACTTGGCGTCCAGCTCCTCGCTGCCGGTGCGGAAGGTGACGTTCATGCCGGAGCGGGAGCCCTTCTCCGCGTGGCAGTGGAACAGCTTGGATTTGTCCAGGGTGTCGTACAGCATGGAGGAGCGCAGGTCCCGCAGCTTCTGCATCCCGGCCACGCCGCCCTGTTCCTCCACCCAGTCCAGGTTCAGGCCCAGCATGTAGATGCACCAGCAGGGGGGCGTATTGTACATGGAGTCCTTCTCGATCATGGTCTGATAGTTCATCATCAGGGGGGTGTAGGGCAGCTCATGACCGGCCAGATCCTTGCGGATGATGACCACCGTCAAACCGGCGGGGGCCATGT
>CALWWF010000054.1 GCA_944385165.1 uncultured Oscillospiraceae bacterium
CTTCCTCCTGGCGTTTTGATGTCGCTCCGCATATTGTATCAAAAAATTCTGGATTTGTACACTCTTTTTTTGCTTTTTTCACGCAGTCATCCCAGATTTTTTTTGTGGAGGTGGTCTGGGAGACAAAGGTCAGGGGCAGCTCCCGGCGTTCCGGGTCCTGAGAGAGCCATTTTTCCAGGTCCTCCGCCCCGGAGAGCACCACCGGGCGGCGGCACCAGCCGGCGATGGCCTTCACCTCCGGGTGGTCCGGCGTGCCCACGATCACCGGCTGCCGGCCCTTCTCCTCCGCCTGGGAGACGATCTGATGGATGCGCTTGACGTTGGGGCAGGTGGCGTCCAGGATCTGCGCCCCCCGCGCCTCCAGGGCCTGGTAGGTGTCCCGGCTCTCCCCGTGGGAGCGGATCACCACCTGGCAGTCCGGCGGGACCTCCTCCGGCCCCTCTACCGTCCTCAGTCCCATGCCCGCCAGCCGGTCCACCACCGCCTGGTTGTGGATGATATGGCCCAGCAGCACACAGGGCCGCCCCGACGAGGCGGCGGACTCCGCCAGCTCCACCGCCCGGCGCACGCCGTAGCAGAACCCGGCGGATCTGGCCAGACGAACTTCTCTCATACGGTCTCCCCCATTTTGTAAATTTGGGCCATCACGTCGTTCATGATGTGCTCCAGCTCCTCAGAGGTGGCTTTACGCCCGGCGATCTGGGGGTAGATGGGCTTGCCGATGATCACAGGACTGCGGCGGAACCAATATTTTTTCCGGGAGACGTAGACGGGGACGATGGGCACCCCCGTCCGGGTGGCAAACAGGGCGGCGCCCCCCTTGGCGGACACGTCCTCCCCGTCGTGGACCCGGGTCCCCTCGGGAAAGACCAGCATCTTGCCGCCCCCCTTCAGACAGGTGAGGGCCTCTTTCACTGCCTTCACGTCCGCGTGGCCCCGGTCCACATAGATGATGCCCGCCTTCCCCAGAAGGTGGCCAATGATGGGCACCCGAGAGAGCTCGATTTTCGCCATAGGCCGGATGTGCCAGCGAATAGTGGCTGCAAAGCAGATCATCAGTGGGTCAGCCAGGGCGGAGTGGTTGGCGCAGAGCACCGCGCCCCCCTCTGGGATGTTCTCCCGGCCAATGGCCCGGATGGGGTGAACCAGGCAGAAAAAGGGCCACACGATTCGGTAGAGCAGGTTATAGTAAAATCTCATACTCACAGGGCAAGCCTCTCTCTCACTAGGGTCAGGAGGGCCTCCAGGCTGCCCTTCAAATCCAAATTTGTGGTGTCCAGCAGGGCCGCGTCCTCCGCCTGACGGAGGGGCGCCACCGGCCGGGTCCGGTCCTGCTCATCCCGCTGGCGGATCTGCCGCAGGATCTCGTCAAAATCCGCGTCCTGGCCCCGCTGCCGCAGCTCCAGGGTCCGGCGCTGGGCCCGGGCCTCCGGAGAAGCGGTGAGGAAAATCTTCACCCCCGCCTGGGGCAGCACCACCGTGCCAATGTCCCGGCCATCCATGACCACGTCGTGCTCCCGGGCCTGGCGGCGCTGGAAGTCCAGCAGGAACTCCCGCACCCCAGGCAGGGCCGCCACCTTGGAGGCCATGCCGGAGATCTCGTTGTCCCGAATGGCCTTTGTCACGTCGGTCCCGGACAGGTACATCCGCTGCTCTCCGTCAGGACCATAGTCCATTCGGATCTCCAGCCCATCCAGCAGCGGCTCCACCTGCCCCGGGTCCGAGGGGTCCGCCCCCGCCTCCCGGGCCCGGAGGGCTACCGTGCGGTAAATGGCCCCCGTGTCCACATACAGATACCCCAGCTCCTGGGCCAGCGCCCGGGCCAGCGTGCTCTTCCCAGCCCCGGCGGGGCCGTCGATTGCAATACTTCTTTCCTGCATACCTTGTCCGCTCCGTTGTCTCGTTGTTCCTTCTTTTTCTTGAAAGAAAAAGAAGCAAAAAGAACTTCCTGGCGCAAAACTTCGTTTTGCTTGGTTTTTCTCTTTATTTTGCTTCTTCTAAAGTGGTGTATCGCTTTGGAAGTGGAAGCTATATTGATCGCGGGGGAATGTTTCGCCGTTGCGGCGGCGACCTACTTTTCTTGAAAGAAAAGTAGGCAAAAGAACTTTGTACGAAACTTCGTTTCGTCTCCTTCTGGATAGGCGCATAAGCGCTCATATTCGCCCTTCCTCGGACCCCCGTTTTACGAGGGCCCAATTAGGCGACCTTGGCGGTTGACGCAAAGGCGCGGGTGGACGTCGATTGGTTTCCCTTCTATAATCGCTACCGCTGAGTTTCCGGAAACCTGCCAGGGGTACTCCTCCTGGTTGAAAGCGCGCCTTTTGACGCGGCGGGGCTCAAGTGCGGCTCAGGGTTTTAGAAGAAACGTACCGCCTCTCAAGAACACACCCTCATCCGTCTGGTCTGATGACCAGCCACCTTCCCCCTTGGAGGGGGAAGGCTTAGGTCCCGGCACATGTACCGAAAGCAACTGCTTCCTGTCTTTTCTTTTAAAGAGGCGAAGCGAAGCTTCGCAGAAAGTTTCTTTGCCTACTTTCTTTTCAAAGAAAGTAGGGCACCCTCGGCGGCGGCGCGGCCGGTGGCCCAGGCGATCTGGAGGTTGAAGCCACCGGTGTAGGCGTCCACGTCGATGAGCTCCCCGGCAAAGAACAGCCCGGTTACCTTCTTGGAGGCCATGGTCTTGGGGTCGATTTCCCCGGTCTTCACCCCCCCGGAGGTGACGATGGCCTCGGCGATGGGCCGGGGCCCCTTGATGGGGATGGTCAGCCCTTTCAGCGTCTCCAGCAGGCGGCGGCGCTCCCCTTTCGTCACGTCGTGGGCCTTCTGCTCCGGCGGGATGCCCGCAAGCTCCAAAAGCACCGGGATCATCAGCCGGGGCACCAGGGCGGCCGCCACGTTTTGCATCTCCCGGTTGGCCTGCTCCGACAGCTCCCGGACCAGCCGGGCGTCCAGCTTCTCCTCGTCCAGGGCCGGCTTTAAGTCGATCACCGCCCGATAGGCGTCTCTTTCAAAATCCCGCAGGTGGGCGCTGGCGCTGAGGACCAGGGGGCCGGACAGGCCGAAGTGGGTGAACAGCAGCTCCCCCTGCTCCTGGAACTGGACCTTCCCCTTCCGGTTCTTTACCTTCAGCACCACATTTTTCAGGGACAGTCCCTGCATCCGGGGGCACAGGTCCCCCTCCGCCTCCAGAGGCACCAGAGAGGGCTTCCCCTCTACCACCGTGTGGCCCAGCTCCCGGGCCATCTCGTACCCGTCCCCGGTGGACCCGGTGGCCGGATAGGAGGCCCCGCCGGTGGCCAGGATCACCGCCTGACAGGGGTACTCCCCCCGCTCCCCCTCCACGGCGCACACCGCCCCATCCCGGATGCGGATGTGCCGGACCCGGTCCTGGAGAACCTTCACATGGCTGCGGCGCAGGGCGCGGACCAGGGCGTCGATGACGTCGGCGGCCCGGTCGGACTGGGGAAACACCCGGTTTCCCCGCTCCACTTTCAGCGGGACCCCCTCCCGCTCAAAAAAATCCTCCACCCAGGCCGGCGGGGTGCGGGTCATGGCCCCATAGAGAAACCGGCTGTTCCGGGGGGTGTGGTCCAGCGCCTCCTGGACGGAGCAGTGGTTGGTCACATTGCACCGGCCCTTCCCGGTGATGTACAGCTTGCGTCCCAGCTTTGGGTTGCGCTCCAGAAGGGTCACCGAGACCCCCTCCCGGGCGGCGGTCAGGGCCGCCATCATACCGGCGGCCCCTCCGCCCACTACAATCAGATCTGTCATATCCCCTTATTCCGGCGTTTTTTCGTACACGCCGTACTCCTCCCAAATCTTCTCCAGGGTCTGGAAGGTCTTGGACAGGTCCTCGTTCTTCTTCCGGCTCACCGTCACCAGCAGGGCGTTCACCAAGCTGAGAGGGGCTACCAGAGAGTCCACAAAGGAGGCCATGTCGCTGCGGGCCTTCAAGGTGTATGTGGAGATGGGAGCCAGTGGGGAGGCCTCGCTGTCGGTGATGGCGATGGTGGTGGCTCCCCGGTCCCGGGCAAAGCTTATGGCCTGGACTGCCCGGCTGGAGTACCGGGGGAAACTGATGCCGATGACCACGTCGCCCGACCCCACCCGCAGCAGGCTCTCCAGCACCTCGCTGACAGTGTTGGCGGTGATCATCACCACGTTGTCAAAAATCAAATTAAAGTAAAACCCCAGAAAGGTGGCGATGGCCGCCGAGGAGCGCAGGCCGATCACATAGATGCGCCGGGCGGCCACAATGGCGTCGGTGGCCTTATCAAAGCTCTCCCGGTCCAGCTCCTCCAAGGTCAGGCGGATCTTGTCGATGTCCGACTGGAGCACCAGGTCCAGTACGTCCTGGTCCCCCATGCGGTCGTTGGCCACCTCGATGCGCTGCACAGAGGTGAGGCGGTTGCGGATCATCTTTTGCAGGGAGCGCTGCATACTGGGGTATCCGTCGTAGCCCAGCTCCGCGGCAAAGCGGACCACCGTCGACTCGCTGACGTTGACCCGCTTCCCCAGCTTGCTGGCCGTCATAAAGGCCGCCTTATCATAGGATTCCAAAATATAGTTGGCAATACGCTTTTGGCCTTTGGAAAAACTATCCATATTTTCGTGAATGAGCGCCAAAATGTCTCGATTCATACGCGTTCATCTCCTGACGGCGCCCTGCTTCGGGGCGTTCTTTCCTTCCTGAACTATGATAACGGTTTCCAGTAAAAAATGCAAGTCAATTTTGCAAGATTTCCATCGTCCCTTGCAAAAACGGCTCGCATTTTTGTTAAATCTATGTTTTTTGCCGGAATCGGTCCACTTCCGCTGCGGTGAGAGGCCGCCACTGACCCGGCTTCAGGTTCCGGTCCAGCCACAGCTCCCCCTCCCGGATGCGCTTGAGGCGCCGCACCTCCAACCCGGCCTGGGCGCACATCCGCCGCACCTGGCGGTTCTTCCCCTGCCGGATGACCACGGACAACTGGGTCACCTCGCCGGAGGTCCGCCCCTGCCGCACCTGCGTCGGGGCCAGGGGCTCCCCGTCCAGCTCCATGGGGCCGGACAGGATGGGCAGGGCCCGGTCCACGTCCCCGGCCACCCACACCAGGTACTCCTTCTCCACCTGGTGGCTGGGGTGGAGCAGGGTCTGGGTCAACTCCCCGTCGTCGGTCATCAAGAGAAGCCCCTCCGAGTCCAGATCCAGCCGCCCCACCGGCCACACCCGGCGGCCGCAGCCGGACACCAGGGCGGCCACCGTCCGCCGCCCCTTCTCGTCAGAGAGGGTGGTCACATAGCCCCGGGGCTTGTTGAGCATCAGGTATGTACGCCGCGCCTCCCGGCGGAGGGGGACGCCGTCCACCTCCACCCGGTCCCGCTGCAGGTCCGCCCGGTCCCCCAACCGGGCGGGCCGGCCGTTCACCGTCACCCGCCCGGCGGTGATCCACTCCTCCGCCGTCCGGCGGGAGGCCAGCCCACTAGACGAGATCAGCTTTTGCAGTCGCTCTTCCATCCCAGCTGCCTCCTCTTTTCTCCATTCTTACGTCTCCATCAGCCACCCCAGCAGGCGCTGGAGCAGTCCTCGGGGCTCCACCGTGTTCCGGGGGATGTCCTCCCCGTACACCAGGGGGACCTCCCCCACCAGTTTTCCGTCCACATAGCCCCGCAGGGTCCCAACCCGGACCCCCGCCTGCACCGGCGCGGTGAGGGTGCGCAGCTTCAGGTCCAGCTGCGTCTCCAGCTCCTCCCCCTCCAGCACCGGCCAGGACAAATCTGCCTCCGCCCGGATGGTGCCCGTGGGGATCAGGCTGCCGGATACCGGCAGGGTACACACCGCCTCCCCCGCCCGGGCCGCCGTCTCCAGATGGCAGGCGGAAAACCCGTAGTCAAACAGGGACGCGTGGTCCGCCCAGTCGTCCGGGTCGTTGAGGGTGACGGCGATGAGGGTCATCCCCTCCCGGGTCGCCGCCGAGACCAGGGTGCGCCCCGCCTTCTCCGTATAGCCGGTCTTCAGGCCCACGCACCCCTCGTACTGCCACAGGAGCTTGTTGTGGTTGGTGAAGGTCCGCCCCTCCAGGGTGATGGTGCGGGTGGAGACCATCCGTGCCAGGGTCTCGTTCTCCAGGCAGGCCCGGGCCAGCAGGGCCATATCCCGGGCGGAGGAGTAGTGCCCCTCCTGGTTTAAGCCGTTGGGGTTGGTGAAATAGCTGTTGTCCATGCCCAGCTCCCGGGCCTTCCGGTTCATGTCCCCGGCAAACTCCTCCACGCTCCCCCCGCAGAAACGGGAGATGGCCAGGGCCGCGTCGTTGCCCGAGTGGAGGAGCAGGCCGTACAGCAGGGTCTCCAGGGTGACCTTCTCCCCCGGCTTTAAATAGAGGGCGGAGCCCTCCGTGCGCACGTCCTCCTCCTGGATGGTCACCACGTCCTCCAGGTCCTTCCCCGACTCCAGGGCCACCA
Source organism: uncultured Oscillospiraceae bacterium (assembly GCA_944385165.1). Lineage (GTDB taxonomy): Bacteria > Bacillota > Clostridia > Oscillospirales > Oscillospiraceae > Lawsonibacter. Next base: position 6,442 of record CALWWF010000054.1, read on the forward strand.
GGGCGGTCATCAGCTTGGTGATGCTGGCGATGAGCCGGGGCTGGTCGGCGTTGTGCTCATAGAGCACCCGGCCGCTGCCCGCCTCCATCAAAATGGCGCTGGAGGCGGAGGTGCCCACCGCCCCTGCCGCCGGGGCCAGATTCAGCCATAACAAGGCGGCCAGGGCCGCCGCAGCCAGTCGTTTCAAATCCCATCGTCCTCCTTTTTGCGGACTGTATGGGATCAGTATGCCGCGCCGGGGCCGGCTTCTTTCGCCGGCCAGGCAGGAAACTTTTTACGTCCCGCCGTTTGCTCCGGCAAAACCGGCCTCGGCCTCCTTTTTGGCCTGCTGTTTCTCGATAAACCCGGTGACCTTGTCCACCACCTCCGGGACGGTCTCGATGACCCGGTCCACGGTGTTGGCGGGGGGCGGCGCCACCGGCAGGAGCTTGACGCTCTCTCCCCGGATGATCAGGAAGGCCACCGGCTCCAGCTTGGCCCCGGCGCCGCTACCGCCGCCGAAGCTGCTGTCCCCGTCCGGCTTCTGATTTTTGGTTACAAAGTCGCTGCCGCCGCTGGCGATACCGAAGGACAGCCGGGAGACGGGGATCAGGGTCACCTCCCCCGTCTGGATGGGGGTGCCGATGATGGTGTTGGCATCCACCATGCTCCGGATTTTTTCCATGGCCGTACTCATCAAATCGTTGAGAGGATGTTGCTTTTCCATTGTTAAGCCGCCTTTCTCCGGCGTGTTGCCGCCGCTTTATCCTGTTTTCTCACTTGGAGGAAGATTCCTAACATCCGCGGTCCGTACTGAAGGCCCAGCCACAGAAGCTGGCTGGCCGTCAGGGAGAGGGAGACCTTCCCGTAGAGGGCAGGCTCCTGCCGGTCAAAGTCCACGCCCACGTGGACCCGTCCGTCCTGGACGTGGAAAGCCTGGGTCACCGGCTCCCACACCGCCCCCAAGAGGGCGTTTACCTGGCCGTACCGCTCCGCCGTCTCCGCCGGGTCGGGCGCGCCCACCAAGATCTCCAGCCGGAGCACGTCCACCCGGAGCCGCCGCCGGAAGGCGTTGGCTCCCTCCAGGGCCACCGGGAGCAGCCGCCGGGCCAGCTGGAACATCCCGTTTGGGGAGAGGACCGGGGGCTTCGGCTCTTGCTCCTCCTGAACCTGCTCTGGGGACTTTGGGGACTCCTTTTCCGGTTTTTGGGGCTTTTTCCCCCCGCTCTCCTTCCACGGGTAGAGCTTCCACTTGCCCGGCCCCACCCGGAGCCAC
>CALWWF010000055.1 GCA_944385165.1 uncultured Oscillospiraceae bacterium
CCGTCCGCAGACGGCGGAATAAAATGAAATCCCGTCATTTCCGAGGACATGTGCCTCGGAAATGACACTTCTCGCGAAATTTTTGCCGACAATTTCGCAAGAAATCGAGGCGAAAATTTCGTGCAGCTCAACTCGAAAAAGTGGCTTTGCCACTTTTTCGACTATAACATTTCGATCTTCCCCTGGATGAGCTTGCCCACCGCGTCGGCGAACCAGCCGATGGAGGGGATGCGCACCAGGTCCTTGCCGTAGATCTGCCGGGCGTTGGGCAGCTCCCGGTCGCTGCCGGTGAAGATGCACACGGGGAAGAGGCCCTGCTTGCGCAGCGTCCCCGCCTCGGCGGCGGTATCTTCCACCCCCAGCTTGCCCCCGTAGTCCCGGCCCCCGGGGAGGAAGCCGTCCCGGGGGATCTTCTGGTCGTCGTTGGGGTTGGCGTCAGAGAGGAGGATCAGGAGCCGGTGCTCGCTCTGGGAGCGCTCCATCAGCCAGCCCATGACCCGCAGGGCCAGGCCGTCCCGGTTCCACCCGGCGGAGACATAGTCGAAGATGGCCTCGTTCCGGTCCGTCTCCTGGTAGTCCCGGAAGATGCGCACCACCGTGCACCCACTCACCGAGCAGAAGGAGGACACCCGCACGGGGATCTGGCAGCGGGTGAGGGCGGCGGCGATGAGGTAGGCCTGGGTGGAGAGCTTCTCCTGCTGCTGGTTCTGGGAGGCGGAGCCGTCCAGGAGGATGTCCACAGACAGCTCCCCCGGCTCGCTGCGCTGCCGCTGGAGGAATACCCGCCCGTCCTGAAGGGCCCCCGTCCGCCAGGCCAGGCCGGGCTGGAGGGTCCCCGCCCGGGTGCGGCTGTCGGTGACGTCGGACTGGAGGAGGATGGTGTTTTGCAGCCGCTGGGCCAGCTGGGCCAAGATGTGCTGGTTTTGCAGGCGGTTTTTCTGGTAATACGCCCGGTTTTTCTCCCGCTGGCGGGCAAACTCAGCCCGCTCCCAGGCCACATGGCCGGAGGCCTCCCCCTGGGGGAGGGCTCCGTGGGTCACATGGAGGCGGCAGTTTTTGTGGCTGCCGGTACACAGAGCCTTCTCCGCCGCCGCCGTCTCCGCCGGGGTGAGGATGGACGTCCCGAAGCAGTTTGCCACATAGTCCCGCAGGATGCGCTCCCCGGTCTTGGTCTGGTGCAGGTGGAGGAGTAGCCCCCTCTGCCAGAAGAATTTCCGCCGGCCCTCCTCCTCTACCGGCCCGCCGCCGGGCTGGCCCAGGCGGCGCAGGGCGTCCCCCTGGACGATGCCGAAGGGCTGCTTCTTCCCCCGGTGGAACAGGTCCCGGCCGGCGAAGGCGGCCCACTGCCGGTCGGTGACGCTGCGCCGGGCCCGGTGGAACCACTTGTGGAGGAGGGCCTCCATACGCTGGGTCAACTCCTCCTCGGTGCACCCCTCGGGGAAGGTCAGATCGTCCAGCACCCCTCGCTCCCAAGAGTCCTCCTGGGCGGGGGCGCCCAGGGCCCGCTGGAACCACAGCCACCGCAGGTTGCGGATGCCCTCCCGCTCCGCCTGCTGCCGGGGCTGGGTGGTCACCCACCGGGCGTAGTCCCGCCGCAGCCGGGCCAGCACCGGCCGCTCCCTCACCCCCCGGCGGAAGGCGACCCCCTCCAGCCCCAGCCAGAACAGGTCGCTGTAGAAGGAGCCGCTGGACTGGTGCTGGAAGGTGTTGAACAGGGGTTTTAACTTGCTGTAGTCGTAGTAGCGGTACACCAGGCCGATGATGGTGTTGAAGTAGAGGTCCGCCTGCCCCCCGGGGAGGAAGGCCTGAAAGTCCGGGCGCAGGGCGTAGTCCTCCGCGCTGTTCCAGACTTGGTTTTCCGCCCGGCGGTCCTGAATATCCTGCCAGTCCATCTCAGCCCTCGAACAGCTCAGAGCGCCCCGCGTCTCTGGGGATGCGGGCCCACACCGCGTCGGCCACCAGCTGCCGCTCGAAGGGGTCGAAGGCCTTGTTGATGATGCCCAGCTCCAGGGCCTGGCCGGAGGAGATGCCCTTCTCCATCAGGTGCAGGGCGGAGAGCAGCCCCCGCAGGTCCATGGCCTTGGTGGAGATCTCCGAGCTGTCGCACTTTTTCCGCAGGTCGCTGAACAGGGCGGAGAACTGCTCCACCCAGGTGTGCTTTAAGTGGGGGAACCCCCGCAACAGGAGCTTTTGCAGGTTCTCCGGGGAGATGACCGGCATGTCCATCACCACAAACCGGGACACCAGGGCCTCGTTGAGCTCCCGGGTGCCGGCGTAGCCGTAGTTCATGGTGCCGATGAACCGGGCCGCCGGGTCCAGGAGGATGCGGTCATACCCGGGCACGTCGATGACCCGCCTAAAGTCCAGGGTGGCGTGGAGGACGGCCAGGGCCTCGTTTTTGGCCATATTCACCTCGTCCAGCACCCCGAAGCCCCCCAGCCGGGCGCACTTGGAGATGGGGCCCTCCCGGAACACCACCTCCCCGTCCTTCAGGGTGTCCGCCCCCACCAGGGAGGCCGCGTCCACGTTCACATACATGGACACGTCCCAGCTGGGCCGGCCGAAGGCCGCCGCCAGGTTCTCCGCCAGCACGTTCTTCCCCGTGGCCTTGGGCCCGGCCAGAAGCAGGTGCTGCCCGCACAGCAGGGCGGCGGCAGCCCCCTCCCAGATCTCTTTGCCATAGTATAAAAAGCGGGGCTGGGGGACCCGGCCCTCCCCCTCGGGGGGGACCGGGTGAGCGGCGCGGAAGGCCTCCACTTCTTCCAGAAGGCCCTTGTCCACCCCTTCCGCCGCCAGTTCTTTCAAAATATCCATGGGTCTGCTCTCTCCTTGTGTCACGCCGCCCGCCCCGTCCCCAGGGCCGGGCCGCTCATTTCAGCAGACCCTATTGTACGACCGGCGGGGGAAAACTGCAATCCCCTTTCCGCCCCTCGGACTTGGCAAAAATGCCGGAGAGGGCGCGCCCTCTCCGGCAGTGTCGAAAAAGTGGCACGCCACTTTTTCGAGAAAGTAAGCACGCAAGGCGGGACTCGATTCCTCGCGGAAAAGTCGCCCCGCCTTGCGTGAGAGGTGTCATTTCCGAGGCACATGTCCTCGGAAATGACGGGATTTCATTTTATTCCGCCGTCTGCGGACGGCGGAACTCCTTGCAGGAGGGCTTATGTAGGTTACCAGCTCAGCAGCCGGTGGAGCATCACCGCCGCCTCCCCACGGGTGGCAGTCCGGTCTCCGGCCCAGGTCCCCTGGACCATGCCGATCCCCTGCGCCAGGGCGGCGTAGCCCAGGTCCTGGGCGGGGATGCTGTCCCGGTCGGGGTAGGAGCAGGTATAGATGCCGCTCAGCCGGGCGGCGCTTTGGAGCCCCTGGGCATTCAGCAGCAGCTTCACCGCATCGCTGCGGGTGAGGAGGGAGCCGTCCTGCCGCTCCCCCCGCTCCAGGGCCCCCAGGCGGTAGGCGGCCTCATAGGCCATGTTCCGCTCCTGGTCCGAGGCCCCCTCCGGGTCCAGGAAGTACCCCTCCACGCTGGCAAGCAGGCACACCAGGTCCCACTGGGTCAGGGCCTTGTCCGGCTGGAAGGAGGATGTATCGTAGCCCACCCCGTACCGGGCCAGGGCCTGCGCCGCCTCCTGGGCCCAGTGACCGGAGAGGTCGGTGTAGCCCCCGAAGGTTCCCGCCGCCTCCCGCTCCACGGGCACGCCGGTGCGGGCATCCACCCCGTACAGGTAGCCCTCCCGCCCTAGGGCGTACCCCAGCTTCAGAGTGTCCCAGGCCCCCAGGCCCAGCGCCGCCATCAGGGCGGCGTCCTCCGGATCGCTCTCATCCAGGGCCCGGGGCACCGGCAGGTACCCCAGCTCTACGGTGTAGGTGTCCATCCAGGCCGACAGGGCCGCCTCCTGGGTGACGATCCCCTCCGGGGTCTCAAAGGTGATCCCCTCCCGGTACACATAGGACAGCCCGCACACACTGCCGTCCCCGGCGTACACGTCCACGGTAAAGGCGTGCTCCGGGAAGAAAATCCCGTTCTCCTGCCGGGCGAAGGTGAAGGAGTACCGGCCCCACTCCGGCTCCTCCTCCCCCCGGCCGTACAGGGCCAGATGGGGGAAGGCCTGGGGAAACTGCTCCTGTAAAAAGTCCTCCGCCGTCTGCCGGGCCTCCCCGGCGGCGAGGGCGGGGGCCTGCCCCTCCTCCCAGGGCAGGGAGGACCACAGGTCCTCCACCGCCCCGGTGCGGGCGTCTACGGTGAAGGTGCGGGAGGCGGACCCCTCCTCCAGGGCCCGGCGGTAGGTGAGGGTACACAGCACCTGGTCCTCCTGCCCCTCCCGCTCCACCAGGCGGTAGGCGGCGGAGGAGAGGGTATTCCCCTCCAGGCCGTAGGCGGCCACGGAGCGCAGCTTCTGGTCCAGCTCCTCCTTGGGGAGCACCCCCTCCAGCTTCTGGATGCCCTCCTGCTCCGCCTGGGACAGCCCGCTCTCCGGGGAGGCGGCGTCGTTGCTGGTGCTGCCGCCGGAGGCGCCGTAGGAGAGCTCCCGCTCCAGCTGGCTCAGGTTCACCAGCTCCCCGGTCTGAGCGTCCACATAGTACTCGTCAAAGTCCTTGGGCACATACCGCAGCACCGCCCGGTCCCCTCCCTCCTCCGGGAGCACATACTCCAGCTCCAGGGACAGGGAGCCCTCCAGGGCCTGGGCGGCGGCGTCCTGCTCCACCGCCGGGACGGCGCTGGGCACCCCGCCCACAAAGGACTGGGCCATATCCCGGGAGAAGCGCACCACCTGCCCGCTCTCCCCGTCCACGGTGACGGAGCAGCTCAGGGGGGAGGGCAGGCCGTTTAAGAGGATGGTCCCGTAGAAGCTGTACTGGTCCTGGCCCAGACGCTCATCCCCGGTCTCCTCCTCCAGCCGGGCGCTCTCCAGGCCGGGGGTGAGCACCTGGGCGAGGAACTCCTCCGCGGTCTCCCGTGCCGCCGCCCGGTCCCCCTGGGGGTAGCCGGGCAGGCCGGGGTCGGAGGGCTCCTCCCGGCGCAGGCGCAGGGCGGTCACCGTGCCGTCCTCCAGGACCTCGATGGACAGGGTCTCCCCGTCCCCCTCCCAGGTCAGGTCCCACTGGCGGTACAGGGGGGAGTCGTAGGGCTCCCCGGTGAAGCTGTCGTACTGTGCGGTGTCCAGACCCAGGGTCTCCTTCACCGATTGGGTGATCTGGGAGAGCTGCTCCTCCTGGGTGTTCTCCGCCGCCGCGGCGGCGGGCAGGGCCAGGGAGAGGGCCAGGGCGGCGGTCAGCAGCAGGGCGGGTATCCGTTTCATGAAAATCCCTCCAAATCCTTTGTATCTTCGGATAGCACTATCCTATCATACCGTTTGACGAAAACAAAGGCGGGAGGTTGCGGGGAGGGGAAAATTTTGTGAAAAATTTTTTGCCGCCCCTGCAACTTTTTCCCAGGGACTGCGTCTTTTCTTGATAGGTTGAAAAAACGGCCCGCCGGGCCGGAGAGGAGGAAGCCATGGAAGACCCGGAGATCATCCAGCTCTACTGGGAGCGTTCCGAGCAGGCCATCCGGGAGAGCGAGGGGAAGTACGGCCCCCTCTGCCACGCCATCGCCTGGAACATCCTGGCCCAGGAGCAGGACGCGGAGGAGTGCGTCAACGATACCTGGCTCCACGCCTGGAACGCCATGCCGCCCCAGCGGCCCGCGGTCCTCTCCGCCTTCTTCGGGCGGCTGACCCGGAATCTATCCCTGGACCGTCTGCGGTACAACCGGGCGGCCAAGCGGGGAGGCAGCCAGGTGGAGGCGGCCCTGGAGGAGCTGGAGGACTGCCTCCCCGCCCCCGGCCGGCCGGAGGAGCACCTGGACGCAGCCGAGACCGCCGCGGCCATCTCCCGCTTTCTCCGGGAGCAGCCGCCTCTGGAGCGGAACCTGTTTTTGCGGCGGTACTGGTACTTAGACCCCATTTCCGAGCTTTCCCGGCGGTTCCGCCTCACCCAGGGACAGGTAAAATCCAAGCTTCACCGCACCCGCCTGCGGCTGAAGGAAGCCCTTTTGCGGGAAGGAGTGGTGGTATGACGGCGGAAGAACTGCTCCGGCTTCTGGGGCAGGTGGACGGCGATTTGATCCAGGAGGCGGAGGTCTATCGCCCCGCCCGGCGGCCTCGCTCCCCCTACTGGGGGCCTGTGGCCGGAGGGGTGGCGGCGGCCTGCCTGCTGGCCGTCTTCCTCACCCACGTCCCCTCTGGGGGGAATTCCAGCAGCGGCAGCGCCGCCCCGGACGCGGGAGGGACGGGCGGCTCCTTTGCCTGGGACTCCCAGATCTCCCACGCCCAGGAGGACGGGGCAAGCTCCGCCGGGGCCGAGAGCGCCCCCGCCGCCGGGGAGGAGGCCCCCGGGGACGTCCTCACCACCCCGGCGGGGGAGTATATCCTCACCGGGGAGGTCCTCTCCGCCCTGCCGGAGGACAGCCGCCAGGTGGGGGTGCTCTTCCCCGAGGGGGAGGAGAGCCGCAGCGGATTGTACACCAGCCGGGCCGACTACGCCGGGTGCCTGCTGTGGGAGGGGCCGGATGGGGAGCTGTACGTCCAGCTCTCCGGCGGAGGCTACGCCCTGGCCCGCATGGAGGGGGAGGGCTGACCCGGTTTTCCCTCCCTCCGGCCCTCAGCCCCGGCCGGAGCGGTACACCTGCCCGGGCTGGGGGGTGACGCCGTTCCAGGCGAGCAGCTCCTCCACGGTGACGAAGCAGTACCCCCTGCTTTGCAGGGCGTCCACGATCTGCACCGCCGCGTCCACCGAGCTGGAGTAGATGTCGTGGAGGAGGATGATGTCCCCGTCCTGGACGTGCTCCACCACCCCGGCCACGATGCGCCCCACGTCGTGGTCCTTCCAGTCCTCCGGGTCCACCGACCAGAGGACGACGGGGCTGCCCGCCCACTGCCGGGCGGCGGCATCGGTGATGCCGTAGGGGGGACGGAGCCAGAACTCCCCCTCCCCCAGGATGTCCAGCAGCAGGCTGCGGGTCTTGCCCACCTGTAGGTCAAAGTCCGCCCGGGACAGGCCGGTGACCTCCACATGGTCATAGGTGTGCACCCCGATCTGGTGGCCCTCCGCCCCCATGCGGCGCACCAGATCCTCGTTTCCCGGGATGCGGTGGCCCAAAAGGAAAAAGGTGGCGGGCACCTCCCGCAGGGCCAGCTCGTCCAGCAGCCGCCCGGTGGTCTCCGCCCTGGGCCCGTCGTCGAAGGTGAGGGCCACCACCGGCATCTCCGGCTCCGCCTGGATCTGGGCCGGGGCGGAGGCGGCGGTCTCCTCCCGGGGGATGGAGGCGGGCACCGCCAGCATAAAACAGATGACCAACAAGATCCAGCTTACCCCCGCCGCGCCGCCGTCCCGCACAGCCTCACCCCCGCATATTTCTTCCGTTGCAGTCAGTATGTGACGAAGGGCGGCTTTTTTTGCGGCGTAATTTTTGTCAATGGGCCTTGCCCATAAAAAAAGGACGGCCCCTGGCCGTCCTTTTTTTGGGGCTCGTTATTTAATCTCGTAATCCCGGCCGAAGCGCAGCTCGCCGAAGTCGATGCGGGTGGTGGGCTCCTCCAGGTCCTCGTCCTCCTGGGCGCTCTGGGCGCTCTCCTCCTGGGGGGGCGTGTCTTCCTGGGCCGGGCGGGCCTCCTGGCTCTCCGCGGCGGCCTCGGCCATGGCCTGGGCCACCAGGCGCTGGACGCTGTCGTCGATGTCGGAGACCGCCTCCTCCACCTTGTCCGGCTGGGGCTGGGGAGCTGGCTGGGGGACCATCTGGCTCAGCTGGTCCAGATAGGTCAGCGCCTGGGCGTGGAGGGCGCGCACCTGCTGGACGTAGGCGGCGGTCTCCTTCTTGGCGGACTCCAGGCGGAAGCGCTCGTTCTCCGCCTCCTGGCGGATGGCGTCCACCTTCTCCCGGGCCTCCTGCTCCGCCTCCTGGAGCATCTGGGCGCGCTTCTGCTCGGCCTCTTTCACCAGGTCGTCCGCCATGCGCTGGGCGGCCATCAGGGCCTTCCGCATGGCCTCCTCGGTGGAGCGGTACTCCTCCACCTTCTCCACCAGCACCTTCATCTTGCTTTTCAGCACCGCGTTCTCGCTGTACAGGGCGCTGTAGTCGTCGGTGAGCACGTCCAGGAACTCGTCCACCTGGGCCATATTATACCCGCCGAAGGACGCCTTGGGGAAGGCGCGCTCGGATACCTCCTGAGGAGTCAGCATGGTTTCATTACCTCCTAAATGCGCCGCTGCCCGGCGCAGTGAAAACTTTCCCTCCACGGGACTTAGGCGGTCCTCCCGCGGGCCGCCTTAGAAATACAGGCCGTTATTTTCCAACTCGTCAATTAAGTCCCCCAGGATGTCCACGTTATAGGGGGTGATGATGTAGGTAGAGATGGCCACTTTTTTGATCTTGCCCTCGTTGGCATAGGCCACGCCGGAGAGGAAATCCAGCAGGCGGCGGGCGATCTCCTTGTTGGTGGACTCCAGGTTGAGCACCACCGTGCGCTTTTCCCGCAGGTGGTCGGCGATCTCGCTGGCGTTCTCAAAGCGCTCGGGCTTGACCAGGACCACCTGGAGCTGGGTGGCGGCCCGGATGTTCACCACCTTGTTGCTCCGGCGGGCCTCCAGCTCGTCCCCGGCGGAGCCGTAAGACGGCTCGCTGCGGGAGAAGCGGTCCCGGTCGCGATCCCGGTCACGGTCCCGCTCCCGGCGCTCGATGGGCCGGGGAGAGGCGTCGAAGTCGTCCTCATAGTCGTCCTCGTCCTCATCCTCGTAGGGGTGAGCCAGACGCTTGAATTCATCCAAAAAACCCATGGCAAAAACCCTCTCTTCTCTGGCGTAGCGTTCCTGGTCCCGGTCCGGTCACCCCTTGCGCACGGGGGGACGTGGGCCGAACAGCGCGGTGCCCACCCGGACCAGGGTGGCGCCCTCGGCAATGGCGTCGGGATAGTCGCCGCTCATGCCCATGGACAGGCAATCCATATTACTTTGATTATGGGCCATTTTTTCCTTTATGTCAACAAAAAGCTGTCGCATGGCCGCAAAAAACGGGCGGTTGGCCCCCGGCTCCGGGGCGATAGGGGGGATGGCCATCAGCCCCCGCAGGCGCACGTTCTCCAGCTCCTGGGCCAGCTGGGCCAGCTGCCGGGCCTCTTGGGGGGTGCAGCCCCCTTTGCTCTCCTCCCCGGCGATGTTCACCTCCAGCAGGATGTCCTGGACCAGCCCCTGCTTGGCCGCCTGGGTCTGGATGGCCCGTAGCAGGTGCTCCGAGTCCACCGAGTGGATCAGGGCCACCTTCCCCACCACCTGCTTGACCTTGTTGGTCTGGAGGTGGCCGATGAAGTGGACCTGCGCCCCCCGGTAGGCGTCCGCCGCCAGGTGGGCGGTCAGCTCCTGCACCCGGTTCTCCCCGCACACGGTGATCCCCGCCGCAATGGCCGCGCGGATGGTGTCGTCTGTCTGCACCTTGGTGGCGGCGCACAGGGTGATCTCCCCCGCTTCCCGTCCCGCCGCCTCCGCGGCGGCGGCGATCTTGGCCTTGACCGCGGCTACGTTCTCTTGAATGGACATGGTGGTTTCCTTCTTTCTCTTAAAGGTCCATGTTATAGTTTATGCATTTTTCCGCCGGATTGCAAGCCAAATACGAAATTTTGGAATAATCTGAAAAAACTTCCGGCGGGACGGGCCCGCTCCGGCTCTGAAAAACAGGAACCGGCGGGGGAGAGAAACCCCCGCCGGCCTCATCTTAAAACTCTGTGACCAGTTTCCCGTCGTACAAATCGGTGCCCTGCACCACCACCTCGTCCCCGCTGCGCAGGGCGCGGCTGCCCTCCTGGGCGGGCTGGACCACATAGAAGCTGTCCCCCTCGGACAGGATGGTCACCGGCTTGAACTCCAGCCGGCCGGACACCACGGCGTACACGCCGGTGGTGTTGGTCTCCACGCTCTCGCCGGTCTCCTTGTCGGTCTGGGTCTGGGTCTGAATGCGCAGGGCGGCCTTGGGCACCCGCAGTCCGGCGTAGCTGTGGAAGACCAGCTCCGCAGTCTGCCGGCGCAGAAGGGTGGTCTGCTCCAGGTACCGGTCGGCGGACAGGACCGCCACCGCCTGTCCGTTTTCCGCCGGACCCACCTGGAGGATCTGGGCGGGGACGTCCTGGGCAAAGTCACTGGCAAAGCGGAGGGTGACCTGGGGGTAGTCCTCCCCCTCGGGGACCGGCAGCTCTGCCAGGCGCTCCCCCTCCTCCTGGGTGACCAGGGCAGCGAAGTACCACTCCTTGGAGGTGATGAGTTTGCCCGCGGCGGAGGGGTCCCCGCCGGGGACCTGACGGAGCAGGCCGGTCAGGCCGGAGGGGGTGAGCTGAAGCACCGTCTCCGGGTTCACCAGTCCCTCGTACCCGTCCACCAGGGCGGAGAAGGTGCCCGCCTGGGGGGCGGTGATCTGGGTGACGGCGCTGTAGGTCTGGCTTTGCAGGGCGCTGTACTGGCCGGTCAGGTCGGACAGGCGGGCGTTCAAGTCCTCCGCCGTCAGCTCCGCCCCGTAGGTGTACTCCCGGCGGAGCACCCCGCCCTTGACGGCGAGCACCTGCTCCTCCAGGGCGCTGTAGTCGCTCAGAGCGGAGGAGCTGCGCAGGGACACCAGCCCCTGGAGGATATCCTCGTCGATCTGGGCCACTGAGTTGATGTCCCCGCTCTGGCCGATGGCGTAGCGCAGCTGGGTGATCTCCATGGCCAGAGCCTCCTGCTGCTCCTGGGCCTGCTGGGCCTGGTCGTCCCGGTAGACCAGGGCCACCGTCTGGCCCGCGCCCACCTGCTCCCCCTCTCCCCGGGTCACCTCCAGGATCCCCTGGCTCCCGGAGAGCACCTGCTCGTCCCGGACCAGAAGCCCCTCCGCCTCCACGCTGTCGTTGAGCTCATACTCGTAGGCGAAGGTGGTGGTGAAGGGGTCCTGAAAGATCCTCCAGGCGTAGGAAAGGAGGTAGCAGGCCAGAACGGCCGCCAGAAATACGATGACAAAGGTGATCAGGGGTCTGCCTTGCTTCATGGAATCTCTCTCTTTCTGCCCGGGGCGGCCCGCGTTTCAGGCGGTCACCGCCCCTCTTCCGGGCGCTCCTCCGCGCCGGAGGTCAGGGGGACCGGACGCTCGGGGACAATGGTGGAAATGGCGTGTTTATAGACCACCTGCTGCTTGCCGTCGGTGGTCAGGACCACGGTGAACGCGTCAAAGCCGGTGACATAGCCCCGCATCTGAAACCCGTTCATCAGGAACATGGTGACGGGGCGGCGGTCCCGGCGGACCTGGGTCAGGAAGACCTCCTGGAGGTTGTTTGGTTTCTGCATTATGTAGCACTCCTTTTTTCTGTCGCACGGCCTTGGCCGCGCTGGAAGTGCCTCTATCCTAACCCAAATTCCCTTAAAATTTCCGTCGAACGCCGTCGGGTATTCCCAAAATCTGGATTTCTATCCCAGAGCAGCCAGTGGGTGTCCCGATTGCGCTTAAACCAGGTGAGCTGCCGCTTGGCGTACTGCCGGGAGCGCAGCTTCACCAGCTCCTCCGCCTCCCGCCAGGAAAGCTCCCCCTCCACGGCGGCCACGAACTCCTTGTAGCCGATGGCCTGCATGGCGGTGCAGGTCCTGGGCAGGCCGGAGGCCAATAGGGAGCGCACCTCACCCTCCAGCCCGGCGGCGGCCATCTGGTCCACACGCTGGTCGATGCGCGCCCAGAGATCCCCCCGGTCCCGGAAGTTCAGTCCGATGGTGACGGCCTCATACCGGGGCGGGAGGGCCCGGGTCTCCCGGTTGTGCTCTGAGATGGTCTTGCCTGTGGAGCGGTACACCTCCAGGGCCCGGACGATGCGCTTGTGGTCGTTGGGGTGGAGGCGCTGGGCGGACTCCGGGTCCACCTTGGAGAGCTCTTCCAGCATGGCCTCCCCGCCCCGCTGCGCCAGCTCCGCCTCCAGCTCCCCCCGCAGGGGGCTGTCCGGGGCGAAGGCGGCGAAGGTGCGCCCGGAGAGCAGGGAGTCCACATACAGCCCCGTCCCTCCGGCCAGGATGGGCAGCTTGCCCCGGGATAAAATATTGTCCACACAGGCGGCGGCCATGGCCACATACCGGGCCACCGAGAAGTCCTCCCAGGGGTCGGCCACGTCGATCATGTGGTGGGGGATCCCCCCCATCTCCTCCGCCGTGGGCTTGGCGGTGCCGATATCCATCCCCCGGTAGATCTGCATGGAGTCCGCGGACACCACTTCGCCGTTGTGCTCCTTGGCCAGCTCCACCGCCAGCCGGGTCTTCCCCGAGGCGGTGGGGCCCACGATCACCAGTATTTTTTTTGCCTTAGATGACATTGTATCACCGCCTATGAGAAAGTCCAGGGGGGAGGGGATTTTTTCGGGAGAATTTCGCCGCTGTTGCGGCGGGTGGAGTAGGGTTCCGCCCTATGGGCGGGTTCCTTTTCCACGTGGAAAAGGAACCAAAAGACGCTAGGGGAATTTACAAAGTCGAACTTCGGCTTCCGCCTCGTTCTCCATGTTAAATTCCCCCTAGAACCCCCATTACGGGGGACGCGCTCCTGTTTTGTGCTGCAATATTTCCGGCGCGCAAAGCCAGGAGTGCTTGCGTGCCATTCATTCCGGGCCACTGGGCCCTGGGTTTGCAAAAATTTGTCCCTGCTGCGGTTCAACAAACGCGCCTGGGTTTGCCGAGCCAACGCTCCCGGTGCGAAATTGCCTTCCCCTGGGGAAAGGTGTCTGGCCGAAGGCCAGACGGATGAGGGGAACGGTACCAGGTTTTGTGTTCTTCTCGGATAAACGCACCATATGCCTTCCCCCCTCAGGGGGGAAGGTGGCCCGAAGGGCCGGATGAGGGGACGGTTGTCAGAAGGAGATGAAACCAAGATACGCACCCTCATCAGTCAGCCTTCCGGCTGACAGCTTCCCTATCCCCTCTGTCTCGCTGCGCTCGACATCTCCCCTTGACAAGGGGAGTCGGCCCCCTACCAGGGGGAAGCCTTGGGGGAAGGAAACCTCACGGCTGCTGCATGGGCATGGGCCAGGCGGTCACCCCGTCCCGAGCGGCCTTTGCCAGCCCTACCAGGGCGTTCAGCTGCTCAGAGAAGCGGCTGGCGCGGTATGCCGTCTTCTCCGCCTCCAGATCCAGGGACCGGCCGTACCGGTCCAGGTCGTCAAAGAGATTCAGGCCGCGCTCCAAGGCCACCCGGGCCTCCACCAGGTGGTCCGGGCCCTGGGGTCCCATGGGGTCCACCCGGAGCTGGTAGTCGGGCCAGGCCTCCAACAGGGCGCGCAGCTCCCGGCTCTGGAGCACCCAGCGGGTAAACTCCGGCTCGTTGGTGTGGATGCCCCGCTCCCCGGCGATCTCCGGCGCCCCGTAGTCCGGGGTCAGGTCCGCCTTCCGGCCCAGCATCCGCGCGCCCCGCTCCAGGCCGTCCAGCACCGTGTTCATCCCGCCCCGCAGGGCGCTCTCCCTCTTGATGCGCAGGGTGTAGGGGCGCTCCAGCTCCACCCGCACCCCGGCGCACACATCCCGGTAGGTCCCGTATTGGCTGCTGGAGGTCACTTTGGTACAGATCAGGATGGGGCCCTTGGGGTCCTCCAGCAGCAGGACCCCCTCGTTTTCCTCTTTGTCGCGGCCAAAGTAGACCCCGCCCTCCTCCTGGGCGTACCAGAAGAGGCAGTCGTTCCAGCTCATGCTCCCTCACCCTTGTTTTTCTTTGTTGTTCGGTCCCCCCTGGGCCACAGGTTCACCTCGTCCCGGGCGGTCTGGACCAGATCCACCAGGTCGTCCATCTGCTCCCGGAAGCTGCTCTGGGCGTACAGCCTGCGCTGGTTGGGCACGTCCCGGCCCACCGCCCGGCCCCGGGCGTCCACCTCGTCCTCCAGATCCTTGGCGTCCTTCCGGGCGGACACCAGGTGCTCCAGGGAGCCGGCCTGTATGGGGCTGATCTGGAGCCAGGCCTCCGGGTCCGCACGGAGGAGTTTTTGCAGGCGGCGGTTCTGGAGAAAGTAGGGGGTCTGGCTGGGGTCGCTGCTGCGCACGCTGCGCCAGGCGGTGAGCTCCGGCACCCCGTCGCCGGCCTCCGGGTGGGCCGGGCCGCCGTCCTCTCGGAACAGGCGCTCTTTCTGTACGGTGAGGGAGTAGGAGCGCTCCAGGCTGGCCCGGAGGGTGACGGCGATCTCCCGGCGCAGCCGCCCGTCCAGGGCGGGAACCGACTCGCATTGAATGAAGGCCGGGCCGCCTTTCAGCCAGTCCAAAAAGAGCACCCCGCTGTCCTTCTGGGCGCCGGAGGCGAAGAATTCTCCGCCCCGCTCCCGCCAATACCAATAGAGGCTGTCGTTCCAGTTCATGCCTCCCCGCCCCCCTTCCCCCCGGGGACCAGGCGGGCAGAGGGGAGGGCCGCCCCATCCCCGAATCCGCGCGCAGTACGCCGCTTGGTTTTTAGGGATAAACCGTCGTTCCGAACCATCATGGGAGATTCCTCCTTTTCCCCCGCCCAGCGGGCGGGACACGCGGGAATCCGATCTTTTGCAGTTGTCTCTCACCGGCATTTTTGAAGAAGCTGCCAGCCTAACCGCTGCGCGGGATGGGGTTCTATGTTTGGTTGTCCTTCGGGGCAGACACAGCTGCCGGATATGGTTTCCTCTCTCTCGATCTCTGGGATTTCACCGTCCAACTCAAAAGTATCTTCTCAAATTGTTTCAGCTGCGCTTGAACTGTTTTTCCAGCTGCTTCCGCGTCAGCTCTATTGCCACCGGCCGTCCGTGGGGGCAATATTTGACTTTCCCCGTCATCACCGCCCGGGCCACCCGCTCCAGCTCCTGGGGGCTGGTCTTCCAGCCGCCCTTGATGGCGGCCTTGCAGGCCATGGTGTGCAAAAGCTCATCCCGCGCGGCGGCGGGGTCTGCGGAGCCGGTGGTGAGCAGCTTCTGGGCGATCTCGGTGAGGGTGGCCTCGATGTCCCCCGCGTCCACGTCGAAGGGGGCCTGGCGGACGACGAGGGCCCCGCCGCCGAAGTCCTCCACCCCGAAGCCGAACTCCTCCAGCAGGGGCAGGTGGGAGAGGAGGGCGGCGTGCTCCTCCGGGGAGAGGCGGCATACCTGGGGGGAGAGGAGGGTCTGGGCCATGGGGTCGTACCCCTCCGCCTTCATCCGGTCAAAGTTCATCCGCTCGTGGGCGGCGTGCTTGTCGATGAAGAGGATTTTGTCCCCCTGCTCCACGATGATGTAGGTATTCAGCACCTCTCCGGCCAGCCGCCAGGGGGCCTCCTCCGGCTCCGGGGCCGGCCCCTGGGGCGGAATCGGGTCGAATTGGGGTGCTGTATCATTCTGGTGTACCTTTTTCGGGGGGACTGTCTCCTGTACGCGGACGTTTTCCACCTTTTCCACACGGTTTTCCACACCGTCCACAATTTGTTCCACTGGCTTAGGCTTCTCATCCAGTCTGGTTTGACAAGTAGTTTCCCTTTCCGCCGAAACGGATTTGTCTGTACCCGCCGCCGGGACAGGGTTAGCGGTCTCTTTCAGACGGGGGGCGGTGGGCCGGCGGAGGGGGCCGCTCCACACCGGCGTGCGGGGGGCGGGCCGGGCGGAGTCGGACACCGCCAGGCGGGTCTTGAACTGCTCCGGGGTGAGGGTCTGAAAGGCGGAAGGGCGGGGCGCCCTGGGGTCCGCGGGGCGCTTGGGCTGCTCCAGCACCGCGGCGGGGCGGCTGTGGTCCCGCTCCAGGGCGGAGAGGACCGCGTGGTACACCGCGTTGAACACCGCCCGCTCGCTGCCGAACTTCACCTCGGTCTTGGCCGGGTGGACGTTCACGTCCACGGCGCTGCGCTTCATCTCCAAGTGGAGGACGCAGGCGGGGAACTTGCCCACCATCTTCTGGTTCTTGTAGGCCTCCTCCAGGGCGGCCATCATCAGCCGGGACTTGATCTGCCGGCCGTTGACAAAGAAGAACTGCCAGTTCCGGCTGGCCCGGCAACAGGCGGGCAGGGAGACAAAGCCGGTGACCGCCATATCCTCCCCGGAACCGTTCACCCCCGTCAGCCCCAGGGCCAGCTCCCGGCCCAGCACCGCGTACACCGCCGACTGGAGCTGCCCGTCTCCGGGGGTGAGCAGCTCCTGTTTCCCGTCCCGGATGAACTTCACGCTCACCTCCGGGTGGGACAGGGCCTCCCGCTGGACCGCCGAGAACACGGCGGCCCCCTCTGTGGCGTCCTTCTTCATGAATTTCAGCCGCGCCGGGGTGTTGTAGAACAGGTCCCGCACCACCATGGTGGTGCCCAGGGGGCAGCCCGCCTCCTCCACCTGGCCGGGCACGCCCCCCCTCCAGGGTCAGGGAGGCCCCCAGGGGGCTGTCCTTGGTGCGGGTCATCACCTCCACCCGGGACACCGCGGAGATGGCCGCCAGGGCCTCCCCCCGGAAGCCCAGGGTGCCGATGGCCTCCAGGTCATAGGCGGTGCGCAGCTTGCTGGTGGCGTGGCGGAGGAAGGCGGTCTTCAGCTGCTCCGCCGGGATGCCGCAGCCGTCGTCGGTCACCCGCAGGAAGGTCATGCCGCCGTGGGCGATCTCCACCGTCACCGCGCCGGCCCCCGCGTCGATGGCGTTTTCCATCAGCTCTTTGGCCACGGACGCGGGCCGCTCCACCACCTCGCCGGCGGCGATCAGGTCGGCCACATGGGGATCTAACACTTGAATGTTGGGCATGGGGTACCTCCAGGTTCGGGCAGGGTTCTTTTTCTATGTTCAGTGTAACACATTTGGCCGGAAAAGTCGATTGTTTTCTCCTTGATTTCCATGGGTTTTCCAGCGCAGAGCCAACAAATTTACGGAATATTTACAGAAAATCCGGGGATTTCCGACTAAGGTTAAATGTCCGCCGGAGAGGGGCGCTTTTTGCTGGGGCTGGAGAGGATTTTGCCGCCTGCCTGCGCCCGCAGGCGCGTTTCGGAGCGCAACCGCCGCACAGCGGCGGCTCTTAGCGCGGAGATGGCGGCGACCTTCTTTTTCCATGGCGAAAAAGAAGGCAAAACGCCACCGGGGGTGGACTCAGGATGGGCACTTGCGTGCCCATATTCGTCCACGCCCCGGACCCCCATTGCGGAGGACGCCCTCCTGTTTGATGTTGCTGAATTTCCGGCGCGCAAAATCGGAGTGGCTTTCCGCAATTCAATCCGGCCCCACCGGGGGCCTGGGTTTGCAAAATTTAGAATCGCTGCGGTTCAACCTCCGCGCCTGAGTTTTCTGAGCCAACGTTCCCGCTCCGTTTTCCACCGTAGGGGCGGTCCATGTGGCCGCCCGCGGGCCGGTCTGGGACCAGCCCCTACGGCGAACTCGAAACGATTCCTGGCATTTCGTAGGGGCGGGTCCCAGACCCCCGCCCGCGAAAATCTCCTCCCTCTAGTCCTCCTGAAACAGCAACTGGAGCATCCGCTCCGGGGCCTCTAAAAACCGGCGGGTGATCTGGTAGTGCTCCGTGTCCCGGTAGGCGGTCTTTCGGATGCCGTCCTGGGACAGCTGGTAGATGCACGCCCCCGGGTAGGCCATTAAAATGGGGGAGTGGGTGGCGATGACGAACTGGGAGTCCCGCTCCACCAGGCTGCGCATGAGCACCAGCAGGGACATCTGCCGGGTGGGGGACAGGGCGGCCTCCGGTTCGTCCAGCAGGTAGAGGCCCTTGCCCCCGAAGCGGTTTTTCACCAGGGCCAGGAAACTCTCCCCGTGGGACTGCTGGTGGAGGGACACCCCGCCGTAACTGTCGATCAAGCGGGCCCCGATCCCGGGCGTCTCGTCCATCTCGTCGATGTTGGTGGCCACGTTGTAGAAGCTCTCTGCCCGGAGGAAAAAGCCGTCCCGGGGGTAGGCCGTCCGGCCCACGGTCAGGTACTCGTGGAGGGGGGAGTGGGTCTCCCGGGTGGAGAAGTCAAAGTTCCGGGTGCCCCCCTCGGCGTTGAAGCCGCAGGCGACGGCGATGGCCTCCAGGAGAGTGGACTTCCCCGTGCCGTTCTCCCCCACCAGGAAGGTCACGTCCGCCGGGAAGCGGAGGGGGTGCTCCCGGTCCCCCAGGGCCTGCACCGCCGGGAGGGCCGCCAGATAGCTGTCCTTGGGGACGGGTTCTCTTAAGTAGATGCGGTCAAGGTAGCGGCGGGGCAATGGGTTCACCTTCTCTTTTCCGATAGCGTGACAGCGTATGTTGTTCACGGTACGCCGCACTCAATTTCCGGGTATTTTCATGTCTCCAAACATTCACGGGCATCCTTTTCTTCGGACCATACGTCTTTCAGATAAAGCTTATTCTGATAGAGAACAAATTCCCTATTTGAGTGATGTAACTGATCTAGAATCTCCACACTGTTTGCAATGGACGTCAACTCTTCTGCCTGGGAATATTGTCGCGTCTGCAAGCAATACTTTTCCCACGCCTCTTTCCGATTCTGTGCCTGCTGGTCATGCCGTTGTACTGTACTGTCAATAGCTTGATATGCAAATCCGGCCATGCTACATGAGGCGGTTATTTTCAATTTAGCCGCTGTATCCATGTCAAGAGGCAGTTCTTTCTCCGCCGCGCTGATAGCTGCCCAAGCTCCTGCACCCACGGCCATTGCGCCGGCAATTTCGGCAGTTTTCGCTAAAAGAACACTTAGATTATTGGCCCCAATGGTTTGTATACGCTCTTTTTCATTCTGATTCCATTGCCGAACACAACTCTGAAACTCGGCACACCGACGCAGCAAATCTTGTTTTATACGCTGCAAGTAGTCGTGGTCTTCATTTCCCGTCAATATTAGTTCCAACACAGTTGCACGGCAATAAATTTGAAGTGAATACCAATAAAATTGAATGTTCGTGGCGACCTTCTCCAGCCGCTCCTGCATTTGCTTTGAATTTTCTTTGGCCTCTGGTGCGGCATGTTCTTCCGCCCGTGCCTGATAGAACAGCACTGCCGCTTGCGCTTCCATTCGGATATTCTGTACAGTTGTTACAGATGCCTGCCGCTGTATGGGGCAATCAATAATCTTGGCCGCATTGTGGTATAATTCTGCCAAAAAGCTGTCCTGGGACTGTAGGTGTGTCCGCTTGTCAAGTTCCAAAAACTGCAAAATATCTCGAGTGGTTTTTTGAATCTTTTCCAACTTATCATCAATCCGCTTCAAAAAATACTGTTGTGTTGCGATGGAGGCAATGGCAAAAACAGTGCTTGTCAACTGTACAAAATTAGCTGTCTTAGCATCAAACGGCTCAAAGCCACCCTTTCCCACAAATCGATACGCCCCATTTGGCATGACGGTGTAATAATCTCCATAAAAAGTGTTCGACCCCAATTTAGTCGCCGCAAGAAGTTGCGCGTTTGCCGGAAGATTCGCAGGGACCACAAATTTAACCGCTCCTTCAAACGACTTCATAATTGCTTGGTTTGATAAAAGCCCATTCAAAGGCTGCATAGCTCCCAATAAACGGGCTGTCAAGTCCGAATTGACCTCAAAAAATTGCTCTTTCTCTTTGTCCCAATCTTTTGCCGGCTGAATAGATAGATGATACGTCTTTCTCAGGACCTCTAGATCGTGTTGGAGCTCATCATCTTGCGTATCTGTGGAATTGAATCCCTCGGGTAAACTTGACATAATCCTCACCCATTCTTTCTATATAAATATTGTCTGTTATGCCTCGTTCAAATCCTGTTTCAGCTCCGCCAGCAAATTCAGCGCCTCGATGGGGGAGAGGATGTTCACATCGGTCATCCGCAGCTTTTGCAGCACCTTCTGCCCCCCTAAATCCATAAGGGAGACCTGCTCCTGAGGGGCATTCTGCCCTCTGCCTTCTGCATTCTGCATTCCGCCGTTCTCCAGCTCCTCCAGGATGGCCCGGGCCCGCTTGATGACCCGGTCGGGGACGCCGGCCAGCTTGGCCACCTCGATGCCGTAACTCTGGTCTGCCCCGCCCCGGACGATCTTTCGCAGGAAGATCAGGTCGCCCCCCCGCTTTTTGGCGGCGATGTTGTAGTTTTTTACCCCGGGGATCTCCCCCTCCAGGGCGGTGAGCTCGTGGTAGTGGGTGGCAAACAGGGTCTTGCACCCCAGGCGCTTTGGGTCGGCGCAGTACTCCAGCACCGCCCGGGCGATGGCCATGCCGTCATAGGTGGAGGTGCCCCGGCCGATCTCGTCCAGGATGAGCAGGGACTTTGGAGTGGCGTTTTTCAGCAGGGCGGCCACCTCGGTCATCTCCACCATGAAGGTGGACTGGCCGGCGGACAGGTCGTCGCTGGCCCCGATGCGGGTGAACACCCGGTCCACCACCCCAATGTGGGCGGACTTGGCGGGGACGAAGGAGCCCATCTGGGCCATGAGGACGATCAGAGCCACCTGGCGCATATAGGTGCTCTTGCCCGCCAT
>CALWWF010000056.1 GCA_944385165.1 uncultured Oscillospiraceae bacterium
GCCCGGAGGTGTTCCCGGAGGGGGCCGCCACCGGCACGTCCGCCGCCGCCAGGATGGCGTGGCACACCGGATGGGAGGGACAGCGCATCCCCACCGTGTCCAGCCCCGCCGTCACCACGTCGGGGACAATGGGCTTCCGCTTTAAAATCATGGTCAGCGGGCCGGGCCAGAAGCGCTCCGCCAGGGCGTAAGCCGTCTCCGGGATGTCCTGACAGTACCGCTCCAGGTGCTCCGCCGAGGGGATGTGGAGAATGAGGGGATTGTCCTGGGGGCGGCCCTTGGCCTCAAAAATATGAGCCACCGCCTCTGGGTCCAGGCCGTTGGCCCCCAGGCCGTACACCGTCTCGGTGGGGATGCCCACCAGGCCGCCGGAGCGGAGAAGCTCCGCCGCCTGCTCCACATCCTGAGCGGTCAAATGCTTGGTCTCCAACTGTGTCCCTCCCCTACTGCTTTCCTTCTAAAACCAGCCGTTTCAGCTCCTGGGGGGAGCGGGCTAAAAAATCGGCCCCCTCCGCCTCCAGCTCCTGCCGGGAGCGGAAGCCCCACAGCACCCCGCAGCTGGTCAAATTCCCGTTTTTCGCCGTGCGGATGTCCACGTTGCTGTCCCCCACGAAGAGGGTCTCCTCCGGGACCGCCCCCATCCGCTCCATGAGCTTATGGAGCAGAGTAGGGTCCGGCTTGGTGGGCAGACCGGGCAGGGCCCCCTGGACCAGAGGGAACACCCCGGGGTAATAGGCCTCCACCACCGGGCCGGCCATCTCGTCGGCCTTGTTGGACAGCACCGCGATGGACACCCCCGCCTCCTTCAGGGCCAGAGCGGTCTCCCGCATCCCCGGGTAGGGGGCGGTCTTGTCCTCCTTGTGCACGCCGTACCAGTCCATAAACTCCTCATAGGCCTGGTCCAGAGTGGCCTGGTCCGTCCCCGGCGGAGCAAAGCGCTCCACCAGCTTCGGAATGCCGTTGCCCACCATCCGCTTATACTCCTCCACGGAGTGGACACTCCAGCCGTGGAGGGCGCACACATGGTTGCCCGTGTCCGCCAGGTCGTCGATGGTGTTCAGAAGGGTGCCGTCCAGGTCAAAGATCACATAGGAATACATGGAAGACAACCCTCACTCGTAGATGCCGATCTCCATGCCGCCGATCTCAATGGCGGTCTCCTTGGGAAACCCCGCCCGCTGGAGGTAGTTTTTCACGGCGATCTGGGCGTACTTGGGGTTGATCCGCTCGTCCTCCAGGTCCAGATCGATCCGGCTCCCGGCGATGCCGCCGCACACGGCGCCGTGCTCGTCCAGCACCTCGTTGAGCTCGCCGATCACGTCGGCCAACTCCTTGCCCTGGGGCAGCTCCTTATAGTGAATATAGAGGTCCATACTCTCTCGCTCCAATCTTTTCAATTGACAATGGACAATGGACAATGGACAATTGACAATTTTTCTTTGCTGATCCGTTTTGCTTTTTCAGAAACCCATGGGAAAACACAGGTTTACTGAAAGTGTTCCGACTTGAGGCGCTCGGCCTGGCTGGCGGCGGCCAGAGCGTCGATGATCTCGTCCAGGCCGCCGTCCATGATACTCTCAATTTTGTACAGCGTCAAGCCGATGCGGTGGTCGGTCACCCGGCCCTGGGGGAAATTATAGGTGCGGATGCGCTCATTGCGCATCCCGGTACCCACCTGGCTGCGGCGCTCGGCGGTGAATTCCCCTGAGATCTTCTCCTGCTCCGCCTCATACAGCCGGGAGGCCAAGATGCGCATGGCCTTGTCCCGGTTCTGGAACTGGCTGCGCTCCTGCTGGCACTCCACCACCATGCCGGTGGGCTTGTGGATGAGGCGCACCGCCGAAGAGGTCTTATTTACATGCTGGCCCCCCGCCCCGGAGGCGCGGAACACCTGCATCTCCACATCCGCCGGATTGAGCTGGACCTCCACCTCCTCCATCTCGGGCAGCACCGCCACCGTGGCGGTGGAGGTGTGGACCCGGCCGCCGGACTCGGTCTCCGGCACCCGCTGGACCCGGTGGACCCCGCTTTCATACTTCAGGCGGGAGTAGACGCCGTCCCCCTCAATGGTAAAGGAGATCTCCTTCACGCCGCCCAGCTCCGTTTCGTTGACGCTGTTGACTTCCGTCTTCCAGCGGCGGCTCTCGGCGTACATGGAGTACATCCGGTACAGGGAGTGGGCGAACAGCGCCGCCTCCTCCCCGCCCACCCCGGCGCGGATCTCCATGATGACGTTTTTGTGGTCGTTGGGGTCTTTGGGGAGCAGCAGGATCTGGAGCTCCTGCTCCAGCCGCTCCAGCTCCGCCTTGGCCTGCAAAAACTCCTCCTGGGCCAGCTCCTTCATCTCCGGGTCGGAGAGCAGCGCCTCCGACTCCTCCTTCCGGGCCTGGGCCTTCTGATACTGGCGGTAGGTTTCCACCACGGGAGCGAGCTCATTCTGCTCTTTATTCAGCCGGGCCACCTGCTGCGGATCGCTGTAGGTCTCCGGGACGGCCAGGCGGGCTTCGATCTGACTATACTTGGCCTCGATGGCCGCCAGCTTTTCCAGCATTTCTCCCACTCCCTTCCTCTCAATTTGAGTCTTCCCACCCGCCAAAGCCGGCCCCCCGGCGACGGGGAAGCCGGCTCTCGCTGAAACTTCCTTCAAACGCACATTCGGACCATTCCTCCTCCTCGCTCTATCCAACCGCAGAGGCGAAACGCAGTTTCGCAGAAAGTTTCTTTGCCCACTTTCTTTACAAAGAAAGTGGGTGGCCGAGGAGGTAGGCAGCGGCGGACATACGCCGGGAGCCGGGGGCCTGGAGCTCTGTAATGCGAAGTACCTTGCCATCTCCGCAGGCCACGGCGATTCCCTCTTTCCCGGCGGACAGGACGGCGCCGGGGGCTTTCCCGCCGGCACTCTCCCCCGTCTCCTGGACGGCGAACACCTTCACCGTCTCGCCGTTTAAAATATCCGTGGACGTGGCGGGCCAGGGCACCAGCCCCCGCACCTGGTTGTGGATGTCCCTGGCAGACTTGTTCCAGTCGATGGGGGACAGGGCCCGGGAGAGCAGCGGGGCAAAGGTGACCTGGCTCTCGTCCTGCGGGGTCCGGCTGGCGGTCCCGGCGGCCAGATCGGCCACCGTCTTCACCAGCAGCTCGCCCCCCAGCGCCGCCAGGCGGTCGTGGAGGGTCTCCACCGTCTCGTCCGGGTCGATGGGGGTGGACGCCTGGGCGATGATGTCCCCCGCGTCCAGCTCTGTGGCCATATCCATGATGGTCACCCCGGTCTCCTCCTCCCCGTTGATCACCGCCCAGTTGATGGGGGCGGCCCCCCGGTACTTGGGCAGCAGGGACGAGTGGACGTTGATGCACCCCTTCGGGGGCAGGGCCAGAATGTCGTCAGGCAGGATGCGGCCATAGGCCGCCACCACGATGAGCTCCGGGTCCAGTTCTTTCAGCTGCTCCAGAGCGGTCCCGTCCCGCAGCTTGGTGGGCTGGAACACCGGAATCCCGTGCTTCACCGCCGTCTGCTTCACCGGGGGGGCCTGGAGCTTATTCTGGTGCCGCCCCACCGGCTTGTCCGGCTGGCAGAACACGCCGCACACCTGGTGCCCCGCCTGGATCAGCCCCTCCAGGGAGGGGACGGCAAACTCCGGCGTGCCCATAAACACGATCCTCATTCCTGCTCGTCCTCCTGCTCCTCCAGCTCGTCCAGCTCCTCGGTGGTGTAGAGGCGGTCGGTGAGCTCGGTGTACAGATGGCCGTCCAGGTGGGCCAGCTCGTGACAGAAGCAGCGGGCGGTCATGCCGGTGCCCTCCACCTCAAACTCCTTCCCATTCCGGTCAAAGGCCCGGACCTTCACCCACTCCGGCCGCTTCACATAGCCCCAGAGCCCGGGGACGGACAGGCAGCCCTCCAGGCCGTTCTGCTCCCCCTTCTGGGCGATGATCTCCGGGTTCACCAGTTCGACCGGCTCAAAGTCCTCGTTCATCACGATGACCGCCCGGCGCAAAATCCCCACCTGAGGGGCCGCCAGTCCCGCGCCGTGGGCGTCCTCCAGCGTCTCCTTTAAATCGTCCAGCAGGTCCCAGAGCTTCTGGTCAAACTGGGTCACCGGATGGCACACCTTGCTCAAAGCTGGGTCTCCCTCCGTCAAAATCGTGCGAATGGCCATGCCTTCTCCTCCTTACATTGTTTCTCCGCGGTCATCCATCCGCGGAGGCAGGTCAATAGGGATTGACGTCTACATAAAGGGCAATCCCTTTATTCTCTTTGTCCTTATGGGCCTCCCGCAGAAGCTGGGCCAGCAGCAAACGGAGAGGACGGCGGTTTGGGGCGGTCAGCGTCAGGCGGTAGCGGTAGCGGTTGTTGACCTTGGCCACCGGGGCCGGCGCGGGCCCAAGGAGCTGCCAGGCCCGGTCCGCCTGCCGGCGCAGGGCCTCCTCCAATCCCTGACGGAACCGGACGCAGGAGCGGAGCACGGCGGACTCGCTGGCTCCCGAGGCGGTGATCAGGAAAATATCCCGAAAGGGCGGCTCCTGGCGCAGCTGCCGCAGCTGGATCTCCGTGCGGTAGAAGTTGTCGTAGTCCTGGCGGGCGGAGAACCGGATCACGTCGTGCTCCGGGGTAAAGGTCTGGATCAGGGCCCGGCCCGCCTTTTCCCCCCGGCCCGCCCGGCCCACCACCTGGGTGAGCAGGGAGAAGGTGCGCTCCCCCGCCCGGAAGTCGTCCACAAACAACGACTGGTCCGCCAGGATCACCCCCACCAAGGTGACGTTCTCAAAATCCAGCCCCTTGGCTACCATCTGGGTGCCCACCAGAATGGGGGCCTTCTGCTCCCGGAACTCCTCCAGAATGGCCTCGTGGGACCGGGAAGCGCTGACCGTGTCCGTGTCCATGCGCAGGATGGGGGTCTGGGGGAAGAGCTCCTGGAGCTCCTCCTGGACCTTCTGGGTGCCCACGCCGATGAAGTTCAGCCCGCCGCCGCACTTGGGACAGGCGGCAGGCAGGGCCTCTGAGTAGCCGCAGTAGTGGCACATGAGCCGGTGGTTGGCGGAGTGGTAGGTGAGCTTCACCGAGCACCGGGGGCACTCGGGCACATAGCCGCACTCCCCGCAGGACACCATCCGGTTGGCTCCCCGGCGGTTGAGGAACAAAATGGACTGCTCCCCCCGCACCAGGTTCTCCTCCAGCTCCTGGCGCAGCGCCCGGCTGATGGAGGTTCCGTTCCCCGAGCGCAGCTCCTCTTTCATGTCCACGATGTGGACCTGGGGCAGCGCCTTCTGGTTGTACCGCTGGCGCAGGGTGAAGCAGTGGCAGCTGCCGCTCTGGGCGGCGTACATGGTCTCTACCGAGGGGGTGGCGGAGCCCAGCACCAGCAGGGCCTTCTCCTGGACGCAGCGGTATTTGGCCACGTCCCGGGCGTGGTAGCGGGGGTTGTTCTCCGACTTGTAGCTGGCCTCCTGCTCCTCGTCCAGGATGATGAGGCCCAGATGGGACAGGGGGGCGAACACCGCCGAGCGGGTGCCGATGACCACCGGGGCCTCCCCCCGGCGGATGCGCTTCCACTCGTCATAGCGCTCCCCCGCCCGCAGGGAGCTGTGGAGTACCGCCACCTTCTCCCCAAAGTGGGCGGCGAAGATGCGCAGCAGCTGGGGGGTCAGGGCGATCTCCGGCACCAGGAACAAGGCGGTCTTCCCACGCTCCAGGGTCTCCTGGATCAGCCGCAGGTACACCTGGGTCTTGCCGCTCCCCGTCACCCCGTAGAGCAGGGCCGCGGCGGCTTTCCCCGCCCGGCTCAGGGCGGTTAACCCCTGAAACGCCCGCTCCTGCTCCTGGTTGAGCACGATGGGGCCCGCCGGCTCCACCTCCTCCAGAGGGGGGCGGCGAAAGACCTCCTGTTCCTCCAGAGTCAAAATCCCGCTCTTCTCCAGGGATCTGATGGTGGGCATGGAGGCACCGGTAAAGTAGCACAGCTCCTTGGCCGGAGCGGCCTCCAGCTGGCACAGCAGCTCCGTCACAGAATAGCGCAGCGGCGCCGTCCTGCGGCGGGGAGTGACCCGGGCCATGGCCTCCTCCGCCGGCATCGCCAGCACCGCCAACTTCTCCTTCTTATCTCCGATCCCCCGCTGGGCGCTGGTGACCCGCCGGGCCGCCCCCCGCTCCACCAGGGTGCGGATGGCGCTCTCCGGGTCCTTGGCCCCGAAGGCGGTGCGGATCTGCTCCATATCCCCCTGTCCGCCCCAGGAGAGCAGAAGCTCAACCAGCTGCCGGGCGGCGGCGGAGCTGCCGGCGGCGGCATAAGCCGCCTCCCGGTCCACCCCGTCCGCCAGGGCGACGCAGTCCCGCAGGGCGTAGTAGAGCCCCGCCGGGAGCATGGCCTTCACGGCGTCGTAGACGGTGCAGAAGTACCGCTCCCGCATCCACAGGGCCAGCTGAAGAAGCGAGTGATCCAGCACCGGCTCCTGGTCCAGGGCGGCGATGACGTCCTTCAGGCCCGAAGCCGGTTCCTCCCGGAGCAGGGCCAGGACGATGCCGTCCGAACCCCGGTTTCCGCTTCCAAAGGGGACCAGCACCCGCATCCCGGGCTTGAGCCGGTCCTCCAGCTCCCGGGGGACCCGGTAGTCGTAGGGCTTGTCGATGGCGTAGATCGCCTTGGCCACCGCCACCTTGGCTATTGTGTATGCCACGGCGTCTCGGTCTCTCCTCTCCCCCGGTGCTGTTTACAGAGCCTGGTTGGGGTCCATCTGGTTTATGGCCGCCAGCTGGTCGTCCAGCTTGCCGTCGGCCACCTCCTGGATGGCAATGCTCACCGGCTTCTCGTCCAGAGGCTCTCCGGCCAGCTCCGCCTCACCGGCGATCTCCCGGGCCCGGTGGGCCACCACGTTCACCAGCTTATAGCGGCTGGGCACCTTCTTCAAAAGGTCCTTCATAGCGGGATACAGCATCATAGGGCAAAACTCCTTCTCTTCCTAAAATCAAGCAAATTGCGCCAGTATCTGGCTGCGGTTGGGGACCCGGCACTCCGCCGCGGTGAGAATGGAGGAGATCTCCTCCACCGCGTTGGACACCTTGTCGTTGATGACCAGATAGTCGTACTTGGGGATCTC
The DNA here is from genome assembly GCA_944385165.1 of uncultured Oscillospiraceae bacterium. Taxonomy (GTDB): domain Bacteria; phylum Bacillota; class Clostridia; order Oscillospirales; family Oscillospiraceae; genus Lawsonibacter. The sequence continues at coordinate 7,092 of CALWWF010000056.1, forward strand.
CCGAAACTCCTGCCGGGCCTTCTTCAGCCGGCCGGCGATCACGTCCTCGCTGTCCGTGTTCCGCCGGTGCAGCCGGCGGGAGAGCTCCTCAAAGGATGGTGGGATGATGAAGATAAACAGGGCGTCCGGACAGCGGGCGCGGACCTTGGCCGCCCCCTGCACCTCGATGTCCAAGAGCACGTCGATCCCCGCCGCCAGTTTCTCCTGGATGAGCTTCAGAGAGGTGCCGTAGTAGTTGTCCACATACTCCGCGTACTCCAAAAGCTCGCCGTCGGCAATCATCCGCTCAAACTCCGCCCGGGTGACAAAGTTATAGTTCACCCCGTCCTGTTCCCCCACCCGGGGCTGGCGGGTGGTGTAGGACACGGAGAAATAAATGTTCTGCCGCTGACCCAATAGCTCGGCGATCACCGTGCTCTTGCCCACCCCTGAGGGGCCGGACAAAACGATCAGCTGTCCCCGCTCTTTCTTTCGTGTCATTCTCCTTCCTCCTCTCCCAGATCCTTCTCCCCGGCCAGGCGGTTGGCCACCGTCTCCGGCTGAAGGGCGGACAGGACCAGATGGTCGTTGTCCATCACCAGCACCGCCCGGGTCCTCCGGCCGTAGCTGGCGTCAATGAGCACGCCCCGCTCCCGGGCCTCCTGTACCATGCGCTTGATGGGGGCGGAGTCCGGGCTGACAATGGCAATGAGCCGGCCGGCGGAGATCATGTTTCCAAATCCGATGTTGATAAGCTTCACGCCGCCGCCCCCTTATTCCACATTCTGGACCTGCTCCCGGATCTTCTCGATCTCCGCCTTGATGTCCACCACATGGCGGGCAACTTCCAAATCGCTGCACTTGGAGCCGATGGTGTTGGCCTCCCGGTTGAACTCCTGGATAAGGAAGTCCAGCTTCCGACCCACGGCGCCCCCCTTGGTCAGCATCCCCCGCAGCTGCTCGATGTGGCTGCGCAGGCGGACGGTCTCCTCATCCACGGCCACCTTGTCGGCGAAAATGGCCGCCTCGGTGAGGATGCGGGCGGGGTCCAGCTGGGTGTTGGAGAGGACCTCGTTCATCCGCGCCTCCAGCTTGGCCCGGTACTCGGACACCGTCTGGGGGGAGCGCTCCTCCACCCGGCCCACCAGCTCCTGGATGGTGTCCGCCCGGGAGCGGATGTCCGCCTCCAGCCGCGCCCCCTCCCGGGTGCGCATCTGGTCGAAATCCTCCAGGGCCCGGTCCAGCACGGCGCAGATCTCCTGGGCCCGGCCCTCCAGGTCCTCCTCCGTCTTCTCCGCAAGGAGCACATCGGGGAAGCGGGAGAGCAGGGACACGGAGATCTCCCCGGACAGGCCGTAGGTCTCCGAGAGCTCCTTCAGAGCGGCGTAGTAGCCGTCGGCCACCGAGCGGTTCACCGTCACCTTCACCTGCTCCGCCCCGGTGTTGTCCAGGGTCACGAACACGTCCACCTTCCCCCGGGAGATGGTCTTCTGCACCCGGGCCTTGATGGCCTCCTCGGCAAACAGGTAGAGCCGGGGGATGCGCACATTGCAGTCCAGATACCGGTTGTTCACCGAGCGCAGCTCTACGGTAATGGTACAGCCTCCGGCGGTCTCCTCCGCCCGGCCGTACCCAGTCATACTTTTGACCAAGTTCGGTCACTCCCTCATTGTAACATTCACATCCGCCGGGGCCGCAGGCGGGCGGTGAGCCCGCCGATGAGCCGGGACAGGGCGACGTCATACAAGATGAACACCACGTTGCCCGCTGCATAGAGCACCCACAGCCGCTGGGTCATCCACTCCGGCAGGGCGGGCAGAAACAGCGCCTGAAAGCCAAACCACAGGATGCTCAGCGCCGCGTTGAAGCACGCCAGCTTGCCGGCCCACTCGGCGGCGCGGCTCTTGAGCTGTTCCAGGCGGCTTTTCACCACCGGGTAGAGGCCCAAAAAGCACAGGTACATCAGCGCCACGCCCTTGTCCGGCAAAAGCAGCAGCCCCAGCACCGAGGCCGCCCCCCAGCACAGCAGTCCGGCCCCCCGCCCGGCGGAGAGCACCGCCCCCACGGGAAACAGGCCCGCCGCCGCCGTCACCCCCAGCTGCCCCGAGGGCACGACACAGGCCAGCCACAGCACCGCCAGGCTGCCCGCAGTCAGCACGCCGCCCAGGGCCACCTGCCACGTCCTGGTAAACTTCATATCAGCAGCCTCCCCCGTTGCACAGACAGTTCAGGCACAGCATGGAGGTACAGCAGTCCAGGGAGTCCATGCCGCCGCTGTTGCCATAGGGGCGGTAGGCCTGGCCCCCCCGCTGCATCATGGACAGGGCCTGGCGGTACTCCATATTTCCCGGGTCCATCTGAACGGCCAGGTTATAGTTCTGCATGGCCTCGTCCAGCCAGCCCCGGCGGTAGGCGATGCTCCCCATAAGGAAGTACCACTCCCCGTTTTTCTGGGGCACCTCCTGAAGCAGCCGCTCGGCGGAGTTCAGGTCCCCCATATTGATGAGATTGCGCACCCGGGCGTAGGTGGGGTTGCTGGTCCCGCCGCTGTAGCTCTGCCGCTGCTGCTGATAGCCATACTGATAGCCGCCGGAGGAGGAAGAGGAGGTCTGCCGGTAGCCGCCGGACCCGCCGCCGCTGCGCTCCTTCTGGATGGCCTCATAGGCCGCGTTGACCTCCTACATCTTCTCCTCGGCCAGGTCAGCCAGGGGGTTGTCCACATAGTTGTCCGGGTGGTACTTCCGGGCCAGCTCCCGGTAGGCTTTTTTGACCTCCTGGTCGCTGGCGTCCGGTTTGACGCCCAATACGCTGTACGGATCTCTCATGTGTCGTGTCTCCATATCTTTTGTTTTTGAATCTGTCTCCAGCTCCCGTCGAATACCGCCTGCTGCACCAGCGGGAGACCCAGATACAGAATGTTTTCAATCACCGGCCAGCGGCACCCAAAGTCCGCCAACTGGGCTGCGGAGCCCATCAGATTGAGGGAGTGGTCCAGGGTCCGCTTCATGGCCTCGTCGTCCCCATGGGGTCCGAAGCGGGCGGCCACGGCGTTGTAGTTCCCGGAAATCCGGTCCTCCTCCAGGTCGTCCTGGGCGTCGATGAGGTAGATCCACCGTCCCAGATGGTAGAGCAGCTGTTCCAAGGCCCGGTCCCGGCCCTTCTCCCCGGAGGGCGGGGCCGCCGCCTGAAGGAGCACCGCGAAGGTGTCCGCCGCCCGGTCCATGGAGGGGCAGTTCTCCCCCTCCAGGGCGGCAAGCTGCTCCAGGCTCTCCCGCACCCGCCGGTCAAATTCCGGCCGGCGGCGGGCCGCTTTTCGATAGGCAGGACCCAGCAGGACCGCCAGCGCCCGGGCCGGGAGTCCCCGGAAAAAGCCGCTGTCCGCGGCCTTGTCCCGCAGCTGCCACCAGGTGAGCACCACGCTCTCATCCGCCGCAGCCTCCAGCGCCGGCGAGGCCGGGCACATGGGCTTCTTCAAAAGGGGATTGGCGTGGCACCGCCCCCGGCAGGGGGCAAACTTCTCCTGAGGCTCCTCCAGAAGCAGGGCCAGAAAGGTGAAGTCGTAGTTGAGAAACATGGGAGCCAGCAGGCCGTACCGGCGGCGCATGGCGGCGCACAGGCCGCAGTAGGTGGCCCGGTACAAATCAAAGTCCCGGCACTTCAGTTCATCCCGGACGGGCCGGACGTAGCCGAACACTCCCCGCCCCCTTTAAGCCAGATGCTTCAAAATGACAAACTCCGGCGCCTGGCTGCGGGTGAGGCAGCGGTTGACCCACACGGCGGGCAGGAACCCCACGATCAGGCCGATGGCCGCCGTCCCCACCGAGGCCAGCTCCCCCAGACCCAGGGCCATGCCCAGGATATAACCCAGTGCCAGGAAGATGCAGGGCACCCCGAACACCAGGGCGGACAATCCGATGGAGTGGCCCGCGGCGGGCTCCACCTCCACCCGCTCCCCGGGCTTGGCGCCGATGGGATTGCTGGCCAGGGCCAGCAGCTCCCCCTGGGGCTTCTGCATGCAGCCGGCGCAGTTGCCGTTGCAGCTCAGGCCGCACTCCACCTGCCGCAGCAGGGAGACTTCCACCACTCCCTCCCGGACTTGCTTTTTTACGATTGCGCTTTGGATCATAGTGTTGCCGCCTCCATACGGTTATCGTTCGCTGATATTGACGCTGATGGTATAGGTTCCAATGACGCCCACCTCGCTGCTGGCGTCCAGATACACCCGGGCCGGGACCGAGCGGATGCCCGTGCCCGCCACGTCGGACAGGTCGGCCACGATGCGCAGCTGGCTGGCGTCGATCTGGTCCAGCACGCTGGCGCTGCCCCGGACCACCACGGTCCGGGTGGTGGTCACCAGGTCCGCCTGGTAGGCCTCCGGCACGCCGGTCACCTCGATATTGGTCACGTCAAAGGACCGGGTCTCCAGCCCCTCCACGGTAACGGTCACCTGGGCCTCGGTCACCCCGTCGGCGTTCTCCAGGGTGGGAGAGAGCTCGATGGGCATGGTAACGGTCTCGGTGCCGATGATCTGGGCAAGGTCGATGCTGCCCAGGGAGATCTCGGTCAGGCCGGACAGCTCCTCCTGGGTGCCCACCACGGTAATGGTGCTGGGCTGGATGTCCACCCGGGCGTTGTCGGCGGTGGCGCCGCCGCCGGGGGTCAGGTTCACCGTCAGGTTCACCGTCTTGACCACGCCCACGGTCATGGTCACATAGGCGGTGTCGTCGCTGAGGGTCACGTTGCTGTCGGTGATCTCGTTGCCGTCCTCGTCCAGCAGCACCAAAGGCAGGCTGCCGGCAAAGGACTGGTCCAGATCCTCCGCCTCCAGAATGGCCACCACACGGCGGACCCGGGCCACCTGCTCCGGCGTGCCGCTGATGGTCACCGTCTCCGGGTCGGCCACCGGCGTGCCCGCCTGATAGCCCTCAGCCACGCTGCCCTCCAGCCGGACCTCTACGTTCATGGTCTCGGTGGTCAGGGTGTCCACCACCACCGTGATGGTCTGGGTGGGCTGGTCGGAGGGGAAGTAGGCCCCGTTGGTATCCACATTGGTGGGCAGGCGGGGGGTGCAGGTGAGCTCATAAGTTCCCGCCTCGGTACAGGTGGACACGTCCACCGTCACCGTGACGTTATTGCGATTGAGGTTGCTCCACACGCTGAACGGGGCGTTGACCCGCACGTTCACCGTGTCCCGGGACAGGGAGGCCACCGTCAGTCCCCGCTCGTTGAGCACCCGGGTTCCGGTGACCTGCACCGGCACGCTGTAGATAGTGGCGTCGGTCATGCTGTCCTGGGTCGCCCGGACGTACAGCCAGAAGACCAGGGCCAGCAGCAGCGAGAGAAGGATATAGACCCAGCGGCTCTCTTTCAGGCGCTCCATCATTCATCCCCCTCCTTTTTCCCACGGGAGAACACCCCGGACAACAGGCTGCCCAGGTTCAGGTTCTTCTCCTCCTCCGGCTGATCGGACAGCAGCTCGTTGCGCAGCAGCCGCTCCAGGGTCTCCGGAGCCAGGTGCCGCTTGAGCATCCCGCCCATGGCGGCGGAGATGGAGCCGGTCTCCTCCGAGACGATGACCACCACCGCGTCGGAGTGCTCGCTCATGCCGATGCCCGCCCGGTGGCGCATCCCCAGATCCCGGCTGAGATTCACGTTGCCGGACAGGGGGAGCATACAGCCCGCGCCCACGATCCGCCCCTCCCGCACGATGACCGCCCCATCGTGGAGGGGGGCCTTGTTCCAGAAGAGGTTCTTCAGCAGCTCGCTGGACACCGAGCAGTCCAGGGGGGTCCCGGTCTTGATCACGTCGTCCAGCAGATTTTTCCGCTCAAAGACCATTAGGGCCCCCACCTTGTCCTTGGACATGGAGGTGTAGGCCTCCACCGTCTCCCGAATGGCGGTCTCCATGTCGTGGAGGGAGACAGGGCGCTGGCTGCTAAACATGCTGGACAGCTTTCCGCTGCCCATCCGCTCCAGGGCCCGGCGGATCTCCGGCTGGAACAGGATCACCAGCACCACGATCCCCTGTTCCACCACATAGTTGAGCACCCAGCTGGTGGCGGTCAGGTGGATGGCGGAAGCCAGCCACATGGCGACGATCAGCACCAGGATGCCCTTGAGCACCCGGCCAGAGCTGGACTTGCGCATGATCCACATCAGCTGGTAGATGGCAAAGGTCAAGATCCCGATGTCGATCAGGTCGGAGATCCGAATGGTGGACATAAAAGGGATCTCCTCCTGGATAAAGCTTATGATGGTCTCCAACAACACGGCCACTTCCTTCCTGCCTGGCCCGGACGGATCTGTCCCAAAATCGGGCCGGAGCTTGTCCGGCCCCTCTGGGAAACGATGTGTCTATCTTAGATATTATACGATATTCCAACCGGGATGGCAACATGAATTCCCAGACCAAGAATGAAAATTTCGTGAATTTTCCGAAGCGGCACCCCAGGCTCCAACGCCTTTCCCTGACACGAAAGATGGGGGCGGGTCCAGGACCCGCCCCTGTGTCTGCTCTTTTTTCCATCGCGGCGGCGTCATGTTTCGCCGAAACCCACCAGCACGCCCCGCAGGACCCGCAGGAATCCCTCCACCTCCCGGAGGGTGGTGAACGCACTGACGCTGGAGCGCACCGTCCCGCTCTCCAGGGTCCCCGCCGTCTGGTGGGCCAGGGGGGCGCAGTGGAGGCCGGCCCGCACCGCCACGCCCCGCCGGCCCAGCCGCTCCCCCAGCTCCTCGCAGTCCCGGCCTTCTGCCCGGAAGGAGAGCACCCCCGCCTGGGCCTTGGACCCCGCCGGGGCCAGGAAAACCTCCACCCCCGGCAGGCGGGAGAGCCCCTCCCCCATGCGGCGGATGAGGGCCTCCTCCCGGACGGTCAGGTTCCCGATCCCCGTCCGGCGCAGGAAGCGCAGCCCCTCCAGCAGCCCGGCGATCCCGGCGATGTTGTGGGTGCCCGCCTCCAGTCGGTCGGGCAGGAAGTCCGGCATCTCCTGTTTCAGGGAGATGCTCCCTGTCCCCCCCTCCAGCAGGGGCACCGGCTCCGCGCCGCACAGAAGCAGGCCGGTGCCCTGGGGGCCGTAGAGCCCCTTGTGCCCCGGCATAGCCATGAACGCCGCCCCAAGGGCGTCAAAGGACAGGGGCAGACAGCCGGCGGACTGGGAGGCGTCCACCACCATGGGCACGCCCCGGCGGCGGCACAGGGCGGCGATAGACTCAATAGGCAGGACGAAGCCGAACACGTTGGACACATGGGTGCAGACTACCACGTCCACCTCCGGCGTCAGTTCCCGGGCAAAGGCCTCCAGCGCGGCCTTCTGGTCAAAGAGCGGGGAGGCCGCAACTTTGACGGTCACGTTGGGAATGGCGTGGAGGGGCCGGGTGACCGCGTTGTGCTCATAGCCGGAGATGAGCACCGTGCTCCCCGGCTTGACCAGGGTTTTCAGGGCAATGTTCAGCCCATGGGTGGCGTTGAAGGTGAACACCACCCGCTCCGGCTCCGACACGCCGAAGAGGGCGGCGGCCTCCTCCCGGCAGGCGAAGGCGGTCTCCGCCGCGGCCATGGCGGGCCGGTGCCCTCCCCGCCCCGGGCTGGCCAAGTGGTCGATGGCCCAGGCGCTGGCCCGGGCCACGGCAGGGGGTTTTTGCAGGGTGGTGGCCGCGCTGTCCAGATAGATCACAGCTCCACCTCCCGATAGCTTCCGTCGCCGGCGGTGATGAAGATGCGCTTTGGCTCCAGCATGGCCCGGTGGAGCACCCGCAGGGCGTCCGCCAGCCGACGCTGAGAGATCTTTACCGAATGGCTGCACCCCTCCCCCGCAATGCTCTTGGGGGAGCGGAGAATATGGGCCGTGATCCCCGCCCGCTCCAGCGCGGCGGCGGTGCGCTGGGCATAGGTCAGGGAGCGGCAGACGATGAAATAGTAGAGCATAGCACGGTTCCTTTCTCGGGAAGCGGCACGATCAAACGCCGCTCCCCTAACCCCAGCGTATGCCCCCGGAGCCTGCGCGGTGACCATCCTCTTCTCAGACTTCCTAAACCATCCACTTTTCTCCTCCTAAATCGCAAAAAGGCAAAAAAAGCGCTCCGCCTCTTGAACCCAAGAGGCGAAACGCAGTTTCGCAGAAAGTTCTTTTGGTTACTCAGCTTGTCGAAAAAGTCTTTTCGACAAGCTGACAGCACTTTTCAGAACGTTAAAACGTTCTGAAAAGTGGATTGATTGCACGTGAAAGACAACCCTGACGGTTTTCTTTCACACTATCTTTCCCTCCGAAATCTTAAAGTGCAAGGTTTTTCGACAGGCTGGGTTACTTTTCTTTCAAAAAAAGTAATGCGACGGCGTGGGCGGCGATGCCCTCCTCCGCGCCGGTGAAGCCCAGGCGCTCCTCCGTGGTGGCCTTCACGTTCACCTGTCCCCGGTCTATGTTCATGCGGGCGGCCAGGTTGTCCCGCATCTGCTCGATATACGCAGCCAGCTTGGGCCTCTGGGCCAGGATGGTGGCGTCCACGTTGCCCACCACATAGCCCTTCTCCTCCAAAAGCGCCACCACATGGTCCAGCAGCTTTAAGCTGTCCGCCCCGGCGTAGGCCGGATCGGTGTCCGGGAAGTGTCTCCCGATGTCCCCCAGGGCGGCCGCCCCCAGCAGGGCGTCCATCACCGCGTGGGTGAGCACGTCCGCGTCCGAGTGGCCCAGCAGCCCCAAGGTGTGGGGCACCTCCACCCCGCCTAAGATCAGCTTCCGGCCCTCCACCAGACGGTGGACGTCATAGCCGTGTCCAATGCGCATCACAGCTCGCCACACTCCCTTGCCTCGATCACCGCCTCGCCTACGATCAGGTCAAAGGGGGTGGTCAGCTTCAAATTTTCCCGGCTCCCCTGGGTGAGGGACACCTTCATGCCCAGCCGCTCCACAGCGGCGCAGTCGTCGGTGAGCACCTCCCCGTCCTCCAGGGCCTTGTGCACCGCCGCCCGGATCAGGTCGGCCTGGAACACCTGGGGGGTCTGGACGGCAAACAGGGTGGAGCGGTCCACCGTCTCCACCGCCAGACCGTCCTCGCAGCGCTTGATGGTGTCGGTCACCGGCACCGCCGGGGCCGCCGCTCCGGTCTGGGCGGCCTTTCGGAGGACCTCCTCCAGCACCTCCGGGGGCAGCAGGGGCCGGGCTCCGTCGTGGATGGCGATGAGCTCCGCGTCCTCCCGCACCTCATTTAAACCCGCTTGGACCGAGTGGATGCGCTCCCGCCCCCCCTTGACCACCTTGGTCACCTTAGTGAGGGCAAAGTCCTGGCACAGCTGGCCCACCTCCACCAGCAGGTCCTCCCGGGTGACCACCACGATCTCCGCAATGTCCGGGCACTGCTGAAACACCCGCAGGGTGCGCACCAGCACCGGGAGCCCTCCCAGCGTGGTCAAAGCCTTGTCAATGCCCTCCATCCGGGTGGCGCTGCCCGCGGCCACCACCACGGCGGACCAGATATGTACCTTTCGCTTCCGGCCCAGCCGGGCCAGCCATCCTGCCATCGCGTCTGCTCCTTCTCTGCAAAAGAGGAGCCCGGCGGCTCCCCTTTCCCATAAGCTTGCCTTATCCTATGCGCCGCGCTTCCTGTTTACGCCAGCGCCTGATTGATGCGCTCCTCCACCGCCTCATAGCTGCTGCTCTGGCACATGACGATCTCAGAGATCAAAATCTGCTTGGCAGAGTGGAGCATCTTCCGCTCCCCGGTGGACAGTCCCCGGTCCACGTCACGGAGCATCAGTCCTTTCACCACCTGGGCCACCTGGAACAGATCGCCGCTTTTCAGCCGCTCCATGTTCTCCCGATAGCGACGGTTCCAATTGGAGGTCATCTCCACCTGGAGGGAGGACATCTCCTCCAGCACCCGGTCGGCGATGGTCCGGTCCACAATGGGCCGCACGCCGATCTCGTCACAGTGTTCCACAGGGACCATGACCACCATCGCCCGAACCGGGAGCTTGAGCACATAATAGTCCCGTACAACTCCGTTTACCTTCTTCTGAACGATACTCTCTACAATGCCCGCTCCGTGCATCGGGTGGACGACTTTTTCCCCAATGTGAAACAACGGTGACACCTCCTAATTTCTAAATTTTTGCTTTTTTCGGCCTTCGTTTCACATGCGTATAAGTTTCCAGTAATATTATACCCAGTTTTCCCCTTCTTGGCAAGAATTTTAGATTTTTCTCACAAATCTTTCCGGCTTTTTAACATTTTTCCTCCATTCCCGGCTGGAGAGCACAAAAAAAGCGCAGCCGGAAGTCCGGCTGCGCCTTCAGCATGAAAAATAGGAATTACTCCTGAGACTCGCTCTCGTCCTCGGCAGGCTCCTCCTCAGCGGGAGCTTCCTCCAGCAGAGCGCGGATGGACAGGGAGATCCGCTTGTTCTCCATATCCACGTCGGTGATCTTCACGTCCACCTTGTCGCCCTCAGCGAGCACGTCGCTGGGCTTGTCGATGCGGTGGTCGGCGATCTGGGAGATGTGGATCAGACCGTCCACGCCGGGCACCACCTCGGCAAAGGCGCCGAAGGGCATCAGCTTGACCACCCGCACGTTGGCGGTGTCGCCCACCTGATAGGTCTGGGTGAACACGGTCCAGGGGTCCTGGCTGCGGTCCTTCATGCCCAGGGAGATCTTCTTCTTGTCCTTGTCGTAGGAGATGACGTACACGTCCACCGTGTCGCCCACCTTCACCACCTCAGAGGGGTGCTTGATGCGGCCCCAGGACAGCTCGGCGCTGTGGCCCATGCCGCCCACGCCGCCCACGTCCACGAAGGCGCCGTAAGAAGTCAGGGACTTCACGGTGCCGGTGTAGTGCTTGCCGTCCTCGATCTCACTCCAGACCTTCTCAGCGGCGGCGGCCCGCTCGGCGCGGATGACGCGGCTGATGGAGCCCACCACGCGGCGGCGGGCACGGTTGACCTCGGTGATGACCAGACGGACCTTCTGCTTGACCAGAGTGCTCATGGGAGTCTCACGGGGCAGGCCGGTCTGAGAGGCGGGGATGAACACCCGGATGCCCTTCACGTTGGCCACGACGCCGCCCTTGTTGTCCTCGGTGACCAGGCCCTCCAGAACGGTCTCGTTCTCCCGGGCGGACTCGATCTCCTCCCAGTGCTTGTCCACGTCCAGACGGCGCTTGGACAGGGTGACCACGCCCTCCTGGTCGTTGACCCGGACCACGATGGCCTCGATCTCGTCGCCCACCTTCACCAGATCCTCCACCTTGACGGTGGGGTCGTCGGTGAGCTCGGAGACGGGAATGTAGCCGGCGTGCTTGGTGCCCAGATCCACCTGGATCTCGGTAGGCGTGATGGCTACTACAGTACCCGTTACCTTATCCCCATTATTTAAAGTTTTGATCGATTGCTCCAGCATATCAGCAAAGGATTCCTCGATCTCCATGATTTCATCGCTCATTTTGTCACAAACCTCCTTTATTATCCACGCGGGCGTGGAAGCACCCGCCGTGATGCCGA
>CALWWF010000057.1 GCA_944385165.1 uncultured Oscillospiraceae bacterium
CATGACGATGAGCCGGTCGGCCTGGGCGGCCTCGTCCATGTGGTGGGTGATGAGCACCACCGTCACTCCGCTGGCGCGGTTGAGGGCCTTGATGGTTTTCAGGACCACGGCCCGGCCGGTGGGGACCAGCATGGCGGGGGGCTCGTCCAGCACGACGCACCGGGGGGCCATGGCGATGACCCCGGCGATGGCCACCCGCTGCTTCTGCCCGCCGGAGAGCAGATGGGGAGCGTGCTCCCGGTAGTCGTACATGTCTACCGCCTTCAGGGCGCTGTCCACCCGCGCCCGGATCTCCGCAGGGGGGACCCCCAGGTTCTCCGGGGCGAAGGCCACGTCCTCCTCCACCACGTTGGCCACGATCTGGTTGTCCGGGTTCTGGAACACCATGCCCACCGTGCGGCGGATGTCCAGCAGCCGCTCCTCGTCGGCGGTGTCGATGCCGTCCACATACACCTTTCCCCCAGTGGGGAGCAAGATGGCGTTCATGTGCTTGGCCAGGGTGGACTTGCCGCTCCCGTTGTGGCCCAGCACCGCCACAAAGGAGCCCTCCTCCACCGCCAGGTCCACCCCGTTGAGCACGATGGGGGCCACCCCCTCGGCGGTCACATAGGAGAAGCGCACGTCCTCCGCGTTGATGATCGAGTTTTTCATAACAAACCACCTTTGGGGCAGAGTGAAGAGTTGAGAGTGACGAGTGAAGATATGGAATTCACCGCAGGCGAATGATTGGAAATGGTCCAGCTTTGCCGGACACAAAAATCTCCACTCTCCACTCCTCACTCTCCACTCTTTTTACAAGTCCAGCGGCCAGTGGCCCCGCAGGGCAGGACCAGGCCGCTCTGGGTGACCGGGAGTCCCAGCTCGTCGGAGACCGTGTGCCCGCCGAACCGCTTGGAAATCAATGTCTCCAGGATGTAGGTGAGCACCGAGGGAGCCAGGCCGGTGGTGTAGGAGTTGAGGATGATAAACAGGGGCTGGTCGGAGAGCACCCCGGAAACCAGCTCCACGAAGGGGTACAGGTTCTCCTCCAGCCGCCACACCTCCCCGGAGGGGCCCCGGCCATAGCTGGGGGGGTCCATAATGATGGCGTCGTACTTCCGTCCCCGGCGGATCTCCCGCTCCACGAACTTGGCGCAGTCGTCCACGATCCAGCGGATGGGGGCGTCCTCCAGGTGGGAGGACTTGGCGTTCTCCCTTGCCCATGACACCATCCCCCGCGCCGCGTCCACATGGCACACGCTGGCCCCCGCGGCGGCGCAGGCCACCGTGGCCCCGCCGGTGTAGGCGAACAGGTTGAGCACATTGATATGCCGCCCGGCGGAGCGGATCTGCTCCTGGGCCCAGTCCCAGTTGGCGGCCTGCTCGGGAAAGAGACCGGTGTGCTTGAAGTTCATGGGCTTGATATTAAAGGTGAGGCTGCCGTAGCGCACGGTCCACCGCTCGGGCATGGACTTGTTCTGCCACTGGCCCCCACCGCTGGAGGAGCGGGCGTACCGCCCCGCGTTGTGCTTCCAGCCCCGGTGGGTGCGGGGGGTATTCCAGATGGCCTGGGGGTCGGGCCGCACCAGCAGCTGGTCCCCCCAGCGCTCCAGCTTCTCCCCCCGGGAGCAGTCGATCAGTTCATAGTCCTTCCAGTGGTCGGAACACCACATACCTCTACCGCCTCTCCATGTAAAATGAAACTAGTATAGTATATCATCCCCGGAAAGGGCCGTCAATGAAATCCACCCACAAAATTACATCCTGTAAATTCCTCTCGCCCGTCGGAAAAACGGTCCTGGAGGGCGGCACAGCGATTGTATTTCCCCCAAAAGTGTGGTAGAATAACACGGATATTGACAAAATGCCCCGAAGCGGGGCGGAGACGAGGTGCCCCATGGATCATCCATTTCGCAGCGCCGCCTTCGGCGGCTTTAACCGGCAGGACGTGCTGGATTTTTTAGAGAAGATGTCGGCGGAAAACGCCCAGCGGCAGCAGGAGCTCCAGCAGAAGCTGGAGGAGAGCGAGGAGGAGCGGCGGAAGCTGTCTGAGCAGTCCTCCCAGCAGGCCGAGCAGCTCTCCATCCTCCAGCGGGACCGGGAGAGCCTGAACCAGCAGCTGGAGCAGCTCAAGCAGGAGCTGGAGGACAGCAAGGCCCAGGCCGGGGCCCAGACCCAGGAGCTGGAGTCCCTGCGGCAGGAGCGGGATGCGCTCACCGCCCGGGTGGACGCCCTGGAGCCGGACGCCAGCGCCTATGAGACCATCAAAGAGCGCACCGCCGGGGTGGAGCTGGAGGCCCACCGCCGGGCCCAGACCGTTCTGGACCAGGCCAACACCCAGGCCCGGGAGCTGCGCCGGAACGTGGAGCAGTGGCTGGGCCAGGTGGAGCGGGAGTACGGCGCCCTGCGCAGTCAGGTGGAGGCCACCGTCTCCCACGCCGCCGACAAGCTGGAGAAGGCGGGCAAGTGCCTGGACCAAGTCTCCGCCCTTCTCTCCGACCAGGAGGTGGCCCTGGAGGCCATCTCCCAGGCCTATGGCAACACCGACCCGGACAAGGTCCCGGCGCCGGTGCCGCTGGAGGAGGACTAATTTTAAGGGGATCGGAGATGGGTTCTCCCGTCTCCGATCTCCTTTTTTATTCCAGTCCCAAAGCCCAAAGTACCTCTTGACGAAGGCCCAGACCAAAGAGATAATAAGCTTGTACCTCTTGCCCCAGATAGCGGAGAAAGCACTCCTCCACCCGCTGGGACTGGGAAAAGCCCAGCTTTTCCTCCAGCTCCTGCTGCATGGCCATGAATTCCCCCTCCGCTTTGCAATATTTCGGAATAGATTTACAAAATGTATAGATTTCTTTTGAGATACCAGGGTTATCTGCAAAAATATCCTGCATGATCCTACTCATAACAGTGTCCCTCCACATATGCGTTTATTACGCGTTTTCTTTATCATATACGCGTTTATTGCGCGTGTCAAGAGGGCTGGAGGTTTTTATGCCAAAATTTTCAGAACGGCTGCGGGAGCTGCGCCGGGAGCGCGGCCTGAAGCAGCGGGAGATGGCTGAGATCTGCGGCCTGAAGCTGCGCAGCTATCAACAGTATGAATACGACGAAAGTTACCCCGAGGTCCCCGGCCTGGTGGCCCTGGCCGACTACTTCCAGGTGAGCCTGGACTATCTCATGGGCCGCACCGACGTGCGGGAGATCAACCGCACCAAGCCCTGACGCGTCCCGTCCACCCCATGGGAAAGGAGGTCTCTTCCTTGACTTTGAAGCTCAACCTGCGCCGCCTGGCCGCCCTGTTGTGTATGCTGGCCCTGGTGCTGGGCCTGTCCGGCCCGGTCTCGGCGGCGGGGGGCATCTACTTCACCGCCATCAACGACAGCGTGGCAGCCCTCAACGACAGCACCATGCCCACCTGGTCCGGCGGCGTGCTCTACGTCCCCTACTCCGTCTTTGACGGCAGCAACTCCACCGGCATCACCTTCGACATCTCCTTCAGCTATAACCGCTCCTCCGGTCTGGCCACCCTGTTCAACACCCGGCAGTTCCTCACCTTTGATTTGAACAACGGCACCTGCTACGACGGCCTCTCCGGGCTGCCCCTGGGCGGGAAGGCTATTTTACGCAATGGCCGGGTGTATGTCCCGGTGGCCCGGGTGTGCAGCTTCTTCGGGCTGAGCTATTCCATCATCTCCATCCCGGAGGGGTACATCGTCCGCATCAAGAGCAGTTCCGTGGTGCTCAGCGACGAGGATTTTGCCGACGCGGCCACCAACTCCATCGCCCGCCGTCTGCGGGAGTATAACCAGGCCAACCAGAGTACCCCCACCCCCGGAGTGCTCCCCCCCACCACCAGCGGCGGCGGCCAAACGGAGACCACCGATCCCCCCATCCAGCAGGAGCCGGAGACCTCCGGCAGCGTCCCCACCTATCTGGGCTTCCGCTGTGACGACGACCAGGCCCTCTCCGACATTCTGGACGCCCTGGCGGACGAAAACCGGGCGGCGGTGTTCTTCTTCCCCCCCGACAAGCTGGAGCGGCAGGACGACCTGCTCTACCGCATCCTGGGCAGCGGCCACAGCGTGGGCCTGCTGGCGGAAGGGGCGAACCTGTCCGCCACCCGGCAGCTGCTGGAGGAGGGAAACCAGACCCTGGAGCGGGTGGGCTACACCCGCGCCACCATCGCCCTGGTCCCGGAGAGCCAGCGGGCAGCCCTGCGCAGCGAGGGCTGGATCTGCTGGAACGAGATCGTGTCCGCCGTCCCGGAGGCGGACACCGGCGCCTCCGCCTTTGCCAGCCGGATGATCCGGCAGATCCCCGACTGGGTGCAGAGCGCCTTTCTCACCCTGGATGCCGGCACAGAGTCGGCCCGGGTGCTCCCCACCCTTCTGCTGCGGCTGGAGAATTCCTCCTACGCCGTCAGCGTCCCACTGGAGATGAGACTATGAGACACATGGATCTGACCACCCCCGCGCCCCCCTCCGGGGACCGGGCGCGCACCGCCCGGCTCACTCGCCACCTGCGCGCCCGGCTGCTGGACTTCGGCCCCGGCGGGCCGGAGGTGTGCTCCGCCGATGAGGAGCGCGGCGTCCTCCGCGCCCGCTTCCCCAGCCACGACACCGGCCAGGTGCTCCGAGGCCTGGAGGATGCCGGCATCCAGGCCGCCCAAGATGGGGACGAGGTGGTGTTTCTCCTCTCCCCCGACGTCCAGTTTGAGGATCTGGACTACCTGTGGGGCTGTCTTTTTACTATTTTGGGATAAAATAATATGAAAATACGCCGGGGAATCTCTCCCGGCGTATTTCACTATTTCGATTTTGCCGTATAACGGCGGGGAAGGAGGAAAATCCTATGACGCCGATTTGGGACGAACGGGCCCTGGAGGTGCTCCGCCGCCTGGAAGAGGCCGGCCACCAGGCCGTACTGGTGGGGGGCTGCGTCCGGGACGCCCTGCTGGGCAGGGCCCCCCACGACTACGACGCCGCCACCTCCGCCCGGCCGGAGGAGGTCCTCTCCGCCTGCGCCGGGCTGCGGTGCGTCCCCACCGGCCTGGCCCACGGCACCGTCACGGTGCTCTCCGGCGGCCTTCCGGTGGAGGTGACCACCTTCCGCCGGGAGGGGACCTACTCCGACCACCGCCACCCGGACGCTGTCCGCTTCACCTCCCACCTGGAGGAGGACCTGGCCCGGCGGGATTTTACCGTCAACGCCATGGCCTGGACCCCCCGGGGGCTGATCGACCCCTTCGGCGGCCAGAAGGACCTGGCCCGGGGGCTGGTGCGCTGTGTAGGCGAACCGGAGCGGCGCTTTCA
The DNA here is from genome assembly GCA_944385165.1 of uncultured Oscillospiraceae bacterium. Taxonomy (GTDB): domain Bacteria; phylum Bacillota; class Clostridia; order Oscillospirales; family Oscillospiraceae; genus Lawsonibacter. The sequence continues at coordinate 5,292 of CALWWF010000057.1, forward strand.
GGAGGACGCCCTGCGGGTGCTCCGGGGGCTGCGGCTGGCCGCCCAGCTGGACTTCTCCCTCCACCCGGAGACCGCCGCCGCCCTTCGGCGCAGCGTCCCCCTGCTCTCCTATGTGGCCTGGGAGCGCATCCAGGGGGAGTTTCTCCGCCTGCTGTGCGGCCCCGGGGCGGAGCGGGTTTTAGGGGAGTTCCCCGAGGGGGTGTGCCAGGTGGTCCCGGAGCTCGCCCCGGCGGTGGGGTTTGACCAGAAAAATCCCCACCACTGCTGCGACGTATACACCCACTCGGTGAAAACCCTGGCCGGGGTGCGGCCGGAGCCGGTGCTGCGCCTGGCCGCCCTTCTTCACGACGTGGGGAAGCCCGCCTGCTTCTCTTTGGATGAGGCGGGGGTGGGCCACTTCTACGGCCACGAGAAGGAGAGCGCCCGGCAGGCCCAGGAGATCGCCGCCCGCCTGCGGCTGGATAAGGCTACCCAGAGCCGGATGACCGCCCTGGTCCTCCGCCACGGCTTACAGCTGGAGCCCACCCCCCGGGTGGTGCGCCGGTGGCTCCAGCGGCTGGGGCCGGAGCTCTTCTTCGACCTGCTGGAGCTGGAGCGGGCGGACGGGCGGGCCTGCGCCCCCGGCCCTCCCCCCTGCCCGGACCGCTGCGCCCAGGCGGAGGCGCTGGCCCGGGAAATTTTGGCCCAGAAGCCCTGCCTCACCTTACAGGAACTGGCGGTGAATGGCCGGGACGCCCTGGCCGCCGGTCTGTCCGGCCCGGACATCGGGAGGGCGCTGAAGGACCTGCTGGACCAGGTGGCGGTGGGGGACCTGCCCAATGAGCGCCCCATCCTTCTGGAGCGGCTGCGGGCGGCCTCCGAACAAGCGGCAGCTAGAGAAGGATCACCGTGATCCCGTTGTTGTGCCGCTCCAGGTCCCCGTCCTTGCGCAGCGCCCCGCACCGGCGGAAGGCCGCCAGCACTGCTGGGTTGAAGATGGAGAAGTCCTCCCCCCAGATCACGTCCCGAAGCTCGCCCTTGTTCTTCAAACGGGCTAAGTAGGCCCGGGCCTCCACCCGGATGCGGCCCCCGGCCCCGGTGGAGCCGTAGCCGTGGATGATTTTCAACGCGGCGCACCCCTGGGCCCGGCTGCGGCGCAGCTCAAACTCCAGCTGCTTCAGGGCGGCCTGTACGGTGGGCATCCCCCGCTCCAGGTTGGCCTCCCGCAGCGCGCCCCCCGCCGTCGAACCTCCTCGGTCCCGCCGGTTTCCGGTCTGATGCATGGCATCCCACTCCTTTTTGTATGTCATCTCCTCCAGATGCTCCGGCCGTCCTTGACGGTCTCCAGCACCTGGAGGTTTTTCAGCTCCTCCGGCCGGGTGTCCAGGGGGTCGCCGGACAGGAGAACCAGGTCCGCCCGCTTCCCCGCCCTCAGGGAGCCCTTCTCCCCCTCCATGCCGTACTGGAAGGCCCCGTTCCAGGTCACCGCCCGGAGGGCCGCCTCCACGGGGACCCGCTCCTCCGGCCCCAGCACCCGGCCCGCCCTGGTGCGGCGGACGCAGGCACACCAGAGGGTCTCCACCATGTCCGGCGGGAGGACCGGGGAGTCCTGGTGGAAGGTGAAGGGGATGTCCCATTTCAGGGCGCTCCCTGCGGGGCTGATGGCCCTGGCCCGCTCCAGGCCCAGGTTCCCCATGTGGGCCTCCCCCCAGTGGTACACGTGGGCCAGGAAGAAGGAGGGGATCACATGCAGGCGCTTCACCTGCTCCAGCTGGTCTCTCCCCAGCAGCTGGGCGTGGATGAGCACCGGGCGGTAAAGTTCCCTTCCCCGCTCCACCCGCTCCAGGACGGTGAGATACTGCTCCGCCGCCCGGTCCCCGTTGCAGTGGGTCAGCAGCTGTACCCCCCGGTCCATGGCCTGGGCCATGGCCTTCTCCACCTGGCCGTCCGTCATGGCGGATACGCCAACCTCTCCTCCCCCGCCCAAATAGGGCTCCCGCATCCAGGCGGTGCGGCTCTGGGGGGAGCCGTCCAGGAAGATCTTCTCCCCCGCCAGGCGGAACCGACCGGGGGCTGTCTGCTGAAGGGCGGAAAACCGCTCCCGGAGCCCGGCAAACTCCTCCGGCGGGACGTAGGCCTCCACATCCAGCTTCAGCAGCCCCCGGTGCAAAATTTCCTCATAGGCCGGGGCCAGGGCGGCGTTCAGCAGCCCCTCCTGGGCGGTGGCGATCCCGTGGGAGGCGTACTCCTCCTGGGCCGCCTGAAAGGCCGAGAGCACCTGCTCCATCCCTTCCAGGGGGACCCGCCCCAGCAGAGCCAGGAAGGCGGCCTCCTCCCCCCTTCCCGTGAGCTTCCCCCCGCTGTCCCGCTCCAGGGCAGCGCTCCCATCCTCCAGGACTCCCAGCCGCTCCAGGGCCAGGGTGCTGAACACCCCGCTGTGGCCGGAGGCGTGCTGGATGACCACCGGGTTTTGGGGGCAGGCCGCGTCCAGGCAGAAGCGGTCCGGGGGAGCCCCTTCTTTTAAGGCATTGGGATCGTACCCGGTCCCCTTCACCCACTCCCCGGGCGGGAGGGCCCGGTCCCGGACGTGGGCGGACAGTTTCCGGAGAATGTCCGCCCAGCTGGCGCACTCCCCCAGGGGGACCTGGAGGCGGGCATAGGCGCAGGCCAGCAGGTGGCTGTGGGCGTCCACAAAGGCGGGCAGCAGGGCCCGGCCCTCCAGGTCCACCCGCCGGGTCCCAGGGCCGGCCAGGCCCTCCGCCGCCGCCCGCTCCCCCACAAAGGCGATCCGCCCGTCCCGCACCAGCAGCGCCTGGGCGTACCGGGGTTCCTCCAGGGTCAAAATAGGCCCGCCGAAATACAGCGTCTCTTCCATCGTTTCCGCTCCTCTCCCAATTGGGGACGGACCAGGGCCCTCCCCCTTACTCTCCCGGATAGCTTGCCCCGGGAGAGCGTCGGATACCCCGGAGAGGGCAAAGAAAACAGCGGCCGCTCTGAAACGAGCGGCCGCTGGTCTGGTGGAACCTTTCCTCTGGCCCTTACATCAGGTCCTCGTCGTTGACGACCTGGGCCTTGATCAGGTTGGTGGAGCCGCTCTTGCCCAGAGGCACACCGGCGGTGATGACCACCACGTCGCCGTTCTGGACCAGCTTCTCCTTCAACGCCACTTCCACGGACATGGAGAAGATCCGGTCGGTGGAGGTGACCTCCCCGGTGAGGAAGGGGATCACGCCCCAGGAGATGGCCAGCTGGCGGCGCACCTTCTCATGCATGGTGAGGGCGGCAATGGGGCAGGCGGGGCGGAAGCGGCAGATCATCCGGGCGGTGCGGCCGGAGCTGGTGGCCACCAGGATGGCCTTGGCATTCAGGTCCTTGGCGGTCAGGCAGCTGGTGTGGGTGATGGCGTCGTCAATGTTGGAGGCCGACATCCCCACCATGCGCTTTTCAAAGCGCCGCCAGTAGTGGATGGACTGCTCCGCCTCCTCCACGATGCCCACCATGGCGCTCAGGGCCTCCACGGGGTAGTGGCCGTTGGCGGTCTCGCCGGAGAGCATGACGCAACTGGTGCCGTCAAAGACAGCGTTGGCCACGTCGGACACCTCAGCCCGGGTGGGCCGGGGGTTGCGGATCATGGAGTCCAGCATCTGGGTAGCGGTGATCACCGGCTTGCCCAGGCGCAGGCCCTTGCGGATGATCTGCTTTTGCAGGATGGGCACCCGGGCCGCGGGGATCTCCACCCCCAGGTCGCCCCGGGCCACCATCACGCCGTCGGCGGCGGCCAGGATCTCGTCGATGTGGTCCACGCCCTCCTGGTTCTCGATCTTGGCGATGATCTTCACGTCCTGGCCCCCGAAGTGGTCCAGCACCTCCCGCACCGCCTGGACGTCGGCGGCCCGGCGGACGAACGAGGCGGCGATGAAGTCAAAGTCGTTCTCCACGCCGAACTGGATGTCGCTCACATCCTTCTCGGTGAGGGCGGGCAGATGGATGTGCACACCGGGGATGTTGATGCTCTTGTTAGCGGACAGGGAACCGCCGTTCTCCACGGTGCACCGGATGTCCTGGCCCTCGATCTTCTCCACCTTCAGGGCCACCAGGCCGTCGTCGATGAGAATCTCCTGGCCGGGGCCCACTTCCTCGTGCAGCTTGGGATAGGTTACAGAGACGATCTCCTCCGTCCCCTCCACCTCCCGGGTGGTCAAGGTAAAGGACGCCCCCGCCTCCAGGGCGATGGACTTGGTCTGGAAACTGCGGATGCGGATCTCCGGGCCCTTGGTGTCCAAAATAGTGGCCACCGGGCGGCCCATGGCGTCCCGGACGTTCTTGAGCTTATTCAAACGCTGCAGGTGCTCCTCGTGGTCGCCGTGAGAAAAATTGAACCGGGCGGCGTTCATGCCGGCGCGGATCAGCTTGCGGATCATCTCCTCGTCGTCCACCGCGGGACCCAGCGTGCAGATCACCTTCGTCTTTCTGAAATTCATCATGTTTTCCTTCCTCCTACGGGAATTTTTTCATTCACTCTCTTTTTTTACCGACCTTATCATACTAGAAATCTAATGGGTTTGACTAGTGGGAAAACGATGAAAAAAGCCGCCGGAGACCCAAAAAAATCAGGCAAAGCGGCCTGTCACCCAATCCGCTTTGCCTGTATTTTACGCCGATTTTAACGATACGAGTCGGCCAATTCTTTAAATTTCGGAAGCGCCCGCTCAATCATCTCGGTCTGGACGCAGTAGGCCAGCCGGAAGTGGCCGGGAGCGCCGAAGCCGGAGCCGGGCACCAGCAGCAGATCGAACTGCTTGGCCCGCTCGCTGAAGGCCTTGTCGTCGGGTTCCAGGCTCCGGGGGAACAGGTAGAAGGCCCCGCCGGGCTCGGCCACATGGAAGCCCATCTCCCGCAGGGCGGGCACCAGCAGCTTGCAGTTGTGCTCGTATACAGACAGGTCCGAGGTCATGTCGCAGCACAGGGAGACCACCTGCTGGAACAGGCTGGGGGCGTTCACATACCCCAAAGAGCGCCCGGCCCCGGCCACCGCGGCGTAGACCTCCTTGGAGTCGGCCACCTTGCCGGGAACCAGGACGTAGCCCAGCCGCTCCCCGGGGAGGGAGAGGGACTTGCTGAAGGAGTAGCACACGATGGTGTCGTCGTACAGGTGGGGGATCCAGGGGGCTTTCACGCCGGAGAACACGATCTCCCGGTAGGGCTCGTCGGAGATGAGGTAGATGGGGTGGCCGTACTCCGCCTCCTTCTGCCGCAGGATCTCCGAGAGCCGCTCCAGGGTCTCCTGGGAATACACCACGCCGGAGGGGTTGTTGGGGCTGTTCACCACCACGCCCTTGGTGTGGGGATTGAGTGCCTTCTGGAAGGCGTCAAAGTCGATCTGGAAGTGCTCGATCTCCGGGGGGATGAGCACCATCTTGGCCCCGGCCCCCTCGATAAACACCTTGTACTCGGGGAAGTAGGGGGCGAAGACGATAAACTCGTCCTCCGGGCAGGTCAGGCCGTTGAACACGCAGCACAGGGAGGCCGCCGCGCCCACGGTGAGGTAGAACTGGTCGGCGGTGTAGTCCCCGCCGAAGCGCCGGTTCAGGGAATCGGCAAACCGCTGCCGGGCGTCAGGGGCTCCCTGGGCGCTGGTGTAGGCGTGGATCAGGTCGGGCTGCTCCTTCAGGATGCGGATGGCGGTCTCGTTCACCGCGTCGGGGGCGGGGACGCTGGGGTTGCCCAGGGAGAAGTCATATACGTTCTCCCGGCCGATCACGGCGGCCCGCTGATTGCCGTACTCAAACAGCTCCCGGATCACAGAGCGGGCTGTGCCCAGCCCGAGCATACGTTTGGAAACCATGGCGCAAAACCTCCTGGAAATCGATTTTCCCAAATATTTGCCGCATTCTGGATTTTTTCCCAGCCGCGGCCGATGGATTTGGTATTATTATAGCACGGCTGTTTAGCACTGTAAAGCGCCGTTTTCTCCATGATTTTGTGCGATTTCCCAGGTCTTTTTTTGCCGCACCAGGCGGGATGTTGGCTTTTGCTTGATTTCTTCCAAAATATTACATTTTTTGTTGTGCACTTTTTCCGATTTACAAAATGCACAAATACAACTATAATCGAAAATACAACAAGGCGCCTGGCAGATTCGCCCTTTGGCCGGTCTCCGCCCGGAAACCGGCCCGTGTACGCAGCCAAACATTTTTCCGATTGAGAAGGGGCGGTGATCCTATGAAGATTTTAACGGGACAATCCATTTTGGACCAGGTCGCCTTTGGGCCGCTTCGGGTGTACCGCCGCCAGCCCTTCCAGCTGACCCCTCTCTCCCAGCGCTCTTCAGAGGAGGAGGTCCAGCGCTTCCAAACCGCCCAGCACCGGGCCGTCTTACAGCTGGCCGACCTCTACGACCAGGCCGCTTTGATGGTGGGGCCCCAGGCCGCCTCCATCTTCGCCATCCACGCCATGCTGCTGGAGGACGCCTCCTTTGTGGACAGCATCCTCTCCATCATCCAGACCCAGTATTCCACCGCGGAATACGCGGTCCAGGTGGCTGGGACCAGCTTTTCCGCCGCCTTTGCCGCCCTGGACAACCCCTATATGGCCGCCCGGGGGGCGGACCTGCGGGACATCTCCAACCGGGTCATCCGCCTTCTGCTGGGGCAGAAGACCCCGGACCCCCTGGGGAACCGCCCGGCGATTCTGGTCTCGGACGAGCTGCTGCCCAGCGAGGTGCTGGCTCTGGACCGGAAGAAGCTGCTGGGGCTGGTGACCTGGCACGGGAGCGTGGACAGCCACACCGCCATGCTTTTGCGCCTGCTGAATATCCCCGGTCTGGCCCAGGCGAAAGTCTCTCAGGAGTGCGACGGCCACCAGGGCATCCTGGACGGCTTTAGCCAACATTTGTACTTAGACCCCGACCAGAAGCTCATCACCGAGATGGGGTTCGAGCCCAAGAAGAGCAAGCTGCGTTCTCTGGTCCTGCCGGCAAAGCAGCCGGGGTAGGCTCTGTCTCTATGCATATCAAAAAGCCCTGGGATGAAGTTCATCCCAGGGCTTTTCCTACTCCTTTGGCCGCTTGCCGGACAGGGGCAGCTTATTGGGTACAAACAGATAGAGCAAATAGAGTGCGGCGTTGATAAGCTCCATCAACCCCAGGTAAGCGGTGAGCCCTCCATTTACCATGATCCACCGCTCCCCATTCGGAACCCAGAGAATCATCGCGGAGTCAATCACGAACGCGACCACGATCAGCAGGACCACAGCAATCCGATGGTAGAACGGTACTCTGAGAAGGAAATCCCAACAGGCATGCCCTCCTCCTATTGAAAACCTTCCCGGCAAACCAGCACCAATCAACAGCAGCAGAACTTCCAGTGGCAACGCCATAGGCACAAACCACAAAGCAAATGTCGTACAACAGGTCACCAGAAAAAAGAATGCCTCCAAAAGCCGCTTTCCTCGATGTATCATAATAACCTGTCCCCTTTTCCATACCACACCGTCAGCATAGGATTTTTATTTCATCTTCAGCTGATATGTGAAAGAATCCACAAGTTTACCATTTTGATAGAGTTTATAGTGACTAACCAGCCAACTATCTTCAACATACCGTCTAGATTCATCTAAGCGATCAACACGATACTTATACTTTTTATCCATAGAAATTTTATAAGTACCCGCTCGAGCAAAGGGCTCTTGTGCATAAACATTTTTAAAAAAAGATTCTGTGATAGCAGTAATCGCACCCGTCGCTTCGCTTGGGGGCAGTGAACTTCCTAATGCGGTCGCAATCCCCTTCGATAGTAATCCTTTTATTGTATCTTTAATTGCTGCCTCTTTTTCTGAAACTGTAATTGTAGCTGTTTTGCCCGTCGGTTCTGTTTCATACACATAATAATACCGATTGTTAAATGGCTCAATCCCATTGCTATTATCAGGCGTATCTGCCGCAAAGCTGGGAGAAACCACTCCAAACACCATGACCACTGCCAACAATAAAGACATAAACCGCTTTTTCATAACCAATATACTCCTTTCTGCATTCAAACACAAGTCATTGCTAAATGTTTTTAAGCTTTTCGTTCAGACGATAGAATCGTCTTTGTTTCCGACGTTCCTCCCGACCAGGCCGTCACCGCTGCTTTGGCCCGATAGGTCTTGCCTGCGGTCACTGTCTTTGTCTCGGACACCGAGGCCCGTCCACCGTCGGATTCATCGGTCCAGGTAGCCACCGTCTTCCAAATACTTCCAAATTTTTCCTGGAGATAGACCACAACACGGCAACGGTCCACAATATCTTTCTGCCCTGTGACACTTGCGTATGTATATGCCGTCTGTCTTGTAATTGATAATGTACATCCCCAATCCTGAAGATATAGCATATACGGACTAACATCTTCTTGTTGAGAGGGTGTTGGTAACTGCGTCGCATATGCTGTCGGAATCATTCCCCCACAACATAGGCAAAAAGACACACACAGGACCGGAAGAAGCTCTTTTTTGTGGAACATGGGAACCACATCCTTTCTTTTGTTTCTACTCTCTATAACCAACGAGCGACCCGATTTTGGACACCGATTTTGAAAATTTTTAAAAAAATTTTTGGCCTACATTTAGAAATGGCCCAAAGTCTTGCAGTACAAGACTTTGGGCCATTTAATATTTATCCACCTATTTGAATTCCTTTTGCAACCATTATCAATTCATCTAAAGGTATCGTCCCAGACAAAGTATATACAAAGTTTCCTTCTGTCCAATGGAGAGTACAATTTGAGCCTTTTTCAGTTCCAATTGCTTCACTGTTACGAATCTGTACCATCGTTACATTGGCATCCTCGGTATCAAAAAAGCGCTGACTATTTGTATTTTCATCCACCTTGATTTGTTCCAAAGTAAAGAAATCTCCATTATCCCTATCAAAATAAAAATAAGCGTGAATTTCATCGTCTTCGCGGTATGCTTCGATTTCCTCCATCCCCTTGGGCAGATAGGTAAACACCAGATTTCCCGGCTCCTCCAGAGCGGGCGAATCCGAGGTATAGGTAAACTCGGTAAAGTCCTGGAACACCTCCATCACCGCCCGGATGACCCGCTCCCGGAAGGCGGCGTCCGCCGCCATCAGGCAGGAGAAGGACAGGGTGAGGAACACCAGGACGAAGGCCGCCGCCCGGCGGGCATAGCGGAGGGCGGCGTTGACGGCGGGGGACCGGCGCTGGCGGCGCAGCAGTTTTTCCACCTTCCGCCGGAATTTTGGGGGAAATTCGTGCACAGGCGCCTGTTCCGGCAGGGTAGAGAGCCACAGCTCCCCCGCCTCCGGGGCGTACCGGTCCAGCAGCTCATCCAGCTCGTCTCTCATACCTCCACCCCCTCGTCCTTCAGCGTCTCCCGCAGCTTCTCCTTGGCCCGCTGGAGGGTGCGGGCCACGTTGCCCTGAGTCATGCCCAGCAGGACGGCGATCTCCCGGTCGGAGTACCCCTGCCAGTGCTTCAATAAGATCAGCTCCCGGTACCGCTGGGGCAGGGCGGCGATGGCCCGGGCCACCGCGCTCCCCTGGGCGAAGGCCGCCTCCAGGTCTTCCCCGCCGGGAAGGCGCTCCTCCAGGGGGAGCGCGCCCCGGCGTTTCCGGCGGCGATACTCGTTGATGGCAATCCTCTCAACAATAATAACCACCAGCGCCCGGGTTTTTGGACACTCCGGGTCAGAAATTTTTGAAATATGGTTTGCGATACGCACAAAGGCCTCGTGGACCGCGTCCTCCGCGTCCTGTCCGGCGCCTAAGATTTGGCTGGCCCGCCAGTACATCAGGTCCCGGTACTGCTCATAGATCCGCTCAAACTTGGAGCGGTCCTCCGCTCCCTGGATCATGGACAGGTAGATCAGCACGCCGCCCCGCCCCCTTCCGGACGAAAAAGCCCTGAAAGGGATCCCTTCCCTTCCAGGGCTTCTTATTTTTGGGTAATCTCAGCGCTTCCGGCTGAAAATCCGTTCCAGGATGTCCCAGTCGTCGTCGCTGACGGCGGGCTTCTCCTCCTCGGGAACCGGGGCGCTCTGAGCAGTTGTCCCAGGGACGGCGGTCTGGGCCGCGGCTCGCTGCTGCTCCACTTTGGCCCCAGCGTTGGTAAAGGGCTTGGTCTGGGCGGCCGCGGCAGGGGCGGCGGCGGTCTCCTCCTTCTCGTCAAAGCCGGTGGCGATGACGGTGACCCGCAACTCGTCCTCCAGGGTGTCGTCGAAGGCCGCGCCGAAGATGATGTTGGCCTCCGGGTGGGCGGCCTCCTGCACCAGATTGGCGGCGGTCTCCACCTCCTCCAGACCGATGTCCATAGAGCCGGTGACGTTGATCAGCACGCCCTTGGCCCCGTTGATGGAGGTCTCCAGCAGGGGGCTGGAGATGGCCATCTTGGCGGCCTCCTCCGCCTTGTTTTTGCCGGCGGCCCGGCCCACGCCCATGTGGGCCCGGCCGGCGTCTTTCATGACGGCGGACACGTCGGCGAAGTCCAGGTTGATGAAGCCGGTGTTCTTGATCAGGTCGGAGATGGACTGGACCGCCTGCTGCAGCACGTCGTCGGCGATCTCGAAGGCGTTGACCATGGTGATCTTCTGGTCGGTGGCCAGCTTCAGGCGCTCGTTGGGGATGATGACCAGGGAGTCCACCTTGTTGCGCAGCTCGGCGATGCCCCCCTCGGCCTGCTTCATCCGGCGCATGCCCTCGAAGCGGAAGGGCTTGGTCACCACACCCACGGTGAGCACACCCAGCTCCTTGGCGATGTCGGCCACGATGGGGGCCGCGCCGGTGCCGGTGCCGCCCCCCATGCCGGCGGTGATGAACACCATATCGGCGTCCTCCAGCGCCTTGGAGATCTGGTTGCGGTTCTCCTCGGCGGACTTGCGGCCCACCTCCGGGTCGGAACCGGCCCCCTGGCCGTTGGTGAGCTTCTCACCGATCTGAATTTTATAAGTAGCAGCGGAGACAGACAGCGCCTGCTTATCTGTGTTTACCGCGATGAAATCCACGCCCT
>CALWWF010000058.1 GCA_944385165.1 uncultured Oscillospiraceae bacterium
ACAGCCTTGGAGGGGGCGACGACCATGTGCTTCTGCTCCTTCAGGAACTCCAGAGCGTCGTTGGTGGTGGGCATGTTGGCGACCTCGATGTAGTACTTAACACCGGACTCGGCGATCTTCTTGGCCCACTCGATGTTGACGTCGTTCTGAGTGGCGGCGGGCATATAGATGTCCACGTCCTTCACGCCCCAGCACTTGGTGTTGGGCACGAACTCGCAGTCGAACTTGTCAGCATAGGGCTTGCAGTGCATAGGATCGTTGGCGCGCATCTCCAGAATGAAGTTCAGCTTCTCCTCGGTGCACACGCCATCGGGATCGTGGACATAGCCGTCGGGGCCGGCGAAGTAGGTGACCTTGGCGCCCAGCTCAGCGGCCTTCTTCATGATGCCCCAGCCCACGTTGCCGTAGCCGGACATGGCGATGCGCTTGCCCTCGATGGACTCGCCGTCGTGAGCCAGAGCCTCGACCAGATAATACACAGCACCGTAACCAGTGGCCTCGGGACGGAGGATGGAGCCGCCGGTGCAAACAGCCTTGCCGGACAGAGCGCCGAACTCAGCAGCGCCCACGATACGGCGGTACTGGCCATACATATAACCGATCTCACGGCCGCCGCAGCCCAGGTCGCCGGCGGGGCAGTCGATGTCCTGACCGATGTGACGGTACAGCTCGGTGATGAAGGCCTGGCAGAAACGCATGACCTCAGCGTCGCTCTTGCCGCGAGGATCGAAGTCGGAGCCGCCCTTGGCGCCGCCGATGGGCAGGCCGGTCATGGCGTCCTTGAAGACCTGCTCAAAGCCCAGGAACTTCACGATAGACAGGTTAACGGAGGGGTCAAAGCGGATGCCTCCCTTGTAGGGGCCAAGGGCCGCGTTGTACTGAACGCGGTAGCCGCGGTTGACGTGCCAAACGTGATTGTCGTCCTCCCAAGTGACGCGGAACTCGATGACCCGCTCGGGCTCGACCATGCGCTCCAGCAGAGCGGCCTTCTCGTACTCGGGGTGGGCGTCGATCACGGGCTCCAGAGAGCTGAGGACCTCCTCAACTGTCTGCAGGAACTCGGGCTCATTGGCGTTCTTCGCCTTGGTCTCAGCCAGTACGCGCTCGATGTACTTGTTCATGATGACATTCCTCCTATAATGGATTTTTTGTGGCGATTTTCCAAGATTGTGACAGAATCTCTTCAATTTGCGCTCGGATTTTCCTTCTCAAGCCTTCCGAAAGGACTCCATCGCTCGTCCTTATGTATAATCATAACATAAAAACCCGGGAAGTAAAGCAAATTTTTTGTGGATGTCACCACAACAAAATGACTGTGGTAGGCCCCCGGCTTTTGGCTCTTTCCACAGAAAGTCGAGTCCGTTTTCGTCGAATTGCATAAAAATAGGTTGGATTCTAAAGGAGAAATCCAACCATCCGAAATCGGTATGCAAGTTTTCAGTCAAATGCCAGCCCCAGATAGGCGGTGCAACTCCATTCCCAGGCCGCCTCCAGCTCCGGGCGCAGCCACTTGAGCATCCCGAAGGGGGCGTCCCCCTCCGGGGTGCGGTAGATCCCCGACCAGCCGGGCAGGAGGGGGGAGAGCCAGCCCAGCACCCACTCCAGATCCTCCGGGGGGCACAGCAGCTCCTTCACCAGCAGCTGGCCGCTCTCCATTCCCTCGGCGCACACCGCCGCCGCCCCGTTTGGGCACTCCAGGGCGTACAGCCCGCCCCCCGGCGTCAGGGCGCAGGCCCCCGCCTGATAGGCGACGGCCTCTTTCGGAAGGGAAATATGGGGCGTGCCGGCCAGCCGTGCCTCCCGAAGGTCCGCATAGTCCGCGGCCGTCAGATGCTCCAGCTTGGGAGGCGCCCCCGGAGGCGTCTCCCTACGCTCCTCCGGCCGGAGGCAGTGCTGCCCATGGACAAAGCACTCCCGAAAGCCGTTCTTCCCAAAAAAGCGGTGGAGGGAGGGCTCCGCCGGCACGGTGGTCACCGCCGGGATGCCCCAGCCCCGGAAGAACCCGTCCGCCCCGGAAAGCAGCCGCCCGGCCAGCCCCCGGCCCCGTGCCTGGGGGTGGGTGGCCACCGCGTACAGATAGGCGGCCCGGTACTCCCCCCGGCCAGGGACCACAAAGGTGGTGTCAAACCAGGCGGTCATGGCCTGGACCACCCCGTCCTCCTCCAGCAGGAGCATCCGCTCCGGCTTATAATAGGTGTTGTAAAAGTTGTCCACATAGGTCCCCTCGTCCCCAAAGGCCAGCTGCCACAGCTCCCGCTGGCGGGGGATGTCATCAGGGGTGGACGTTCGGATGTGCAGCATATCCCGCCTCCTGTCCGCGTTTCCTTTAATACCCAGGGTACACGTCGCTCTTCCGGGGAATAATCAGGGCGCAGATCAGATAGATCCAGAACGCCGCGGAGAAGCTGAGAAACGTGGCGATGACCCAAGCCACCCGCACCAGGGTGGGGTCGATGTCGAAGTACTCCCCCAGTCCGCCGCACACGCCGGCCACCATTTTATAAGGTCCCTCGGTTTTATACAGCTTTTTCATGTTTCATTCACTCCATTCCAAAATCCAGGGGCTGACGCCCGTGTGCTGTTGTGTTTAGCATACTACGGAAGGATTGAAACCATCCTGGGAAAAAGATTAAAATCCGCTAAAAGAATCCGCTGCGGGAGCTTCCCGCCGGTCAGCCCTTGGCGGGCAGGGGCTCCAGCTGCCCCTGCTCGCTGAGGCGCACCTTTTGGATCTGGTTACCAGTATTTTTCTGGATGTCGTCCATCCGAACCCCCTCGGTGATGCTGGACACCAGAGTAAAGGCGGCCCCGTGGCGCTTGGCCCGGCCGGTGCGGCCGATGCGGTGGATGTAGTACTCATTCTCGTCGGGCACGTCGTAGTTGAACACCGCGTCCACGTCGTCGATGTCCAGCCCCCGGGCCGCCACGTCGGTGGCCGCCAGCACCCGCAGCTTGCCCTCCCGGAACTTTTGCAGGGTCTTCTCCCGCACCCGCTGCTGGATGTCCCCGTGGATGGCCTCGCAGATGACCCCGCGCATCTGTAACAGACCGGCCAGGCGGTCGGTCATGTTTTTCGTGTTGCAGAAGGCGATGACCCGGTCATAGCCCCCCGCCTCCATCAGCCGGAGCATGGTGTCCACCTTCTGGTTCCGGTCCACCTCCAGGCGGTACTGGGTGATGTCCGGCTTGTTCTGCTCGTCGGCCCGGACGGTGATCTCCACCGGGTCCCGCTGGTACACCCAGGAGATGTCCATCACCTCCCGGGAGATGGTGGCGGAGAACAGCCCCAGGTTTTTCCGCTGGGGCATCAGGTCCAGAATCCTTGTCACGTCCCGGATAAAGCCCATGTCCAGCATCCGGTCCGCCTCGTCCAGCACCACCGTCTCCACCTTGTCCAGACGGACGGTGCGCCGCTTCACATGGTCCATCAGCCGCCCGGGGGTGGCCACCACGATCTGGGGCCGCTTTTTCAATTGGGTGATCTGCTTGTCGATGGGCTGCCCGCCGTACAGGCACACGGTGCGCACCCCCTCTTTAAAGGCGCACAGGTCCCGCAGCTCGTCTCGGATCTGGATGGCCAGCTCCCGGGTGGGGGCCAGCACCAGGCCCAGCACGTCGGCGGACTCCGGGTCGATGTGCTCCACCATGGGGATGCCGAAGGCAAAGGTCTTCCCCGTCCCCGTGGGGGCCTTGGCGATCACGTCCTTGTACTCCATAAAATAGGGGATGGCGCCCCCCTGGACGGGGGTGGCCTGCTCATAGCCCTTCTTCTCCAGGGCCCTCATAATGGGCTCGGACAGCCCCAGGTCCGCGTAGCGGACCTCCTCGTTGACCGATTCGCCGTTGATTTCCATGTCTGGATTTCTCTCCTTCTGTCTCTTGTGTGATCCAAGGCCTCCCACCCGACACAGAAGCTGTGCAGACACGCCGTTTCCCCCGGCGCGGCCCCGAATCCAGCCCACAGGGGCGGATTTTCCATCCCTTCCCTGTGTTCGCGCTCCTATTATATAAGGTTTCCTCCCCCTTTTCCACCCTCCCCCTGTTTTCGGTGAAAAAATCAGTTGATAATTCGGGGAAACTATAGTAAAATAATGCACAGTCTGATGTTTGCTTTCGGCGGAAAGCAAGGCCGCACTAGTTGGGGAGATAGCGGTGCCCTGTACCTGCAACCCGCTACAGCAGGGATGAATCCCGGCCCCCGGACGGGTGATGTGCCGTCTGACCAGGATAAGCAGTGATGATAGGCCGGTCCCGCGCAACGTGGCTCCGTGAACCGTGTCAGGCGGGGAACCGAGCAGCACTAAGCGGCCCGCCGCGTGTGCCGCGGGGGTACTGTCCTTGAGCCGGCTGTCCCGGTTCCGGGCATACCGCGCGCTTCAAAGGCCGGTGTGCGGCCTTGCTTTCCGCCGAAGGCTTTTGTTTTTTCCCCTGTGGCGAGGGGATTTCGCCGTAGGGGCCGGGCACTGACCGGCCCAAGGTTTTAGGTCTCCGCCCACGTTCTTGAAAAAACGTAGGGGAGCCCCTTGGGGCACCCGCCAAGGCTTCCCCCTATAAGGGGGAAGCCGTCAGCCGAAAGGCTGACTGATGAGGGTGGGTATCGAATTTCTGCGTCCTTCTTTATGGACTCACCCTCATCCGCCTCGCATTCGCTCGGCACCTGTCCCTACCCCCTTTGGCCTTCGGTCATTTCCCCCTGACAGGGGGAATCGGCCCCCTGGAAGGGGGAAGGTTTGCGGGCGCATCCTATGCGCCCCTACAAAACGGCGGGGGAACGGCGGGCGGGTCTGGGACCCGCCCCTACGAAATCATCGGAACCGGCGTAGGTTCGCCGTAGGGGCCGGTCCCAGACCGGCCCGCGGTTTGGGCGACCGTGAGGGTCGCCCCTACGGGAAAACCGAAACAGGTTCGGTTTTGCGTAGGGGAGGCCCTTGGGCCT
>CALWWF010000059.1 GCA_944385165.1 uncultured Oscillospiraceae bacterium
GGATGGACACATCGAAGGTGCCGCCGCCCAGGTCGTAGACCATGACCTTCTGGGCCGTCTCCTTGTCCACGCCGTAGGCCAGGGCCGCGGCGGTGGGCTCGTTGATAATACGCTTCACATCCAGGCCGGCAATCTTGCCCGCGTCCTTGGTGGCCTGGCGCTGGGCGTCAGTGAAGTAGGCGGGGACGGTGATGACCGCCTCGGTGACGGGCTGGCCCAGATAGGCCTCGGCGTCCGCCTTCAGCTTCTGAAGGATCATGGCGCTGATCTCCTGGGGGGTGTACTTCTTGCCGTCGATGGTCACCTTATAGTCGGAGCCCATCTCACGCTTGATGGAGATGACGGTGCGGTCGGGGTTGGTGATGGCCTGGCGCTTGGCCACCTGGCCCACCAGACGCTCGCCATCCTTGGTGAACGCCACCACAGAGGGGGTGGTGCGGTTGCCTTCCGCGTTGGGGATGACCACGGGGTCGCCGCCCTCCATAACGGCCACGCAGCTATTTGTTGTACCTAAGTCGATACCAATGATCTTAGACATAATCTTGTTCCTCCAATGATGAAAAGTATTGAGTATTGAATGAATCGAATTTAAAGAATGGGGATCAGGGATAGAAAATAACACACAAAGGAAACGGCGAACAGCATGCTGGCGGCGAGAAACAGCCCCGCGGTGACGGGGTCCAGCCGCCGTGCGCAGCTGTGCTTGCGATGGGGAAAGGGATGCTTCATGTCAGCCTCCTTGTGTGGGGTTTGGTTTAATTGGCCACCTTGACCATGGCGAAGCGGATGACCTTGTCCCCCAGCTTAAAGCCGGCCTGGAAGACCTCCGCCACAGTGTTCTCACCAAAATTCTCGTCCTCCACATGCATTACCGCGTTGTGGAGGGCGGGGTCAAAGGGTTTGCCCAGGGCGTCGATCTCGGTGATGCCCAGCTTCTCCAGGACGGACTTGAGCTGGTTCATGGTCATCTCCACGCCCTTTTTATAGGCCTCGTCGGCGGTGTCCTGTTTCAGGGCCCGCTCCAGGTTGTCGTACACCGGGAGGAAGGCCACAGCCGCGTCCGCCTTGGCGTCGCTCCAGATGGACTCCTTTTCCTTGGCGGTGCGCCGGCGGTAGTTGTCGTACTCAGCGGCCAGGCGCAGGTACTTATCCTCCTGCTGGGCCACCTGGTTTTTCAGGGACTCCAGCTCGCTGAGCAGCGGGTCAGGGGCCTCGGTCTCAGCCTCGGCCTGAGGGGCCTGCTCCTCCTGGGGGGCCTCCCCCTCCTGAGGAGCGCCGGCCTGGGGGGGCTGCTCCGGCTGAGCCTGGGTCTGCTCCACGGTCTCCTCCGGCTTTTTGTCTTTCTTACTCATGGATCATTGCTCCTCCTATTCTAATCCTTCTCGGACCCGTCTTCCCCTGCGTCTCCCGGGGGAAGCTCCCCCTTGCCGAACATCCGGGTGAGACTGTCGGCAAAGTAGGACAGGCGGGCCGTTACCTTGGCGTAATCCATTCGGGTGGGTCCCACCACGCCGATGACGCCGCGCATATTATCTCCGATGTCATAGCTTGCCATGACCACGCTGGTGTCCTTCAGGGCCTCGTTCACGTTCTCCGGCCCGATGAGGATGTTCATATTCTGTCCATTCTCTAAGGTCACCGGCAGCTTGGAGGCCTCGTTCTCCTCCGCCAGATAGTTCATCAGGGGCTTGGCTTTGTCCAGGTTCTTGTACTCCGGGTGCTCCAGCAGATGGGTGATGCCCAGGGTGTGGACGTTCTGGCTGGCCTGCTCATTCAAAACCTCCATGGCGAATTGGACCACCAGGGAGATCAGCCGGAATGCGCCGGGGGCGGAGCGGGTCTCCATCTGGTCCAGGGCGTCCTCCATCTCCTCCAGGGTCAGGCCCACAAAGGAGCTGTTGAGGACGGTGGAGAGCATTTGCAGCTGGGGGTCGGACACCTGGTCGGGCATCCGCAGCAGCTTGTTCTTCACCACGCTGTTATCGGTCATCACCACGGCGATGAAGGCGTTTTCCTCCACCATCAGCAGATCGTACCGCTTCACCGTCACCCGCTTTTTCGGGGCGGCGGCGGTAAAGACGGGATAGTCGCTGATCTGGGAGAGCACCTTGCCCGCCCGGTCGATGACCCGGTCCAGCTCCTCCATCTTCAAGTTCAGCGCGTCGTTGATGCGCTGGGTCTCCTGCATGGTCAGCCGGTGCTCCCCCATGAGTTCGTTGACGTACAGCCGGTAGCCCATGGTGGAGGGGACCCGCCCCGCCGACGTGTGGGGCTGTTCCAGGTATCCCATCTCGGTCAGGTCGGCCATCTCGTTGCGGATGGTGGCAGAGGAGATGTCCAGCCCGGCCTGCTGGGCCACGGCCTTGGAGCCCACAGGCTCGGCGGTGGCGATGTAGATCTCTACCACCGCGCGTAAAATCCGTTTCTTCCGGTTGGTCAGCTCCATGCCCTCACCTCCTGGTTTGTTTTCTTGGTATTAGCACTCATTCTCCCTGAGTGCTAAATATAATGTACCACCCACCCCTCGGATTGTCAATAGGCACTTTATGAATTTATTTTAAACAAATGAGCAAAAAATACACCCGTCCTCCCTTCGCAGAGAGGCGGGCATATTGCTAATTTATTCGATCTTCTTTCCCCCTGATTTTAAAGGCGGCTGCTCCACTTCCACAGGGCGATTTGGACGCGGGAAACCAGCCACTCCCGCCAGCGGGCGGCGCCGCGCCGCCGGAATCCCACCACCACCGGCTTGATCTGGCCGCAGCCCTCGCACAGGTCCATCTCCAGCTCCACATTCTCCTCCGTATAGTGGGTCCCCTCCATCTCATTCATGCAGTCCAGACAAAATTCCGCCATATCAATCACCTCTCGTATATTTTACTTTATATTACTATATAATACAATGAAAATTTTGCGTTTGTAATACAATGCAACTAAAATTATTGCGAGGTGATACGGTGGGCATCGAAAAAAAGGTATATAGCTTCCGCTTCGACGAGGAGATGGTGGAGAAACTCCGGGCCTACGCCGCCCAGGAAAACCGCACCCTCTCCAATATGATAGAGACAATCCTATTGCAATATCTGTCGAAACGGGAGAGCGAAGGGAAAAAATAACCGCTTGCGCAGCCGCAAGCGGTTATTTTTTGTTTTTCAAGAGGCGCCCCTTGGGGCTCCCGCCAAGGCTTCCCCCTCAAAGGGGCCGACTCCCCTTTTCAAGGGGAGATGTCGAGCGAAGCGAGACAGAGGGGATAGGGAAGCTGTCAGCCGCAAGGCTGACTGATGAGGGTGCATATCCAGGTTCCAGCTTCTTCTAAAAACCGCACCCTCATCCGCCTCGCTCCGCTCGGCACCTTCCCCCTTGTAGGGGGAAGGCTTATGGTGCGTTTATACGGAAAGGAAGCAAAATCTGAGACGCTCCCCTCATCCGGCCCCTTCGGGGCCACCTTCCCCCAGGGGAAGGCTTTTAGGCGGGTCTAGGACCCGCCCCTACGAAATCCTAAGAACCTTTTCCGGATTCGCCGTAGGGGCCGGTCCCAGACCGGCCCGCGTCGTGACCCGGGCGGCCAAAAACCGCCCCTACAGCATTTTCATGAATAAGCAAAAGGGGGCGGGCCTGAGGCCCGTCCCCTAAAACCAAGAGGCGAAACGCAGTTTCGCAGGAAGTTCTTTTGCTTACTTTTCTTTCAAGAAAAGTAAGAGGTGGGTTACTCCGCAGGCTGGGCAATGATAAAGAGCATATCATTGCCGCCCTCCTCCTGGGTAAACTGGTTGTACATGGTGAAGTTGTAGTAGAACCGCTCGGCGGGGTAGATGCCGTAGCCGTCCTGGTTGTGGTCAGTGGTGTCATAGGGATCGGCCACGATGATCACGTCGTCCTGCTGGGTCTCGGTGCCCATGTTGTCATAGCCGATGATGACCTGCCAGTGGCCGCCCCAGTCGTTCCAGGCGATGAGGATAGGGGTGCCCTGGGCCAGGGTGGACTGGATGGTGTCCAGGGTAAACTCGCTGTACACATCCTCACAGTCCAGGGTAGAGGTATAAGTAAAGCCGCCGACGCCGTCCAGCATGTCCAGCGCCTGCACCAGGGTGGTGCCGGGGTAGCCCTCCAGCTCGGTGCCATCCAGAGAGTGGCGCAGCTGAGACAACGTCTCCTCATTCCAGTCGCCCAAGGCGTCGTACCAGTCCAGGACCATCAGCACGGAGGCTACGCCGCAGCTCCACTCGCTGGTCTGCTGGATGGTGCGGAAGTTGGTGAGGATGGTGAGGGTATCCGTGGACTCCATATTGTAGAAGTCCGGGTGGGCAAAGTAGATGGAGTCGGCGTGGTCGCCCTGCCGCTCCACCGAGTCGGCTCCGTCCTCCGGGGACAGGTCGACGGCGTAGGGGATTTTCATCTCATCGGAAAAGTTTCCGGTCTCCGTGCTCTCCACGGACTGGTTGGAGGCATCCGCAAGGGATGTGTCTGCCGCCCCGGCGGACTGGTTCCCACCGGTGGTTCCGCAGCCGGCCAGAAGGCCCAGCAGCAGGGTGGACGCCAGTGTCAGAGTGACTGCTTGTTTCATTTCTCGATCTCCTTTCGCTGCCTGCGCAGCACATTGTTCAATTTCGCGCTTGGACGCGATAGGCGTATTATATGGAAGATTCAAGAAAAAGGCAAGTAAAATTTCCGAAAAATTTTCCGTCCTCAGGGCAACTCCACCCTCAGCCCCCCGGTGAGGGCCTCCAGACGCTCCCCCAGGCGCTCTTTCAGCAGGGCGAAGGCCGCCGCGCCGGTGCAGTGGCCGGTATAGACCTTCTCCACCCCCTCGTCCATCAGGGCGTCCGCCACCGCGCGGGCGTACTCAGGAGTGCAGTTCATGCCGCTGGGGGCCTTGGCGCTATAGAGGTGCAGGCCGCCCACCACGGCGTACACCGGCTTTTGGAGCTGCTCCTTCACCCCCCGGACAATATTCACGATCCCCCCGTGGGAGCAGGAGTTGAAGACCACCAGTCCCCGCTCCTCCTCCAGGACCAGGGACTGCTCGTGGGAGAAGTCGTCGGGCACGAACCGGTCCCGCCCCACCTTCCGCAGCAGGTTGGTCTCCCGGCTGGCAAAGGGGCCGCCGCGGACGGTCTCCGGAACCAGCCAGACCCCCTCCAGCAGCTCTGTCAGCCCTTCCGGGGTGACAAAGCGCGCCTTCTGCCCCTCCCAGACATCCCGGTGGACCCCGATGAACCGGGGCTCCCCCTGGGAGGTGGAGAAGTATGCGCCCCCCGCCGTGGGCCGGGCGTACACTTTGGCAGTATGGTTGACCGCAAAAAACCGCCGCAGGCCGTCGGCGTGGTCGTAGTGCCCGTGGGACAGCACCGCCAGTTCCACCGCCCCCATGTCAATTCCCAGGGCGGCGGCGTTGTCCGCAAACTTTCCAGAGGAGCCCGCGTCCAGCAGCAGGGCATGCCCCCGGTATCGGATGTACAGGGACAGCCCGTGCTCCGACGCCAGGCAGGAGCCCTCCGGGGCGGTGTTCTCCATCAAAACCACAAATTCCATGGGAACGCTCCTCTCTACATTATTATGATGAAGGAATAGAAGGCCGTCTCCCCGGTGGGGGAAGGCCTTTTCCTTTCCTTACGAGAGACTGGTGAACAGCTGCTCCTGGGCAGCTTTCAGTCCCTCCACCAGGGCCTCCACATCCTCCATGGTGGTGTCATAGGAGAAGCTGATGCGCAGCACCCCGTCCACCTCCGGCTTGGGCAGCTTCAGGGCGGCGTACACATGGCTGGGCTTTCCCTTATGGCAGGCGGAGCCGGAGGAGAGACAGATCCCCCGGTCGCTTAAAAAGCGCACCACCACCTCGCTTTTGTAGCCGGGCAGGGTCACCGCTAAAATGTGGGGGACGGCTCCGCTCCCCACCCGCTTCAGGCCGGGGACCTGGGCGGTGAGCCGCGACAAGGTCTCCTCCTTTAACTGGGCCATGCGGGCGGCGTCGGCAGAGAAGGTCTCCTCCCCCGCCGCCACCGCCGCGGCGAAGGCAGCGATCTGGGCGGTGGCCTCGGTACCTGAGCGCAGGCCGTGCTCCTGGCCGCCCCCCCGGATGAGGGGCGGGAACTTCAGGCCGCTGCGGATGTACAGCGCCCCGATCCCCTTGGGGGCGTGGATCTTGTGGCCGCTGACGCTCAACAGGTCCACCCCCAGCTCTCTGGGGGTGAAGGGCACCTTCAGAAAGCCCTGGACCCCGTCGCAGTGGAACAGGGCGGGGGTCTTCTCATGGACCAGCTTGGCCGCCTGGGCCACGGGGAGCACGGTCCCCAGTTCATTGTTCACCAGCATCATGGACACCAGCACCGTGTCCGGCCGCAGGGCGGCCTCCAGATCGGTTAGGGAGATGTTCCCCTCCCGGTCGGGCTGGAGGTAGGTCACCTCGTACCCCTGCCGCTCCAGGGCCTTGCAGGGCTCCAGCACCGCTGCGTGCTCATAGGCGGTGGTGATGATGTGCCTGCCCTTCCGGCGGCCCAGCTCCACCGCCCCCTGGATGGCCCAGTTGTCCCCCTCGGTGCCGCAGGAGGTGAAAAAGAGCTCCTCCGGCTTACAGCCCAGGCCGGCGGCCACCTGGGTGCGGTGCTCCTTCACGGCCGATGCCGCCTGGCTCCCCAGGGCGTAGCGGGAGGAGGGGTTCCCCCACCCCTCCGTCATGGCCGCCACCGCCGCCTGGACCG
>CALWWF010000060.1 GCA_944385165.1 uncultured Oscillospiraceae bacterium
AGCCCGCCAGACTTCCGTTCTCCACCAGGATCTCCTCGATCACGCAGTCCATGGGGGCGGGGATCTCGCTCATCATCTTCATGGCCTCCAGGATGCACACCGTCTGGCCCTTCTTCACCTGGTCGCCTACCTTCACAAAGGGCTCGGCATCCGGGCCGGCGGCCGTGTAGAAGGTGCCCACCAGGGGGGCCTTGATGTATTCGCCCTCCTCCTGAGCCGCCGGCTCAGCCGCAGGGGCCGCCGCCGTGGGCTGGATGGTGGAAACCGCGGCCACGGGCGCCGCAGGAGCGGCGGCCACAGCCACGGTCTTGTCCAGCTTCAGGCGAGTCCCATTCTGCTCCAGCTCCAGTCCGGTAAGGGAGGAGCGCTCAAAGCGCTCCATCAGCGCGTAAATGGATTCCAGATCCATGGAACAGTCACCTCGTTTAATTTTTAGATGGCGGAGTTATCGGAGTCCTTCGTGCCCTCCAGAGCCTCCAGATAACGCACGATGTCGCCCACGGTCTTCATGTTGGGGCGGTCCTCGTCGGCGATGGACAGGCCCAGCTGCTCCTCCAGAGCGATGTTCAGCTCCACGGCGTCCAGGGAGTCGGCGCCCAGGTCCTCGGCCAGATCGGCCTCCATGGTAACGTCTTCCATCTCACAGCTCAAGGTATCCACAATGATGTCACGTACTTTTTCAAACATAGGAATTCTCCTCTCATTTTTCCGTCATAATCCTTCAAATATTTAGTTAAAAAATTTTAACTAAATATTCAAGCGTATTGTAACAGGTTTTACCAAAAAGTCAACTGGGATTTTCCACAAACAACGCTCCTCCCCTCCCATTTGATTTGACTTTTATTTGGGAAAACAGTACTAAATCTGTCGTTTTTCCCAGGAAATAGGTTTTATTTCCGTCAAACTTTCTCCCCGGGGCGCCAGGGAGGCTCGGAAAAACGCCGGAAAGGCCCCCCGGTTCAGTCCTCCAGCATCCGGTAGCCGATTCCCAGCTCTGTCAGGACATATTTTGGATCGGAGGGATTTTCTTTCAGCTTGCGGCGGATATTGGCCATGTTCACCCGGAGGATCTGATTGCTGCTGCTGCCGTAAGGGCCCCATACATGCTCCAGGATGAAATCGTAGGTCAGCACCTTCCCGGCGTGGATACACAGAAGCTCCAGGATCTTGAACTCGTTCTGGGTGAAGTGGATCTCCTCCCCGTTGAGCAGCACCTGGTGCTTGGCGATGTCCACGGTCAGATCTTTGATGTGGTACACGTCCTTCTGGGAGCCCTGGCTCATCTTCAGCCGGTCGGAGCGGCGCAGGGTGGTGCGCACCCGGGCCAGCATCTCGGACACTCCGAAGGGCTTGACGATGTAGTCGTCCGCCCCCATGTCCAGGGCTTTCACCTTCTCCGACTCCCGGTCCCGGGCGGAGATGATGATCACCGGCGTCTCCTGGGGAAGGCCGCTGACCTCCTGTAAGATCTCCATCCCGTCCATGTCGGGCAGCCCCAGGTCCAGCAGCACCAGATCCGGGCTGTGGGAGAAGAACAGGGACAGGCCCTCCTTCCCGCTGAAGGCGGGGATGGACTTATAGTCGTTGGCATTGAGCGCACGGCAGATAAAATTGCTGATGGTGCGCTCGTCCTCAATGACCAGGATGACACGTTTCTCATTCATGCTTTGATTCCTCCATGGGCAGCCCAAAGCGGAACACCGCCCCCCCATCCGGGGCGTTCTCAGCGGCAAAAAATCCGTCGTGGGCCTTGATGATACTTTGACAAACCGACAGTCCGATCCCCATGCCCCGGGAGGAATCCCCAGACAACAGGTTGTCCTCCAGCGGGCGGCCGAGCTGGACGGCCTGCATGACCTCAGGGGAGATCCCTCTCCCCCGGTCCCGCACCTCCACCACCGCCCAGTCCTCCCGGCGGAACAGGAGCAGCCGGATGTGTTCCCGGTCCCCGGAGTGGCGGATGGCGTTTTCCAGCAGGTTGACGATCACCTGCTTGATGAGCATGGGTTCCATAGGCAGAAACAGGATGTCATCGGACATCTCCAGGGAGACCGGATAGTCGGGAAAGCGCCGCCGGATGGTGAGCAGAGCGTCCCCCGCCACCTCCTCCAACAGTTCCTCCTGCTTGTTCAAAGGCATGACCCCGTCCCGGATCTTGGTGATGGAGAGCAGGTTCTCCACCATGGCGATCAGGGAGTCGGCGTCGCTTTTGATGTCCCGGACCAGAGAGGCGTTTTTTTCCGAGGAGGCGATCTCCTCGCTGGACAGGAGCACCGCCGCCGCGCCGGAGATGGCGGTAAGGGGGGTGCGCAGGTCATGGGACACCGCCCGGAGGATGTTGCCCCGGATGGTCTCCCGGTCCGCCTGGAGCTGGATGGCGGCCTTCTCCTGGTTGAGCTTTTCATTGAGTTCGTAGAGGGCCTTGGCGTCCTGCTCTCGCTTGGCCGACTCCATCGCCTGGAGCTTTACTCGGGACGTAAGGGCGCACACCACCACCGAGATGGCCGTCATGCTGAGCATGGCCACCGGATAGCCGGAGTAGCTCAGGGAGAAGGCATTAAAGGGAAACATGAAAAAGTAGTTGATGCAGAACGCCCCGATGATGGACGCGGCGATCCCATAGACGTATCCGTCTGTCAGCAGGGAGATAAACATCACCGCCAGGGTAAACACCAGATCGGAGTTGTTCTCCGCCCCAGTGTGCTGAAGCAGCACACTGCTGACGCAGTAGGCAATGCACAAAAACAGCGCTGTGGTCAGCAGATTCCGGGGAATTTTAGGCAGAAACTGCATCAGATTGGTATAGCTGTGATACAGTTTCATCAGTGGCCGGGGCATCGTCTCCCTCTCCTCTCCGCCGAACCTTCTCCGCAGAGTGCCCGGCACGCTTTTTGTTTATTATAACAGGATTCCGGGGATGCGTAAAGGGACGAATCGTCGCCTTTACCGGTTGGATTTGTTTTTTTCTTGATGTCTCCTTCCGTTCCTGGGAAATCCCGAAGAAAACCTTGCATCCGATCCCCTGTATGATGTAAAATAGTCCAGTTAATATCCCACCAAAGAGACAGGAGGGTCAATCTATGGCGGAAGAATTGAAAACCGGCCTCCCGGAAAAGGGAGAGCCCGCTCCCAGCCAGAACTTTATCCACGAGTTCATCGCGGAGGACATCGCCCCCGGCGGGCGCTTCGCCGGGATGCAGGTCCACACCCGTTTCCCGCCCGAGCCCAACGGCTATCTCCACATCGGCCACTGCAAGGCGCTGATCATCGACTTCGGCTCGGCAGAGAAGTTCGGCGGCATCTGCAACCTGCGTATGGATGACACCAATCCGGCCAAGGAGGATACCGAGTTTGTGGACGCCATCAAAGAGGACATCCACTGGCTGGGCTTTGATTGGGGAGACCGCTTTTTCTACGGCTCCGACTACTTCGAGAAGACCTATGAGCTGGCCATCGGCCTGATTAAAAAGGGCCTGGCCTATGTGTGCGAGCTCACCCCGGAGCAGTTCAAGGAGTACCGGGGCGATGTGAACACCCCCGCCCGCTCCCCCTGGCGGGACCGGCCCATCGAGGAGTCCCTGGACCTGTTCCAACGCATGAAGAACGGGGAGTTTCCCGAGGGCAAGTACACCCTCCGGGCCAAGATCGACCTGGAGAGCGGCAACTTCAACATGCGGGACCCGGTGCTCTACCGCATCCGGAACATCGAGCACCACCGCCAGGGCACCAAGTGGTGCATCTTCCCCATGTACGACTTCGCCCCCCCCATCCAGGACGCCCTGGAGGGGATCTCCCACTCCCTGTGCTCTCTGGAGTATGAGGACCACCGCCCCCTTTACAACTGGGTCATCGAACACACCGACGTACCCTCCAAGCCCCGGCAGATCGAGTTTGCCCGGCTGAACATCGACCACACCGTCATGTCCAAGCGGAAGCTGCGCAAGCTGGTGGAGGAGGGCTACGTCTCCGGCTGGGACGACCCCCGGATGCCCACATTGTGCGGCCTGCGCCGCCGGGGCTACACCCCCGCCTCCATCCGGAACTTCTGCGACCGCATCGGGGTGGCCAAGAACCCCTCGGTGGTGGAGTACGGCTTTTTGGAGCACTGCCTGCGGGAGGACCTGAACGACCACGCCCAGCGCGTGATGGCGGTGCTGCGTCCGGTAAAGCTGACCATCACCAACTACCTGGAGGGCAAGTCCGAGGTCTTTGCGGTGGAGAACAACCCCAACGACCCGCAGGCCGGTACCCGGGAGGTCACCTTCTCCCGCCACCTGTATGTGGAGGCCGAGGACTTTCTGGAGACCCCCATCCCCAAGTACAAGCGGCTCTACCCCAACGGCCCCGAGTGCCGCCTGAAGGGGGCCTACCTCATCCGCTGCACCGGCTGCGTCAAGGACGAGGCGGGCAACGTCACCGAGATTCTGGCCACCTATGACCCTGAGAGTAGCGGAGGCAACCCCGCCGACGGCCGGAAGGTGAAGGGCGCCACCATTCACTGGGTGGACGCCGCCACCGCTGTGGACGCCCAGGTGCGGCTGTACGACAACCTGTTTTCCGACCCCGATCCCGACGGCGGGGACAAGGACTTTCTGGATTGTCTGAACCCCGCCTCT
>CALWWF010000061.1 GCA_944385165.1 uncultured Oscillospiraceae bacterium
GGGCTGGAGAACTTCATCAATGTGGATGAACTGGCCATGGTAGAGGGTGCTGGCGCGGATGTGGCCGCCTACCTCGCCCTCACCCCGGTGGCTGCTCTGGCCTACCTGATGTTCAACCTGTACACGCCCCCCTGCTTCGCCGCCATCGGCGCCATGAACTCTGAGATGAAGAGCACCAAGTGGGTGCTGGGCGGCATCGGCTTGCAATTGTGCACCGGCTACACCGTGGCCTATCTGGTGTACACCATCGGCACCCTGATCACCGCGCCTGAAACCCTGAATGTGACCGCCGCTATCGGCGGCCTGGTGGGCATCGTGGTGATGATTGCCATCGTGGTCACGCTGGCCCGCCGCTCCAACCGGCACATCCAGGAGGAGTACCGTCTGGACGCCCCCAACACGGCTGCCACCCGGTAAACTGTCATGACGAACTTGATTGTTGCGGCCATTATCCTGGCCATCATCGGCGGTGTCCTCTTCTACCTGTACCGGGCCAAGAAGCGGGGAGAGGCTTGCATCGGCTGCCCTTACGCCAAGCAGTGCGGAAGCGGAGCCTGTGGCGGACACAGAGCAAAACACCAATAAATCCAGTTGGGAAGGGGATGCGCGCCTTTGGGCCGCATCCCCATCTCTACAAGAAAGGAAATGTTTCAGCGATGGAAAATGCGATTCTTCTTGTCCTGCTGGCGGTAGCTGTGGCGGTGGGGGTCTGGTACACCGTGCGCCATTTCAAAGGGGAGGGCGGCTGCTGCGGCGGCGGGAGCTACCGGCCAAAAAAGAAAAAGCTCCCCCATGTGATAGGGGAGCGGACCTTCCAGGTGGAGGGGATGCACTGCGCCCACTGCAAGGCCCGGGTGGAGGAGGCCGTCAACGACATCCACGGCGCGGCCGGGCGGGTGGACCTGAAAAGGGGCCTGCTCACTGTGCGCTTCTCCCAGCCGGTGGACGACGCGGTAATCGCCCAGAAGGTAGAGCGGGCCGGGTATCACATCAAGTGAGCGGTCCGCCGCACCAGAAAAAACAGCGCCCCGTCTCCTGGAATCTCCAGGGACAGGGCGCTGTTTTGTCACATGCGCTCCGGGGGCGGGTCGCCGGCCAGGGAGGAGAGGTAGTCGTAGTAGGGCTTCAAAAAGCGGAAGCCCTCCAGAAGCGCTCCGGCCAGCTCCGGCTGAAAGAGAATCCCTTCGCAGTTCTCGTCCCGGCCAATGTTCAGGCTTTTTCGGTTGTACCAGGGGGAGAGCAACGCTCCCGGGTTTCCCTTGGGCCGCTTATAGAGCTCCCCCTCCAACTGGAAGGGGGACTTGTTCAGCTTCCGGGCCAGGCGCTCCAAAGGCTTGGGGTCCCGGTCAATGCGGGCACGGAGCTTGGCCATGGTCAGGGGAGTGGGGTCATAGCACCCCATGCCAAAGCTGTAGTACTCCGGGGCGATCTCGAAGTAGAAGGCGGGCAGGCGGCCCTCCGTCTCCTGGGGCCGCTGGAGGGTGAACCACAAGTGGTCCTTATAGGGCCCCCGGCCGTGGAGCCGCCGGGCGTCCCGGTAGATGCGGCAGACGTGGAGGTTGAGCCCCAGCTTGGGGTAGGCCTCCTCCATCGCCTGGTGGACCTGAGCCCCCAGCTCTCGGAGAGGCCGGTCTACCAGGGTGAGATACTCCTCTTTGTGGGCCAAAAACCAGCCCCGCTCGTTGTTGAACCGGACGCCCCACAGAAAATCAATGGCGCCCTGGGAAAATCCTTGAAACATGGTGGAATGGTCCTTTGCTTTGTAGTTTGGAAATTTATGTGCTCTAAGCGGCCTGCGCGTCCTGGCTGGGCTCCGATTCCGGGGCCTGGGACGCAGGGGCCTCGGGGGTGGTGCTGGAAGACTCCGGCGCGGGGGCGGATGCCTCCGGGGTTTCAGCCGGCGTCTCAGGGGTTGTGGCCGGGGTCTCCGGCGTAGTGACGGCCGGGGTCTCCGGTGCAGTCGTTTCCGGGGCCTCTGGTGTGGTGGCCGGAGTCTCGGGGGTGGTGCTGGGGGTCTCCGGCGTGGTGGAGGCCGGGGCGCTGGGGTCGCCGTCGGCGGGGTTGTAGAGGATGGTCTTGGGGCGCATGTCGTAGCTGCTGTCCCCCATGTTCTGCTTCTCCACCAGGGTGCCGTCCGCCTCGTAGATATACCGGTAGGTGTGGGTTTTCAGGCCTGTGTAGGCGTTCTGGACCGTGTCCACCCGGGTGGTACCCTGGGGAACGGAGGAGTCCGCCTTGTACTGGGTGGTGGGGTAAACCCAGTCGTACTGGACCCGCTCCGGTATGGCGTAGCGGCCGGTCTCGTTGGTGCCGTAGATCTTCACGGTGAGGTAGCGGCTGCCATTTTTATCGTAGCTCTCAGTGACCACCTTCACCGGGTAGTTGGTGTTGTTCTTAAACCGGAAGTCCGAGGAGCCGTACCACACAGTGGCGTCCATACCGTCGGGGACATAGCCCACGGCGAACTGGTGGTCGTGGCGCTCCACCACCTCCAGGGTGGTGTGGAGCACGGCGTAGTAGATGGTGGAGGAGGTCTGGCAGATGCCGCCGCCGATCCCTTCCACCGACGCGCCGCCGGAGTACACCGGCGCGCCCAGATAGCCCTTGTCGGCGGTGCGGCTGCCGGTGGTGTTGTTATAGGAGAAGATCTCTCCGGGCATGAGCACCACCCCGTTGCAGGCCTGGGCGGAGAGCTTCACGTTGCTCTTCCGGTTGGCGGAGCCGCCCACCCGGCTGGTGCCCTCCCCCAGCAGGTCCCGGAACAGCTTTCCCTCCAGGCCCTCCTTGGTCTCCTCGGGCTGGGTGATGGTCAGGGGGATCTCCACGGTCTCCCCCTCCGCCGCCGCGTCAAACAGGGTTTTGGCCTGGTTCACGTCAAAGTCGACCCCTACCACGTGGTCGCTGACCTCCAGGGTCTCCGGGTCGATCTCGGCGCTCTTGGCCTCGGCGTGGAGCTCCTGATACATAGCGTCAAAGTCGGGCTCCTGGGGGGTGGTCTCGTGGGCGGGGAGCACCACCGGCTCCACCGCGGCGGAGCCGCCCTGCATCGCGTCGGACACCGCCTCGGTCATGGCGGCCATCACCATGGGCTCGGCCGCCTCCCGGTCGATGGTCACTCCGGTGACCCCCTTGGTGAGCAGGAGCTTATCTCCCTCCATGGCATAGGTGGCGTTGGTGAGGGCGCCCCCCACCTGGAGGTCCGCCTCGTCCATTTTCTTCTCCAGCTCCGCCTTTCCGTCGTCGGTCCAGGCCAGAGTCAGGCCGATCTCATCCTCCGCCCCCAGCTGATGGGACAGATAGGACGCGCCCTGGAGCAGAAAGCTGCTCCGGCCGGTCTGCCAGGCCTGGGCGGACAGCTTCACGTTGCTCTTCCGGTTGGCGGAGCCGCCCACCCGGCTGGTGCCCTCCCCCAGCAGGTCCCGGAACAATTTCCCTTCCAGGCCCTCGCGGGTCTCCTCGGGCTGGGTGATGGTCAGGGGGATCTCCACGGTTTCCCCCTCCGCCGCCGCGTCAAACAGGGTTTTGGCCTGGTTCACATCAAAGTCGACCCCCACCACGTGGTCGCTGACCTCCAGGGTCTCCGGGTCGATCTCGGCGCTCTTGGCCTCGGCGTGGAGCTCCTGGTACATGGCGTCAAAGTCGGGCTCCTGAGGGGTGGTCTCGTGGGCGGGGAGCACCACCGGCTCCACCGCGGCGGTACCGCCCTGCATCGCGTCGGACACCGCTTCGGTCATGGCGGCCATCACCATGGGCTCGGCCGCCTCCCGGTCGATGGTCACCCCGGTGACCCCCTTGGTGAGCATCAGCTTGTCGCCCTCCACGGCGTAGGTGGCGTTGGTGAGGGCGCCCCCCACCTGGAGGTCCGCCTCGT